>NZ_CP058409.1:1784082-2105665 GCF_015239775.1 Trichlorobacter lovleyi
GATATGACCCCGCAGTTGACCAAGATCCGTTCCAGCAAGGCTGATGCAATTATCTGTTGGGGCACCAACCCCGGTCCTGCCATTATCACCAAGAACATCAAACAGCTTGGGATCAAGACCCCGGTCTATATGAGCCATGGTGTTGCCTCCAAAAAGTATATTGAGCTGGCCAGCCCGGCTGCAGCGGAAGGGATCATGCTGCCTGCAGGGAAACTTGCCATCTACGATGTGCTGCCTAAAAACGATCCGCAACAGAAGCTTTTGAAAGAGTATGATGCTGCCTACAAAAAGGCCCACGGCGTTGAGGCATCGACTTTTGGCGGCTATGCCTATGACGGTTTCCTGCTGGTAACCAATGCCATCAAGACCAAGGGAGCAAGCCCGGCCCAGATCCGTGACGGACTGGAGCAGACCAAGAAACTGGTGAGTGTCTCCGGTGTGTTCACCATGTCGGCTGCCGATCATAATGGCCTGGACCTGTCGGCTTTTGAGATGGTGAAGATTCACAAGGGCGACTGGTCCATACTGAAATAAAGGAGATACCAGCATGCGTTTCCGATTTACAACTCTGACAACTGCAGCACTGCTGCTGCTTAGTGCGTCTCTTTCCTTTGCTGCCGGTACCATCAAGATTGGTGGTCTCTTTTCGGTGACCGGACCTCCTGCCTTTCTGGGTGAACCCGAGCGCAACACCGCCAAGATGGTGGTGGACACTATCAACAGAACTGGTGGTATCAAGGGACAGAAACTGGAACTGGTGGTGTACGATACTGCCGGTGATGCAACCAAGGCTGTCCAGATGGCAACCAAGCTGATCAGGGACGACAAGGTCGTTGCCATTATCGGCCCCAGCACCACTGGCGAGAGTATGGCGGTGATTCCGGTGGCTGAAAGGGAAAAAGTTCCGCTGATCTCCTGTGCAGCCGGTAGCAAGATTACTGACCCGGTCAAACGCTATGTCTTCAAGACAGCCCAGAATGACGGGTTGGCAGTGGCAAAGATCTATGAATATCTGCAGAAACATAAGCAAAACAAGGTTGCTATTCTGACCGTCTCTGATGGTTTTGGTGCTTCAGGACGGGAGCAGCTGAAGTCTTTGGCTGGCAAATATGGCGTGCAGATTGTGCTGGATGACACCTACGGCCCCAAAGATACGGATATGACGTCACAGTTGACCAAGATCCGCGGTTCGCAGGCCCAGGTGCTGATTGTCTGGGGTACCAATCCCGGTCCGGCAGTGATTGCCAAGAACGCCAAACAGCTTGGACTCAAAATGCCGCTCTATATGAGCCACGGTGTCTCTTCCAAGAAGTTCATCGCTCTGGCTGGTGATGCAGCAGAAGGCGTTAAACTGCCATCCGGCAAGGTTATTGTCTCTGACGTACTGTCCAAGCATGATCCTCAAAAAGGATCGCTCATGGCCTATGTCAAAGACTACCAAAAACAGTTCAAGGCTGAAGGCGACCACTTTGGCGGCCATGCCTGGGATGCGGTGATGCTGCTCAAGGCCGCCATTGAAAAAGGCGGGGCAACCACTGAAGGAATCCGTACCGGCCTGGAGGGGCTCAAGGATTTCCATGGTATTGGCGGTACCTTTAACTTTTCAGCCGGGGATCATGCCGGTCTGAATAAAGATGCCTTTGTTATGGTTGAGATCAAGAACAAAGACTGGATGATTGCCAAATAGAAACAGTCTTTTTTCGCCCTGAGCCAGTCGCGCTTCAGCATGGCTTGTGTGGCGTACTCTGTTGTACGCCTCCGTACCATGCTTTGTTTTCTTGGCTCAGAACGATAAAACTGTGCTTCAAGATAACTTTATTGCAATACACATCATCGTAAAGACAGGTGTTTTGGAGCGCCTGTCTTTACGTCTGTAAAGGGTTGGTATTAAAATCGTATGGAACTCGGGAATCAGGTGCTGCAATATCTGCTGTCAGGATTTTCCACCGGGGCTATCTATGCCCTGATCGGGATCGGCTTTTCCATTATCTACAACGCCACCGGTATCATCAACTTTGCCCAGGGCGAGTTTGTCATGCTGGGCGGTATGCTGACCCTGTTTTTGATGGAGACCCTGAAGCTTCCACTCTGGGCCGCTATTCCACTGGCTGTCCTGCTGGCCACCCTGGTTGGTCTGGTCTTTGAACGGCTGGCAATCCGGCCTTTGAGCAAGGCATCCCCCATCAGTCTGGTCATCATTACCATTGGTGGTTCAATTCTGATCCGCGGTCTATCCATGCTGATCTGGGACAAGGACACCCACGCCCTGCCGCCATTTTCCGGCGATGAGCCGATCATGATTGCTGGTGCCACCGTCTTGCCGCAACACTTCTGGATCCTGGGGATTACGGTGGTGCTGATTGGCCTGAATAAGTGGTTCTTCAATCATACCATCAGCGGCAAGGCGATGCGTGCCTGTTCCTATAATCCCCGTGCAGCAGGTCTGGTAGGGATAGACGTGCGCCGGATGGTGCTGCTTTCCTTTGTGATTAGTGCTGCCATGGGTTCTCTGGCCGGTATTATTGTGGCCCCGCTGACCATGACCTCCTATGATGTCGGTGTTATGCTGGGGCTGAAAGGGTTCTGTGCTGCCATTATCGGTGGTATGTCCAGCGGCATTCCCACGGTGATTGGCGGGCTGATCCTGGGGGTGCTGGAGTCGCTGGGGGCCGGCCTGATCTCCTCCGGTTACAAGGATGCCATTGCCTTTGTAATTCTGTTGCTGATCCTGTTCATCCGTCCCCAAGGCCTGTTCGGTAAGCCGGAAAGTGAACGGGTGTAACGGTGAAAAAGGAATTGATCAAATACGTAATTTTTGCTGTCTGTGTCCTGCTTGCACCTCTGGCCTTTTCAGGCAATTACCTGATGAATGTACTGGTCTTTGTGGGAATCCACACCCTGCTGGCAGTGGCACTTAACCTGCTGCTGGGGTATGCAGGCCAGATCTCGCTGGGGCATGCTGCCTTCTTCGGGCTGGGCGCCTATGGTTCAGCTATTCTGTCCACAACCTACGAATGGAATCCCTGGCTTGCCATGCTGGTGGTTGCCCTTGCCGTGGGAGGATTGGCCTTTGCTATTGGCTTTCCGATCCTGAAATTGAAGGGGCACTATCTGGCCATGGCCACCCTGGGGATGGGGATCATCGTTTATATTGTCTTTAATGAATGGATAGACATGACTGAGGGGCCATCCGGTTTCTCAGGCATTCCCAACCTGGAACTGGGACCGCTGGTCTTTGACAGTGATTTTAAAAATTACTATCTGGTCTGGAGCTTTGTGCTGGGCTGCGTACTGCTTTCGGTCAACCTGGCTAACTCACGGATCGGGCGGGCCTTCCGGGCCATCCATGATGCCGAGGTGGCTGCACGGGTAATGGGGGTCAATGCACGCTTGCTCAAGGTGCAGGTCTTTGCCCTTTCGGCCCTGATCTGCGCCATTGCCGGTTCTCTGTACGCCCATGTGATGACCTTTATCGCTCCGCCATCCTTTGGCTTCAATATCTCGGTTGAGTTGCTGACCATGGTGGTGATCGGCGGACTGGGCAGCATCTACGGTTCCTTCCTGGGGGCATTGTTGCTGACCATGCTACCTGAATTTCTGCGCTTTATGCATGACTATGACATTGTCTTCTATGGCGGCCTGTTGATGCTTATGACGATCTTCATGCCGGGCGGCCTTGTGCGTGGCATACCGGATCTGTTCCGTAAGATTGCCGGCCTAAGGAATAAAAAGGGAGGTGCCCATGCTTGAACTGAAAGGCATCACCCAGATCTTTGGCGGGGTTACTGCCTTAGATGATGTGTCTTTTTCCATTCATGCCAATCAAGTTACCGGCGTGATCGGCCCCAATGGTGCCGGCAAGACCACCCTGTTTAATATTGTGACCGGTATTTATCAACAGACCAGTGGTCAGGTGATTTTTGAAGGCAACGATATCAGCGGGATTCCGGTGGAGCGTCTGGCAGCCAAGGGAATGGTGCGCACCTTCCAGAATATCGAGCTGTTCGGGCAGATGACCGTACTTGAAAACGTGATGGTCGGGTTACACAGCAGGAGCAAAAGCGGGCTGTTTGCCTGTTCATTCAAGGCCCCCTGGACGATTAAGGAAGAACGCCGTATCCGTGAAGAGGCCCACGAATGGCTGCGCTTTGTCGGTATTGAGCAATTGTCAGATGTTCAGGCATCAAACTTGCCGTTTGGCAAGGGCAGAATGCTTGAAATTGCCCGTGCCATGGCCTGCAAACCCCGTATGATCCTGATGGATGAGCCTGCTGCCGGACTGAACTCTCAGGAAACCGTCGGACTTGCTGAGCTGATCCGGAAGATCCGCGACCTGGGTGTAACGGTCGTGCTGGTGGAGCATGACATGGAGCTGGTCATGGATATCTGTGACAGGATCGTGGTGCTGAACCTGGGGCGGAAGCTGGCCGAGGGGACACCACGGGAGATACAGGATAACCCAGAGGTAATAGCAGCGTATCTGGGGGATGATGAATAATGTTAAAGTTAAAGAATATCAATACCTACTACGGTAAGGTACACGCCCTGAAGAATGTTTCCCTGCATCTGGCAGAAGGGGAGATCGTTACCCTGATCGGTGCCAACGGCGCCGGTAAAACCACCATCCTGAACACCATCTCCGGTGTGACTCCGGCCACTGGTGGTGATCTGCTCTTCCAAAAAGAAGAAATCAAGACTCTGGCCCCGGATCGGATCGTCAAGCTTGGCATTTCGCAAGTACCAGAAGGCCGTCAGGTCTTTAAACCGATGACGGTTGAGGATAACCTTGATTTGGGGGCCTACCTGCGCTACCGGGCACGGGATCCCAAGGCAGATATCCTGAAGGACAAGGAGGAGATCTTTCAGCTCTTTCCCCGTCTGGAAGAACGTCGTAAACAGGCTGCCGGAACCATGTCCGGTGGTGAACAGCAGATGCTGGCCATTGGCCGTGCCCTGATGGCCCGCCCCAAACTGTTGCTGCTGGATGAACCATCCATGGGGCTGGCTCCCCTGGTGGTGCAGGAGATCTTCCGGGTGCTGCAGCGGCTGCGGGAGGAGCGGGGAGTCACGATCCTGCTGGTGGAACAGAATGCCAAGGCAGCCCTTAAGTTGGCAGACCGCGGCTATGTGCTGGAAACCGGCAAGGTAATCCTGGAGGGTCCGGCTGAAGAACTGCTTGAAAATGCCGAGGTTAAACGGGCTTATCTGGGTAAAGACAAAAAAGAGATATGGGAGCGGTAACCTCTTTAAGCTATTTGGGTTGCCAAAATGGCAACATTTGTTATAGTTGGTATGGAGGATAGCTTCTATGCGAACAGCTACAGCAAAAAAAGTTTTGGCAGACGACAGGATTGTCTCCCGTGTCCCGCACTCAAACCGTACTATTATTGAAAAAGCAGCAGCGGTATACGGGGCAACCATTAACCAGTTTATGATTCAGGCAGCCCTGGATAAGGCTAATCAAATCTTGGCTCAGGAAGAACAGCTACGTCTTTCAGAAAGGGATGCCCGTCTTTTTCTGGATGCCCTGGAGAACCCGCCAGCTCCCGCTGATACACTTGTTGAAGCACTGCGAAAGCATGCGCAGCTTGTTGCATGCTGACAGTTGAGCCTCTTGGGCTGCTTCATGATCGTACATCGTTTGATTGCGGTGTGGATGCACTCAACTTTTTTCTGCAGAAGACCGCTAGACAGCACAAAGAAAAAGGGCTTTCCAATACCTTTGTGTTGGTAGACAAAAAACAGCCTGCCACTATTCTTGGATTTTTTACTTTGACTTTTCTTGAAATAGATTCCAACAGCCTGCCTGTCCAGCATTCTAAAACACTGCCAAATAACGCTCGACTGCCTGGCGCAAAACTTGCCAGGCTTGCTGTTGATACACACTATCAGGGAAAAGGATATGGTGCGTTGTTGCTGGCTAATGCCATTCAACGCGTAGCGGGAACAATCAGTTTATCTGGTGCGTTGACCGGTTTTTTTGTTGATGCAAAAGATGAACAGGCCAAGAAATTTTATCAACACTTTGGATTTATAGAGCTTCGTGATGAAAACCTTAAACTCTTTCTGCCCCTGAAGACTCTTCTGGAAGCTATGGTAAAGGCAAATGCCTAGCATACGGAATTTAGAAACAGGGATAGCGGGTTCGGGAGTACATAAATGCGTCTAGTTACTGTTTTTTTGTTTCTATTGCTTGTTGTATGTAACTCACATGCCTCCGACGCCCGTGGTCTGCGGGTAATTGCTAAAGACCCGGCTAGTGGCCAGCAGGCTGAAGTACCCCTCTACAACAAATCCTATGCTGTCATTATCGGTATTGACCAGTATCAAAACCTGCCTGCTGATCGTCAGCTTTCCTACGCTGTCCGTGACGCCAAAGGGGTGGCCCAAGCCCTTGCCAAAAACTACCGCTTTGACAAAATTTTCACCCTGTACAACAAGGATGCCACCAAAGAGCAGATCATGAAACTGCTTACCGTGCAGCTTCCCAAAGAAATCGGGAAAAACGACTCGCTCTTTGTGTTCTGGGCTGGTCATGGCAATCAGGAACTGACACCGGAAGGAGAAATCGGCTTCCTGATCCCCTATGACGGTTCAGCCGATGAAGTGTACCGCAATGTCACCATGACTGAAATCAGGGATACCATTTCCCGCATTGTCCCTGCCAAGCATGTCTTTTACGCAATGGACGCCTGTTACAGCGGCCTTTTGACTACACGGGCGGTTGACAGTAAACCCCGCCGAGATCTTGCCTACCTGAAAGAAATCACCAAAGAACGGGTCAGACAAGTTCTGACTGCGGGAGGGAAAGACCAGCAGGTTCTTGATGGTGGTCCCAGCGGTCACTCCGTCTTTACCGGCAGGCTGATTGAGATACTGGAGGCAAGTGGCGACTTCATCACCGCCAACGAAATACAGGCCATACTGAAAGAACGGGTCTTTAACGATGCCAAAGGCAGGGGTTATGTCCAAACCCCCAGTTTCGGTTCCCTTTCTGGCAATGGTGATTTTGTCTTTGTGCCCAGCGTTGAGCAGAAAATGACAGATACTCGCACAGAGCTTGCTCGTCTTATGGAAGAGCAGAAACGTCTTGAGGCTCTTGAAGCTGACGCAAAACGCAAACAGAACGAACAACAGCTTCGGGATGCCGAACAGGCCCGTAAAGCAGTTGAAGAACGTGTAAAGGCTGAACAGTTACGGCAGCAGCGACTTGCAGAAGAACAACAGCGGATTGAAGCAGAGGCTAAAGAGCGCAAGCGTTTGCAGTCACTGAAACTTGAAGATGAAAAACGTCTGGCCCTCTTAAAGGCTGACCTTGAAAAACGCAAGCAAAATCTGCAGCTGTCCGGCTCTTCCGCCAGTATTGAATCAGCTGTTGCTGAAATCAAAAAGTTGCATGCCCGTATGCAGGAAATTGAATCCACTCTGGAGCGTGAACTGGCGCCAACCCGTCAACAGGTCCTGCAACGGTATAGCCAGAAAATTGCAGACCTTGACCGGCAACAGCAGAGCGAGTTTGAAACGCGGCAGGAATATACTGATCGTATTCAGAAGCAAAAAGATGACCTGCAGGCACTGCGTGATAAGGAACTTGCTAGTCTGGATGTGCATACCCTTGCCGAACAACAGGTTGCACCCCTTAAGGAGCAGATTCTCATACTTGCCCAGCAGGAATACAGTATTCCTTCAGAGCAACTATTGGCTCAGCTGGGTAAGT
The DNA here is from genome assembly GCF_015239775.1 of Trichlorobacter lovleyi. Lineage (NCBI taxonomy): Bacteria > Pseudomonadati > Thermodesulfobacteriota > Desulfuromonadia > Geobacterales > Geobacteraceae > Trichlorobacter > Trichlorobacter lovleyi. The sequence goes on from NZ_CP058409.1 coordinate 1,791,800, forward strand.
ATGATGCAGAAAAACAGTCGTTTCCTGTGCAGGTTGCAACCAGACAGGGAAAAGGTGTTCAACTGGCGTCAACTGGTATGCTGAAAATATCGAAAAAGGAAGCCCCTGATTTTAAGAAACTATTTGAGGCAGGCCTGATCCGTTTTGAGATGTCTTCAAAAATCAGCAAAGACAGCACCCCGATTGTTATCAGCACCATTTTGCACGACCCCAGTGGCAAACAGTACGAATTGCCCGTTGTTGATCCTGTCACCGGTATGGAATTTTCGTTTGTTAAAGGTGGTTGTTTCAAGATGGGGAATGATATGGGCGCAGCAGATGAACGGCCAACACATGTAGTCTGTGTGGATGATTTTTTTATAGGAAGAACTGAAGTAACGCAGGGGCAATGGAAAAAGCTAATGGGTACCAACCCCAGCCATTTCGAAAATTGTGGTGATAACTGCCCGGTTGAGAATGTAAGCTGGGATGATGCACAGAGTTTTCTGGCAAAACTAAATGTAACTACAGGTCACCGTGAATATCAGACAAGTAATACCATTTGGGACCGATTAGCTGGTCGAATATATCGACTACCCACAGAGGCTGAATGGGAATATGCTGCAAGAAATGGGGGGCAGAATTGGATATCAGAGGGGCATCTCGCTGAAATCAAACAATTAGAAAAAGAAATTGAAATGACCTCAAAGGGTTTTGACTCTTGTGACGTACCCGGAAAAGAGGGTGGGGCTAAAAAAGGATGGTGTAAATCTTTTGATCCAAATGACTTGGCTATTCAAGCAGCCCTTAAGGAGAAGAGAGAAGACTTAGAAACCATGAAGCGCAATTATTCCCTATCAGGAGAAGGAATGCTTGTTTTTACCCATAATATTTTTGGATGGATTTGGGAACAAGGAAAAGAAAGTAAGACACACAATGTTGGAGAACTGATTCCAAACCGTTTTAACCTGTTTGATACCATTGGCAATGTTTCTGAATGGACAACAAGTTGCTATCAGTCTTACCCGGTTAAACAGCAGACTATACCATCTAACGAATGCAAATACGTTTTCAGAGGTGGCTCGTTTAAGTCAGATCCAGTGAGAATTTCTGCAGCCTCAAGATTTAAGGGGTCATCTAAATATAGTGCCAATGACTTAGGATTCAGGATTGTTATTCCTATGCAGCCATATATTCCCTCAGAAGGGCACTTTAATGCAAGATTGGATTATTTCAAAAAAGAACTTTCTAATATCGAATTTAATAATGATGATAATTACGCAACCATAATAAAAAATAATTTGCAGTTTAGCTATACCTTTAAATTACTAAAACAAAATAATAAAGACCCATATTATTAACTTAATAATATAAACAGCAATGAATAAAATAAATGGAGATTGCCATCTAGAAAGGAGTTAGATTGGTCTTATAGCTTAATAAAAACATTTTGCGATGTGTATGCAATAAACATTGACTATTTTTATATAGCAATATCTGATACTAATAATAACTCAAACTTACCTTTATGCTATAATTTTAATAAAAATAAAACAATTGAATGTTTTAATGTTGCTAATAATCAAGCAATAATGCTTCCTGTTCGCTAAGACTATAATTTTGTTAAATACCAAAAGGATATATTGTCAGTGGAAACTACTATAATGAGTTTACAAACTCGTGATGGTCAAGGAATCAGTGGTACGAACTCTGATCTTCTTGAAGCAACAACTTTTTCGGCTCTAAAGCTTAGGGAAGAACATGTTGAGGAGTTTTTGGCCCAAAATTTATACCTGCTAATGGGGGATAAAAACGCTATTTTGGTCGGTCGCCAAGTGGTGAATGAGCAGAAAAGCCGTGCCGATCTGGTGGCCTTGGATAGTGATGGTTGTCTGGTGGTGATTGAAATTAAGAGGGATATGGCCGACTGCAAGGCACGGGCTGAAAAGTTTGAGATGCAGGCTATCCGCTATGCCGCAACCTATTCTCGCATCCGTACGGTTGATGAATTGGCAGAGCTGGTATACGCTCCTTATCTGAGGAAGTTTGAGTCAGAAAGGCTTGCCGGTAAAGAAGCAGAACAGTTTGCACGTAGCGAAATCAATCGTATTGTAAAAGCTGGAAATGGTGAGTTTAACTCCCGTCAGAAAATCATCCTGGTCGCCTCAGAATTTGATAAAGAAGTGATTTCTGCCTGCGCATGGCTGGTGCAGAATGGTATAGACATCTCCTGTATTCGGCTGTCACCGGTAAAAAATGGCGATAGTCAGCTTTTACTGGTTGTAGAACGTGTCGTCCCACCTCCTTCACTTGATGAAATGTTAACCCCGGTTGCCCGCCATCAGGCCGTTGCCGCAGACGTGTCTGAAACTGGCGATGAATCCAAGAAAAGCCGGACTATATTCCCGACCTTGTCTGCACTCTTTGAACAAAATTTGATTCAACCTGGAGTTGAGGTCACCATCAAAGACCGTGCTGAATCAGCAGCCAAGATCATTAACCATAAACTGGTTGAATATCAAGGGCAGCAGTTACCCTGGAATGAATGGGCCAAGCGGGTCACTGGCTGGTCAGCAGTTAATATTTATGCCAATGTTATGCTTGGAGATAAGAGCCTGGACGATCTGCGCTGGGGGCGGTAAAGTTTTCCCCCTCATCCGGTCTTTGGCCACCTTCTCCCTCAAGGAAGAAGGAATAATGTGATAGGTGGCAGGAGTTGCTATGAAGAAAAAGGTTCTTGATGATGAGGTACAGGCGGTCGATTTTTCTGGTGCTGTGAGGGGAAAGCACAGCGCAATTTTCCAGCGTGGCCATGCCATTAAAATCCATCATGATGATGGTTCTGTGACAGTACAAAAAACTGCATTTATAAAATCTGAAAGGAATATGAATGACCCGCGACGAAGCAAAAAACAAGATCATCTTTGCCCTGGATGTGGATAACCTGAAGGATATTGACTGTTGGGCTGAAAGGCTTTCCAGCAAGGTTGGCATGTTCAAGGTGGGCAAGGAGCTGTTCACCTCTGCCGGGCCAGCTGCGGTTGCTGCGGTGAAACAGCATGGTGGTGAGGTATTCCTTGACCTTAAATACCATGATATCCCCAATACCGTTGCCCAGGCCATGCTGGCTGCTGGGCGTTTAGGGGTAAAGCTAGCCAATCTGCATGCCTTGGGTGGTCCGGAGATGATGGAAAAGACCAGCCAGGCAGTGCGCAAGGAGTTCAGCGAGGTTGAGCGTCCCCGACTGCTGGCTGTAACCATCCTGACGTCGTCTACCCAGGATACCTTAAAGGCTGTAGGGATTGAGCAGCCGGTTGAAGAGATGGTGGTGCGCTTGGCAAAACTGGCCAAGGAAAGCGGCATGGATGGTGTTGTGGCGTCACCGCTGGAGATTCAGGCGATCCGTGCTGCCTGTGGGCCTGATTTTCTGATTGTAACCCCTGGGGTGCGACCATCTTTTGCATCGGTTGATGATCAGAAGCGGATCATGACCCCGTCTGAAGCGGTTCAGGCAGGTGCTGATTATCTGGTGATCGGCAGGCCGATTGCCAAGGCAGCTGATCCTGCACAGGCTGCAGAGCTGATTGTTGACGAGATTGTGACGGGTGTACAATGAAAGAAGATATCCTGTATGGGATAAATCCGGTCAGAGAGGCCTTGCGGGGAAACCGCAAGGCTTTCGAGCTTTTTGTGCAGACTGGTGGCACGGATCAGCGGATTGCCAAACTGGCAACCTTGGCAGAAGAAAAGGGTGTTGCCGTACGACGGCGTGAACGGGCAGATCTGGAGCGGTTGGCTGGTAATCCCCATCATCAAGGGGTGGTGCTGAAGGTTGCCCCATTTGTCTATGCAGAACTTGAAGATTTCTTGTCTAACCATATGGAATCTGATGGTGGTCTGTTTGTGTTGGTTTTGGATGGTATTCAGGATCCCCAGAACCTTGGTGCGTTAATCAGGTCTGCTGCCTGCGCAGGTGTACAAGCGGTGATTATTCCAAAAGACCGGGCCTGTGGTATGACCCCGGTGGTGGAAAAGGCCTCGGCAGGAGCGGTTGAGACTGTGCCGGTAATCCAGGTTACCAACCTGGTGCAGACCCTGGAACGACTGAAACAGGCCGGCTGCTGGACCTTTGGTCTGGCCGGGGAGGCGAGCAAGGATATCTATCAGGCTGACTATCGTGGTAATCTGGCACTGGTGGTTGGCAGTGAAGGGGAAGGGATCAGGCCGTTGGTGCGTAAGCATTGTGATCTGTTACTTGCCATTCCGCACTACGGTGGCATTTCATCGCTGAATGCTTCGGTGGCAGGAGGCATTGTGCTGTTTGAGGCAGCCCGTCAAAGGTACACACCATGAAACCACGGATTAAGACAGCAGGGAAGGGTGGTGCGGCGCGTCAGAAGCCGACCGGGACCCGTGAACAGGAAGCCCCATCCGGGTTGCGACGGGGTGTCGCCGTTGATCTGCTGATTGAGCGGCTTGATGATGAGGGGATTGGTAGTGCCCATTACCAGGGCAGGCAGATCCTGGTGGCCGGCACCCTGCCGCAGGATCGTTGTCTGGCCAGGATCAGTCATATCGGTAAGACAATAGTCTTTGCAGATCTGGTTAAGCTGATTGAACCATCTCCGCTGCGGCTACAGCGTTGTCCCTGCTCAGATGCAGCCCTTTGTCTGGGCTGCCCGTTGATTGCCATGCGCTATGGTGAGCAGTTGCGTTGGAAGCAGGATCTGGTACAGGCCGCTTTCAATCAATATCCGCCTCTCAAGCCGATTGTTGTACCGCGTCTTTTGACTCCTGAACGCCGTCTGCAGTATCGCACCACGGCAAAACTGGCTGTAGCAGGCAGCCATGCTGATCCGTATATCGGTATCTATCGACGTGCCAGCCATGATGTGGTGGATCTGGAGGATTGCCCGCTGCACCATCCCATGATCAACACCGTGATCAAGGTGGTGCGTGAAGGGATCAGCAGGCTGAAGGTGCCGGTGTATCAGGAGAAAAACAAGAGTGGTATCCTGCGGTATCTGGTGGTGCGTGTTTCAGAGAGTAGCAATGAGGTCATGGTAACCTTTGTTACTGCCCGGCGAGCCTTTAACGAGATTCACCACCTTGCCCGTTTTCTGCAGGAAAATGTCCCGCAGGTGGCGGTTGTCTGCCAGAATATCAACAGCAGCGAAGGCAACGTCATTTTCGGTGCCCATGATCACTTTCTGACCAAGCAGCAGACTATTCAGGAGCGGATAGGGCAGGTAGAGCTGCTGGTCTCTCCACGCTCTTTTCTACAGGCTCAAAATGATGGCGCCCGGTTACTCTATGAAACCGCTCGTGATTGGGCCGGCCTGGATGGTAGCCAACAGGTACTGGACCTTTATTGCGGCATCGGCGGTATTGCGCTGACCCTTGCCCCTGCTGCCAGGCAGGTGCTGGGAGTTGAGTTGAACAAGGATGCGGTGGCTGATGCCAAACGTAATGCCCGCCTGAATAATGTCAGGAACTGTCGTTTTGAGGCAGGAGATGTACTGGAGCTTCTGGATGACCTGCTTGAGGATGACCTGCGATTTGACTGTATTGTTCTTAATCCTCCGCGCAAAGGCTGCGATCAGGAGGTTCTTGATAAGGTGGCGGAGTTTGCTCCTGAACGGATTGTCTATGTATCCTGCTCCCCCCAGACCTTGGCCCGTGACCTGGATATCCTGATTGGAAAAGGCTACGATTGTTTAAAAGTGCAGCCGGTTGAGATGTTTCCTCAGACGCCCCATGTGGAGAATGTGGCGTTGCTGCTGAGAAAAGAGCTAAAAACCGCTTGACATTTTCCGGGAGAAGCTGCTAATTAACAAATTCCCTTGCTGGAGGCGCGTAGCTCAGGGGGAGAGCGCTACCTTGACACGGTAGAGGTCGGCGGTTCGAAACCGCCCGCGCCTACCATTGAACTGAGAGCGGCATCGGCATTCCCGATGCCTTTTCTGTTTAAAGAAAGATACATTCATGTCAATGATCCAAGTGACACTACCGGATAATTCTATACGTGAACTTGCTGCTGGTGCTACGGTTGCTGATCTGGCTGCTTCCATCGGTGCCGGGTTGGCCAAGGCAGCTTTGGCAGGGCAGGTGAATGGTCTGTTGGTTGATCTTTCAGCGCCGCTTTCTGATGGGGACAGCGTTGCCATCATTACTGAAAAAAGCCCTGAAGCGCTCGAGATCATCCGGCACTCCACCTCGCACCTGATGGCGCAGGCGGTTAAGGAGCTTTTCCCGGCAGCCAAGGTGACTATTGGTCCGGCTGTGGAAAACGGCTTCTATTATGATTTTGATGTCGCTGCACCATTTACCCCGGAAGACCTGGAGAAAATAGAGAAGCGGATGGCTGAGCTGGCGGCAGCTGGACAACCGCTTACGCGCAAGGTGATGTCTGCTGTAGAGGCGATTGCTTTTTTTGAGCAGATGGGGGAGCCCTACAAGAAGGAGCTGATTGAGGGGATTGGCGCTGAAACGGTCTCAATCTACACGCAGGGGGAGTTTGCTGATCTCTGTCGTGGCCCCCATGTGCCGAACACCAATAAGCTCAAGGCATTCAAGCTGCTTTCCATTGCCGGTGCCTACTGGCGAGGTGATGAAAACAACCGGATGCTGCAGCGGATCTATGGTACCGCCTTTGTCGACAAGAAGGAGCTTGAGGCCTATCTGCACCGCCTTGAAGAGGCCAAGCGCCGAGACCACCGTAAGCTGGGACGTGAGCTGGATCTGTTCTCGTTTAATGATGAGGTCGGGGCCGGTTTTGCCATCTGGCACCCCAAGGGAGCCATGCTGCGCACCCTGCTGGAGGATTTTGAGCGCAAAGAACACCTGAAGCGTGATTATGATATCGTTGTTGGTCCGCAGATACTGAAGACAGAACTCTGGCAGCGTTCAGGCCACTACGACAACTATCGCGAGAACATGTATTTTACCGAGGTGGATGAGCAGAGCTTTGGTGTCAAGCCGATGAACTGTCTCTCCCATATGATGATCTATAAATCGCAGCTGCGCAGTTATCGAGACCTGCCGCAGCGCTATTTTGAGCTGGGTACAGTACATCGTCATGAGCGGGCCGGTGTGTTGCATGGTCTGCTTAGGGTGCGCTGTTTTACCCAGGATGATGCCCATATTCTCTGTACACCGGAGCAGCTTGATGCCGAAATTAAAGGCGTCCTGAAGTTTGTCTCCGATGTGATGGGAATCTTCGGGTTTGAGTACGAGATGGAGCTCTCGACCCGCCCTGAAAAATCAATCGGCAGTGATGAGGATTGGGAACGGGCAACCGGTGCACTGCTTGGTGCTCTGAAAGATACTGGCCGTGATTTTGAGGTTAATGAAGGTGATGGTGCCTTCTACGGCCCCAAGATTGACATAAAACTGCGTGATTGTCTTGACAGACGGTGGCAGTGTGCTACTATCCAGTGCGATTTTACCCTGCCCGAGCGGTTCGATCTGACCTATGTTGCCAGTGACGGAGAAAAGAAACGCCCCGTCATGGTGCACCGGGTTATCCTCGGTTCAATTGAGCGGTTTATTGGCGTATTGATCGAACATTTTGCCGGTAATTTCCCGTTGTGGCTTGCCCCGGTGCAGGCTGTTGTGTTAACGGTTACAGATAATCAGATCCCCTATGCTCAAGAGGTGTACAAACAGCTCAAGAGTGCGGGGATTCGTGTGCAGCAAGATCTGCGGAACGAAAAACTTAATTTCAAGATCCGTGAAGCACAGTTACAGAAAATACCGTACATGTTGGTAATTGGTGATAAAGAAGTTGAGCAGGGGACGGTGACACCACGTTACCGTGATGGGAAAAACCTGCATGCCATGAAGCCGGATGAATTTATTGCTTTTGTTGAAGCTGAAACAAAGGCCTACAAGTAATCTAGTAGGGCCACTCTTTCAGGAGGTGTCGTCATAGCTGCCCCCACCAAAACCGCAACAGTCAACATCAATCACGCCATCCGCGCTTCAGAAGTGCGTGTTATTGCACATGATGGCGAACAATTAGGAATTCTGACGCTGCGCGAGGCGCTGGAGGCTGCTGAGGCACGCCAGCTTGATCTGGTTGAGGTGTCGCCCACGGCGACCCCGCCGGTCTGCCGGATTATGGATTACGGCAAATTCAAGTATCAGCAGAGCAAGAAACAGCAAGAGGCCAAGAAAAAGCAGGTACAGGTACAGGTCAAGGAAGTCAAGATCAGGCCTAAGACCGATGATCATGACCTTGACTTCAAGGTTAAGCATGTTCGCCGTTTTCTGGAAGAAGGAAACAAGGCCAAGGTTACACTGGTCTTCCGTGGCCGTGAAATAACCCACCAGGATATCGGGCGGGCGGTGATTGAGAAATTTGCTTCTGAGTTGGCTGACATCGCGGTCATTGAGGTTTCACCCCGGGTTGACGGCCGCCAGATGTTCATGATTGTAGCCCCTAAAGTTAAGAAACACTGATTCAGATTTAGTACTACTCACAACGTATATACACAAGAAGGAGCAAGTCGATGCCTAAGATCAAAACCAATCGCGGCGCTGCCAAGCGTTTCAAGAAGACCGGTACCGGCAAGGTAAAACGTGCCCATGCCTTTACCAGCCACATCCTGACCCACAAGACCAGCAAGCGTAAGCGGAACCTGCGTCAGAGCAACACCGTTGCTGCAGTGGACCAGAAAAATATCTGCGCCTTGATTCCGTACATGTAGTTAGAAACAGCTTTTGCTGTTTCGACCCAGAACCGCGAGGAACGGCCCCTTGCGGATCGGGCAATTAAACCTGAAGGAGTACTAAGATGCCGAGAGCAAAAGGTGGTTTTAAGTCGCGGCAACGCCGCAACAAGGTTCTGAAGCTTGCCAAGGGATACCGTGGCGCACGGAGTAAGTTGTTCAGAAGCGCAACCGAGGCGGTTGACCGGGCGCTGAACTATGCATTCCGTGACCGCCGTGTCAAGAAGCGGGACTTCCGTTCACTGTGGATCATGCGCATCAACGCTGCCTCACGTCTGAACGGTCTTTCCTACAGCAAGTTTATTTTTGGCCTCAAAAAGGCGGATGTTCAGATCGATCGCAAGGTCCTTGCTGACATCGCCATCACTGATCCGAAAGGGTTTGCCGAGATTTCGGCAGTGGCCAAGGCCCAGCTGTAAAGCTGGTTTGTTTGCGGAAAAAAGGGGATGGGAGTCAGGTACTCCTGTTCCCTTTTTTCCGTTCTACTCCATTTTCCGTTTGTTTAAAGGATTAAAGATATGCGGGAACAGCTTGAGCAGATGCGGCAGCAGGCCTTAAGTGCCATTGCTGCAGCTACCACCGAGGAAATGCTGAACGACGTCAGGGTCCGTTATCTGGGGCGTAAGGGGGAGTTGACCGGTCTGATGAAGGGGCTGGGGACACTTCCTGCTGATGAGCGGCCAAAGGTCGGTCAACTGGTTAACACGGTTAAGGATGAGGTTGAGGCACTGATTGAGCAGACTATGAATCGTGCCCGTGAAGAGGCTACTGCCAAACGGCTTGCCACCGAACGGATTGATATCAGCCTGCCTGGTCGGGGGCGCCGTCAAGGTAGTAAACATCCGGTTACCCTTGTCATAGAAGAGGTAAGCGAAATCTTTGCCGGTCTTGGTTTTTCCGTTGCAGAGGGGCCTGAGATCGAACATGACTGGTACAACTTTGAAGCATTGAATTTTCCGCCTGAGCACCCTGCCCGTGACATGCAGGATACCTTTTTTGTAGAAAATGAGCTGTTGCTGCGGACGCATACCTCACCGGTCCAGATCCGAACCATGTTGAAACAGAAACCTCCGGTGCGGATTATTGCACCCGGGACGGTCTATCGCTGTGATTCCGATGCGACCCATTCCCCCATGTTTCATCAGATCGAGGGCCTTATGGTGGATAGTCAGGTCTCTTTCGCGGATCTGAAGGGGATACTCACCACGTTCACCAATCAGCTGTTTGGCCAGAAAACCGGGGTCAGGCTGCGCCCCAGCTTTTTCCCTTTTACCGAACCCTCAGCTGAAGTTGACATCGCCTGTGTGATCTGCGGTGGTTCCGGCTGTCGAGTCTGCAAACAGACCGGTTGGCTGGAAATTCTGGGCGCCGGCATGGTTGACCCGGAGGTGTTCCGTCATGTGGGCTATGATCCTGAGACCATCTCAGGTTTTGCCTTTGGCATGGGGATTGAGCGGATTGCTATGCTGAAGTACGGCATCAGTGACATGCGCCTGCTCTTTGAAAATGATGTCAGATTTCTTAAACAGTTTTAGTCCGGTGAGACCATGAAAGTTACTTATAACTGGCTGAAAGAGTTCGTTGATTTTGATCTGTCACCTGCTGACCTGGGACATCTGCTGACCATGCTCGGCCTTGAGGTTGAAGGCATGGAACAACTGGGCGGCGGTATGGATGAGGTGGTAGTGGCCCGTGTTCTTGAAAAGAACCAGCATCCCAATGCCGACAAGCTTTCACTTTGCAAGGTTGATAACGGCAAAGAGATACTCTCGGTTGTCTGTGGTGCCCAGAATTTCAAACAGGGGGATACGGTTGCCTTGGCCCAGATCGGGGCGGTACTGCCGGGGGATTTCAAGATAAAGCGGTCCAAGATCCGTGGTGAGGAATCCTGCGGTATGCTCTGCTCTGAAAAGGAACTGCATCTGGCAGATGAAAGTGCCGGAATTATGATTCTCTCAGATGATTTGCCGCTTGGAACACCGTTTTTTGAGGCTATGGGGCTCAAAGATACCGTTTTTGAGATCGGTTTGACACCTAACAGGGCTGACTGTCTCAGCGTGATCGGTATTGCCCGTGAAATTGCTGCAAAGCTGGGTAAGCGGGTGCGGTATCCGTCGATCGTCGTGCCTGAGTATGGTGAGCCGGTTGACAGCAAGATATCTGTGGCTATCCAGGACGCAGCAGGGTGCCCACGCTATGCAGCACGTTTTATATCCGGTTGCCGGATTGCTCCTTCGCCTGCCTGGCTGGTTAACCGCTTGAATGCCGTGGGTGTCCGCTCCATTAACAATGTGGTCGATATTACCAACCTGGTCATGATAGAGCTTGGACATCCTCTGCATGCCTTTGATTATACCCAGGTGGCCGGTGGGCAGATTGTCGTGCGCAGGGCAGGTGAGGGAGAAAAATTCAACACCCTTGATGGTCAGGAACGCACCCTTGCAGCCTCTGATCTTATGATCTGTGATCGTGATCGTGCCGTTGCTTTGGCTGGTATCATGGGTGGCGAAAACTCTGAAATTACTGACACGACCACTGACATTCTGCTGGAAAGCGCGTTTTTTGATCCACCAACCATCCGGCGCACCAGCAAACGTCTGGGATTACATACAGAATCTTCCCACCGTTTTGAGCGTGGCGCGGATTTGGAGATGGTGCCCAAAGCGCTGGATCGGGCTGCCAGTTTGATGGCTCAGCTTGCCGGCGGAAGTGTTGCAACTGGCAGGGTCGACAATTTTCCGTCACCCAAGGCACCGGTCTCAGTAACCTTCCGTCCTGAACGCGCCAATGCCATGCTGGGGCTCTCACTGACGGCAGAACGGATGGCTGAGCTGTTCCGTAACCTTGAATTTCAGGTCCAGCCGGTTACCAACGGCAGCTTTCAGGTAACCATTCCTTCGTACCGGATTGATATTGAACGGGAAATTGACCTGATAGAGGAAATCTGCCGCCTGAACGGTTTTGATCAGGTTGTGGCCTCCATGCCTGTAGCGCAGGTTATCTCTGATCGTCCCTCGCTGCACCAGCGCCTGCAGCGTTCAGTGCGCGACCACTTTGTGGCTGAAGGGATGCATGAAATTGTATCTTTCAGTTTTATTGCCCCCGAGGCAGCGGACCTGTTAAGGCTGGATGCTGACGACCCGCGGCGCAACAGCATCAAGCTGTGTAATCCCCTGGCTGTAGAACAATCAGTCATGCGTACGACCCTGTTGCCCGGGCTTCTGGAGACCGCTTCACGCAACATGAGTTTCCGTAGCCTGGATCTGCGCCTGTTTGAGATGCGGCGTGTCTACCACAGCGTTCCCGGTCAGGAAATGCCCCATGAACCGGTTTACTGCGCAGGCTTGATCAGCGGGAACAGGGATCTGGAAAGTTGGTGTCATCAGGGGACAGCGGTTGATTTTTATGATGCCAAAGGGATTGTAGAAAATCTGTTTGATCTTTTACAGATCCGTGGGGCTGTCTGGTCAGCTGATAGGCCGGAGACATTCTACCATCCCGGTAAAGCCTGCCGCATCATGTTTGGAGGCGGGACAATTGGTACCGTTGGTGAAATTCACCCGGAGGTGCTGAAAAACTACGAAATAGACCGCTCAGTTTACTATTTTGAATTGAATTTTGAAGAACTGGTTAGGCTGTCCGGCACGCGCAAGGCAGTTGTACCTCCTTCACGCTTTCCTGACAGTGTCAGAGACCTGGCCTTGTTGGCCCCTCTTGAGCTTGCCTCCTCACAGCTGCTTGATTGCGTCAAGGCCTTAAAGCAAAAAGAACTTGAAGAGGTCGTTATCTTCGATCTGTACCAAGGGGACCGTGTCCCGGCAGGTTTCAAGAGCATTGCTCTGCGTTTGCGTTACCGCGCTGCTGACAGGACTATGACGGATGACGAAGTGCAGCTGGTGCACCAGAAGGTAATTACTGCGTTAACTGGGAAATTGAGTGTGACCGTTCGATAATTAATTGCTATACAAATTAAAATTGATACGAAAAGACTTGCGGAAATATCTATAAATGAATATCATTAACTATGTTTATTTTTATCCCACAAAGGAGTATGCAACAATGAAAAAATTGGTATCTGTAGTTCTGATGGCTGCATTTCTGTCTGTTTCTTCCCTGGCTTTTGCTGCTGAGCAGAAGATTACTGGTACAATCGAGAAGGTTGAAATGCAAGGCGCTTCTGCAACCGTAACGCTGAAGGATAGCAAAGGTGCTAAGGTTCAGGTTATTGTTAAGGATCAGCTGACCGTGGACAAGCTGAAGGACAAGCGTATTGTTGTTGGCGATGAAGTCCGTGTAAAGTATGACGACGCCAGCAAGGAAAGCAAGCTGTTCCGCAAGACTGCCGGTTGCTAAGGTCGTAAGCACATTGTAGGAATCAGAAAGGGCACGGTGTCTACCGTGCCCTTTCTGCATTTTGTCTATTCGAATTGATAACGTTCCTGCAGCTGTGTGAAATAGCTATCTCTGCAACGTTGTTCCACATGCGCCAATTCAGCCAGGGCCTCACCAAAACCAGTGTCACTGATTGCAAAAACACCATGACCCCTGACAATAACCGCCTTGACCCCAGTCAGGCTAAATGCCCTGACAAGGCTTTCTGCAAGGCCTCCAACGCCCCCTTCACCATCAACAACAGGAATAGAAGCAATCCGGCAAAGATTTTCATCGTCGGGAACAGCAAAAAAACTCATAACCACCGAAAAGCGTGGGTGACCATGGAGTATCGCCTTGCAGCCGGTTGCACAGACGATGGCGCGGTGGGCAGGCAGCTCACTGGAGGCGGTAATACCTGCTGTTGATGAACCGTCAAAAGGAACCGGGTCGACCTGAGACTGCAGCTCATCAAGCCGGGCAGATGTCTCTGAAATATAGAGTGTCGTATCTGCAGCGCAAGAGATGTTACCAAAAAACGAATCAACCAGTCCCAATTGCACGGTGGCCTGTCCAGCCAGACTCATCTCGGAGATGATGGTTTGCGCGTGCGCAGGCAGGCTGGGCAGGAACAAAAAACCGTTCGTGTTAAATGGCTTCAGGCAACTTTCTTTGTATTGAAGGACGGTTTCCATCTCGCCAGTCAGTTGTGGGCCGGTTGTCAGCAGGTCTTCAAAATATTTGATCACGGTTGCGTGCAGCACCGAAGACCAGGCGATATATGACTGTTCGACAGTGAGCGAACCTTGGCTGATCAAGCCGATATTTTCAACAATGCAGCCCTTACGCTTGCGCAGTGCCGTACAGATTGCAGCTAAAAAATCTGTTGGGTTCTGGCAGTGGCGAACAAGTGGAATATCATGCAGTGACGAACGTGACTCGGAATCTCTGGGAACAAGCGCGGCCAGGCTCGGCGGTGCACGGAACAACAATAGAAACGGAAAAGGGTGTAGTGGCTCTGCAACAATTACTGAGGCGCAATCAAGCTCTTGTACAATCTGTTGTCCCAGCTCGGCAAAGTCATGATTGCCAAAACTGCAGATTCGGTCATTCTGGCTGCAGATTGCAATTTTACCCGCTTTGGCGCACTGTTCATCAACCAGTCGTTGCGTGTATCGTTGAAGCTGAACCTGCATCAGGGGACTGATGAGGGGAGGTTGGTGATTAACATTGAGCCATCTGCCAGTACCTCTTTTCGAAATTGAATCCGTTGCCGGGTTGCATGGGTTGCTGAGGCAATGTTCATGCTGCTGCCTGGCATAAAGGCTGCAGTAATATTATTGCCTGACTGCCATGCCTCAAAATGAACGTGGGGGCCGGTCGAGCGGCCGGTACTGCCGGCCAGGGCGATCATCGTACCTTTTTTGACCTGCTGTCCCTGTTCGACACGGTTTTTGCTGTTGTGACCGTAGAGTGTAATCATGCCGTTGTCATGTTCAATCAAGACGGTCCAGCCATAGCCTGAACGTAGTCCTGAATAGACAACAATTCCATCGGCAACCGTGTGGACCGGTGTCCCCTCCGGGACAGCAATATCAAGTCCATTGTGTTGGCGCCACTGACCGTCAATCGGGTCAACACGCATGCCAACTCCGGAGGTAATGGTGCCGTTTACCGGGAGCAAGGCCTCAACGGCACCGTTAGGATTTGTTCCAGGGTTGATTTGGGCCTGTACCGTCTTTTCAATAATCTCTTTAAGAGAGGGTGCCGGAGTTTGGCTGGTTTCTCGGGACAGGTTTCGCGCAGACTTCCTACGGGTATTTTTTGCGGTGTCCCTGATGACCAGATGTGCATCTTTTTGCAGCGGGCTGTCAGTAAAGCTTTCAACACCGTCAATGGTGACAAAGCGGTAGATGTCAGCCCAGGCCTGCTGCAGGAATGACAGGCAGCAGGCTGTGAACAGCAGGCCGGACAGCATAATGAGCCGGTAAGTATGTCGTTTCGTTGGTATCCGCATTGGTATCAGCATTCGTGCTTGTGATGGCAGCTCTTTTCTGTTAAAAAAACGATGCCTGTGCACTATACCGCTTTCCAGAATACAAAGCAATTCCAACGTTCTCGCCGACTGACTTCGTTATCAAGGATATAATTTGTGAATATTACCTATTATGACAAGGTAATCCGTGGCACTGAACATGAGGATGGGTTGGTTATTATCCAGTTCCTTAAAGGAATGGTAGGGCAGACTTTTTCATTTCTGAATTATTATAAAGAGATCCCTGTTTCCTATGACGCCCGCCTGGTCTCGGTTGAAAATGATATGGCGGAGTTTGAAATACATGAATACCAGGCCAAGGTAATTAGCATTGAGAAAAAGGCACTGATCAGGGCCCATGAAAAAAGCCCGGTGCCGGATGACCTTGTCGGAGAAGTGTTCTATGTCAACACTGCCCGGCGGAAGGTGATTCTGACCCGTTTTCATTATGCCAAGATACGCTCAGACCTGCGTCGTTTTGTTCGCGTCTGTCTTGACGATCGACGTGCTGATGTTGATATGTACCTGGAAAATGACATTATACCGGCCTCAGTTCGCGATATTTCGCTGGGGGGGGTCGCATTACGGGTCACAAATCCTGCCGGGATAGAGCCGGGTATGGAAGTAAACCTGATTTTGAAACTTGTAACACCTGATGATGCTGCCCCCCATGAAATTGGTGTGGCCTGCACAGTTACCCGTCTGTTGGGGGCTGCTCCTGATTATACCTGTATCCTTGAATTTCATCCTGACCGTCATTCTCAGCAGGCCCTGGCTTACTACATCAACCAGCGCCAGGTTGAGATCATTAGAGAGCTTAAAGAGTTGGCAACCTGAGTATTTTGCGAGGATGTTTGATTAAAAAAAGTGCACATAGTTGTGCTGGTGCCTAATTTGTGTGCTTGGTTCGTGCGGAAAGTTTTGTATTGCTTGGGTAAAATGATATGAATTCAGTTCGTTATATCTGTTGCGAGAGTTGGCAATGTGCTTGCATAATTTAAAAAGTCTGAAAGCTACTGCTGAGAAGGGAGGGTGACTGTGAAAAAAGTCGAAGCAATCATCAAGCCGTTCAAGCTGGATGAAGTTAAAGAGGCGCTGAACGAGATAGGTATCCAAGGGATCACTATCAGCGAGGTAAAAGGGTTCGGGCGCCAGAAAGGCCATACTGAACTTTACCGTGGAGCTGAATACGTTGTTGATTTTATCCCAAAGATTAAACTTGAGATCATTGTCAGTGATGTTATCCTGCCTAAAGTAGTTGAAGCCATTGAAAAGGCTGCAAAAACCGGCAGGATAGGTGATGGTAAAATTTTTGTGACACCGGTTGAGGCCGTTGTAAGAATCAGAACCGGTGAAACCGGAGAAGATGCACTGTAGCTTCATTATTCAAGTGAAAGGAGAAGTTTGATGACACCGAAGCAGGTAGTTGAGTTTGCCAAAGAAAATGGCGCACTGATGGTCGATTTTAAGTTTATGGATTTTGTAGGTATTTGGCAGCACTTTACGGTGCCCATGAGCGAATTTGGCGAAGACACCTTTGAAGAGGGCCAGGGTTTTGATGGTTCTTCTATCCGTGGTTGGCAGCCGATTCATGCCTCCGACATGATCATTCTGCCGGACCCTGCTACTGCAAAGATGGACCCGTTTACCGCTATTCCTACACTGTCGCTGATCTGTAACATCTTTGATCCTATTACCAAGGAAGATTACAGCCGTGACCCACGGAATATTGCACGTAAGGCTGAGGCCTATCTGAAGTCAACCGGCATTGGTGATACCGCTTATTTTGGCCCTGAAGCAGAGTTCTTCATCTTTGATGAAGTACGTTACGACTCTTCTTCTAACCAGTCTTTCTACATGGTTGACTCCGTTGAAGGTACCTGGAATACCGGTCGTGAAGAGTTCCCTAACCTGGGCTACAAACCACGCCACAAAGAAGGCTATTTCCCGGTAGCTCCGACTGACTCCCAGAATGACCTGCGGAATGAAATGGTCATGGAGCTTCAGAAGGTTGGTATCCGCGTTGAGTGTCAACACCATGAAGTTGCAACCGGTGGTCAGGCCGAGATCGATATGCGCTTCAACTCTCTGGTTGCCATGGCTGACGACCTGCAGTGGTTTAAGTATGTCATAAAGAACGTTGCCAATCGCAACGGCAAGACCGTTACCTTCATGCCCAAGCCACTGTACGGCGATAACGGTTCCGGTATGCACTGCCACCAGTCCATCTGGAAAGATGGTCAGAACCTGTTTGCCGGTGACAAATACGGCGGGCTGTCACAGATCGCCCTCTGGTATATCGGTGGCATTATCAAGCACGCCAAGGCCCTTTGCGCATTCACCAACCCGACCACCAACTCCTACAAGCGTCTGGTTCCGGGCTTCGAAGCACCTGTGAACATGGCTTATTCCAGCCGTAACCGTTCCGCTTCGCTGCGTATCCCGATGTTTTCAACCAACCCCAAGGCAAAGCGGATTGAGTACCGTACTCCCGATCCGTCTGCCAACGGCTACCTTGCCTTTGCTGCCATGCTGATGGCAGGTCTTGACGGTATTGAGAACAAGATCGATCCGGGCCAGCCTCTGGACAAGGATATCTACGGTCTGTCACCAGAAGAGCTGAAAGACATCCCGTCAGCTCCGGGCAGCCTGGAAGAGGCCCTCAAGTGTCTTGAGGCTGATCATGAGTTCCTGCTGAAAGGTGACGTCTTTACGTCTGACGTTATCGAGAAGTGGATTGAGTACAAGACTGAAGCTGAAGTTAACCCGGTTCGTATGCGCCCGGTTCCACTTGAGTTTGCTCTGTACTACGACATCTAATCGGTGTTGTGTATCTGATGACCGGAAGGGCGGGAGCAATCCCGCCCTTTTCTTTTCCTGTCGGGGCTTGATTGACTTCATCTGGCGCATCTGTTAGAAAGTATGTTTTAATGATGACAGGAAAAATCCATGATTGAAAATATTCTGTTCAAACTGTCAATAATGCTGGTTCCCGGCTTGCTGGCAATAACCTGCCATGAGGTTGCTCATGGTTACATTGCCTGGCGCTATGGAGATCCAACAGCCCGCATGCTGGGACGGTTGACCCTCAATCCACTGAAACATATCGATATCTTTGGAACATTGATGCTGGTAATTGTGGGCATCGGTTGGGCCAAGCCGGTGCCGGTGGTGATTGAGAACCTGCGTAATCCCAAGAAAGATATGGTCTGGGTTTCTATTGCCGGGCCGGTCACCAATATTCTGCTGGCCATAGTTTCGGCAGGGCTGTTGCGGCTTATCCTGATGGTCCCTCCCGGCAGTGGTGTTGAGATTAACTTCATACTGCAGCCGCTCATTTACATGGTGGCTTTTTCTATCTATATCAACCTGCTGCTCGCATTTTTTAACCTGATACCAATTCCACCTCTGGATGGAGGTCATGTGCTGATGGGGCTGCTACCGTATCGTCAGTCAGCTGCCTTGGCACGGATTGAACCCTATGGCATGATCCTGATTATTGTGCTCGTGTTTTTTACACCAGTTTTTCGCTACCTGCTGCTGCCATTGCTGATGGCCGGCATTCAGCTGCTGGCAGGTCCGCACAGTCTGCTGGTACTCAAGGTTGCAAGCTTCAAGGTCATGTAATTAACGAAAAGGTGCTACTTAAGATGCAAAAACAACGTGTTGTCAGTGGTATGCGTCCTACCGGACGTCTGCATATCGGTCATTATCATGGGGTGCTGGAAAACTGGATCAAGATTCAGGAACAGTTTGACTGTTTTTTCTTTGTTGCCGACTGGCACTCGCTCACCACAGAGTATGCCGAGACCTCGGGAATTAAAGGCTCTGCCCGTGAGATGGTGCTGGATTGGGTTGCGTTCGGGCTTGATCCGTCAAAGTGCATAGTTTTTGAACAGAGTCAGGTGGCCCAGCATGCCGAGCTAAACCTGATCCTGGGAATGATTACTCCGGTCTCCTGGCTTGAGCGTAACCCGACCTATAAGGAGATGCTGGACAATATTGAGCAGCGTGACCTTTCCACCTTTGGTTTTCTGGGGTACCCGGTTCTAATGGCTGCCGATATCATCCTCTATAAGTCCACCCGTGTACCGGTCGGTCATGATCAGTTGCCGCACCTTGAGATCACCCGCGAGATCGCCCGGCGCTTCAACCATCTCTATGATTGTCAGGTTTTTCCCGAGCCTGAGGCGCTGTTGACCGAGACCCCCAAGCTGCTTGGTCTTGACGGGCGCAAGATGAGCAAATCCTACAACAACTCGATCTACTTGTCTGAAACAGCAGAAGAAACCGCTGCCAAGATCAAGGGGATGGTGACCGATACTCAGCGTGTTCGCCGTGCTGATCCCGGTGATCCCGAACAGTGCGTGGCGTTCAACCTGCATCGGATTTATGTGCCGCAGGACAAGCAGGATGAAATCATGCCAGCCTGTAAAAATGCTGAAATCGGCTGTGTAGACTGTAAGAAGATCCTTACCCAGTATCTGAATGAGCGCCTGGCCCCCTTCAGGGCGCGTCGTGAAGAAATAGCTCAGGACGCCTCATTTGTGGATGATCTGCTGGCAGAAGGCAGTCGCAAGGCTGCGCAGGTGGCCAGCCAGACCATGCAGGAAGTACGGGCTGCACTACGGGTATAACCATGCCGCAAGCGGCTGAAACATCTCCGACATCACTCTTCGAGGGGGCTGAGCAGGGCTACAGCATCAAGCTGGATGCCTTTGAAGGCCCCCTTGATCTGTTACTCCACCTGATTCGCAAGAACGAGGTGGATATCTACGACATCCCGATTGCCTTGATCACCCGCCAGTATCTTGATTACCTTAAATTGATGAAAGAGCTGAATCTGGACCTGGCCGGTGATTTCCTGGTCATGGCCTCGACCCTGTTGCAGATCAAGTCCCGCATGTTGCTGCCGTTACCTGACCCGGAAGAAGGAGAGGGGGAAGAGCAGGAAGATCCACGAGCTGAACTGGTGCGGCGGCTGATTGAATACCAGCGCTACCGCGATGCCGGATTGGAGCTTGGCGCACGGGAACTGCTGGGGCGTGAGGTCTTTGTCCGTCCCTGTGCCGATGGCTGCTGTCTGGAAGGGTTTGCAGGAGACGACGGTCCGTTTGAGCTGGACCTTTTTGAGCTGTCAGAGGCGTTTAACCGGCTGCTGGCCAAGATACCGATGGCCCGTGCCCACGAGGTGGCTGGACAGGATACCCTCAGTATTGTCGATGCCATCAATGAGATCCTGACCAGGCTGGATGGTCAGGATTCAATGGAGTTTGAGTCGCTGTTTCAGGAGGATATGAGTAAGGAGCGGATGATTGTTACCTTTCTTGCCCTGCTTGAATTATGTCGGATTAAACTAGTGAAAGTCATACAAAACAGTCGCTATGGCACAATCTATATCTTCCCCTCGGTGCCTGTGACAGATGATAACGGAGTAGTTGATGCACTTCCCTTCACTTAATGCCATAATTGAAGGACTGCTGTTTGTGTCCGACGGCCCGATGAGCCTGGACCGCCTGACTGAACTGCTGCCTGACTATGAGCGTGCCTCGGTCCGTCTGGCTGTTCAGGAGCTGCGCGATGACTATGAGCAACGCGGCTCTGGGGTGCACCTGGTGGAAGTGGCTGGGGGCTGGCAACTGCGTACCGTGCCGGAATTGATGCCCTATCTTTCACGGATGGTTAAGGGCAGACCGGCCCGTTTTTCCCAGTCAGCCCTTGAGACGCTGGCCATTGTTGCCTACCGTCAGCCGATTACCCGCCAGGAGATCGAATATCTGCGTGGGGTTGACACCGGTGCTGTACTTAAAACATTGCTTGAAAAAAGGCTGGTTAAGATACTGGGAAAAAAGGATATTCCTGGCCGACCGATTATCTATGGCACCACCCGGGAGTTTCTTGAGGTCTTTAACCTGAAGGATCTGAAAGGGCTGCCCACCCTGCGTGAGATCCAGTCTCTGGATGAAGTACCGATCTTTGAGGTTCAGGAAGAACTGCCTTTGGGAGGGGAACAGCGAGGTGAGTCATGATCAGGCAAGCAGCAGTGGCAGGACAGTTCTATCCCGGTAGTCAGACAGCGCTTATCCGCGAGTTACAGATCCTGTTGCCGGCGGTTAGGACCAGAAAGAAGGCCATCGGCGTCATCTCACCCCATGCCGGTTACCTCTACTCCGGCAGCGCAGCCGGGCAGCTGCTGGCCGGTATTGAACTGCCCCGCACGGTGATAATCCTTGGCCCCAATCATCATGGTACCGGTGCACTGGCAGCATTATCACCGGAAGATGGCTGGCAGACACCGCTGGGGGTGGTGCCGATCGAAAAACGCCTGGCAGGCCTGATTCAGCAGCATGTCCCTCAGGTAGTACAAGACAGCAGCGCCCACCGCCATGAACACTCCCTTGAAGTACAGGTTCCCTTTCTGCAGTACCTTTGTCCCGATCTTGCCATAGTGCCGCTCTGTCTGGCCTTCGGCGACTATGCCGGTTGTGAGCTGCTGGGTAACGGCCTGGCTGCGGCAATCCGTGATTTTGGAGAAGAGGTCCTGATTCTGGCCAGTTCAGATATGACCCATTACGAATCTGCCGTAACTGCCAGGCGCAAGGACGGTCTGGCCCTGGAACGGGTTCTGGCCCTTGATGCAAAGGGGCTGGTGGAGGTCTGCCGCTCAGAGCGGATCTCCATGTGCGGGGTGATCCCGGCAGCAGTCATGTTGGTGGCTGCCAAGGCCCTGGGGGCAATGGCTGCGGAGCTGGTGGCCTATACCAACAGCGGCCAGGTCACCGGTGATGAACGCGAGGTGGTGGCCTATGCAGCGGTGGCAGTGGGGTGAGGGAGGCATCCGGCTGCTTTGCGGACTGGATGAATGCGGTAGTAAATTGGCATAGTTGAGTGATTTTGAAAGTTTCTTGGCACAGTCTGGTGAAAACAGTCAATTATCAATTATCTTGATCAGATAGCTCGGTGTAAAATTTCTTTACAACTGTGGTGTATGTTTGGAGATATGCTTAATATATATCGCATGTTAAGTCTGTTTTGGCAGGTGTAAAAAACTGGAAATGCACAGTTGAATGATCTGCTGTCATCGGGTTGCCATCAGGTAATCGCTGTTGATGACTTCATAGTGGTTGCGGTGGGTACGCATCCGCCAGGCACGTGAGCCGGACCGGGTAATTTT
The DNA here is from genome assembly GCF_015239775.1 of Trichlorobacter lovleyi. NCBI lineage: Bacteria > Pseudomonadati > Thermodesulfobacteriota > Desulfuromonadia > Geobacterales > Geobacteraceae > Trichlorobacter > Trichlorobacter lovleyi. The sequence goes on from NZ_CP058409.1 coordinate 1,814,091, forward strand.
CCAGGCCGGCAACAACACCTTGCTCTTTCCTTCCAGCAAGGCGCGGACATTATCCAGGCCGCGGCCAGGGTAGGGGCCGGTGCTGGTGCCACCCAACCAGCGTTCTTCCGGTGCAGCACTGGTTGACCAGGAAAACGGGTCGGCAAACAGGAAGGAGCTGTTTTGATTGCCAGCCACACGGTTCATCTCATACAGGTGTGCCAAGGGATAGCTGACCCGGTCCAGCAGGTTCAGTGAGACCACCTGATCAAAGCTGTTGGCGGCAAAAGGCAGGCGCAGGGCATCAGCCACAATGAACTCAGCGTTGCCGGTCTGCCAGCTGGCAGGCAGTTGCAGGTTAAAGGACTCAGTCAGTTTGCCTTCCAACGGGAGTGAGAAGCTGAGCCTGCTGTTGCGGGCCAGGCGTCGGGCGGTCTTGATAAAGCTGCTGGATAGGTCGCAGCCGACACTGAACTCGAATCGATTCGCCATCTCAAAGGTAAGCCTGCCCACTGCGCAGCCTGCCTCAAAGGCTGCAGCACCGTTCTGCACCAGTAATCCGGCCCAGCCGCTTTCACCAGTATCCCCGGTCTGTTCCCCCAGCAGGTCACCATACTGGCTCCAGAGGTAGCGGGCAGTCATCTCCTGTTCTTCATAACGCCATTGGCCGCCGCTTGTGGCACTGTCCGGGTTGGATACCAGGTTGGCAATACCGTCCTGAACCGGAAACCCCTGTTTGCAGCCGGGACAGGTCAAGAGGCCGGTCTCGATTTCGTCGTCAAGCTCCTTGGTGATACTCGCTCGTAAAGGATATTCCTTGGGCAGGCAGGCCGGGCAGATCAGGTGTGGCAGCAGTATCCGTTTCATGAAACCTCCGCGGGTGAGCCGTCTGGTTGAGCAGTCTGCCAGTAAAATCAGGGCAGCGCAAGCAGGGGAGTTGGCATTGTCATACAGGCTCTGTTGAATCGTTGACAACCTTCAAGAGAAATTGTATACACTATACACTTTATTTCGACCCATATGTACGCTAAGTACCTATCAAAACAAGGAGGATGTACGAATGATCGAAGCATATCTGGCCCATGAAGCCGAGCGTGCAGCACAAGGGATTCCTGCGCTGCCGCTGAGCCCCGAGCAAACCGCTGAACTGTGTAAACTGCTGGAAGCCCCCCCTGCAGGCAAGGAAGCATTTCTGCTTAATCTGCTGAAAGAGCGCGTTTCCCCGGGCGTTGACCCTGCTGCCAAAGTAAAGGCAGAGTTCCTGGCCGGTATCCTGAATGGTAGCAAAAAGTCTCCTCTGGTTTCCAAGGTTGATGCAGTCCGTATCCTGGGTACCATGATGGGTGGCTATAACGTTAATCCCCTGGTTGATGCCCTGAAAGATGCCGAGCTTGCTGAAGAAGCTGCCTGCGCACTGTCCGGCATGACCCTGGTATATGATGGTTTTGATCAGGTTGTTGCCCTGTCTGCCTCCAATGCTGCTGCCAAGAAGGTGCTGACCTCCTGGGCAAATGCAGAGTGGTTCACCAACAAGCCCGGCGTACCTGAGACCATCAAGGTCAAGGTATTCAAGGTTGAAGGTGAGATCAACACCGACGACTTCTCACCTGCCGGTGACGCCTGGAGCCGTCCCGATATCCCACTGCATGCCCTGGCAATGGGCAAGACCCGTTTCCCCAACCGTCTGAAGGACATCGCTGACTGGCGTGCTGCCGGCAATCAGGTTGCCTTTGTGGGCGATGTTGTTGGTACCGGTTCTTCCCGTAAGTCCGCCTGCAACTCCGTGCTGTGGCACATGGGTCAGGATATCCCCTGTGTTCCCAACAAGAAGACTGCCGGTGTGATCATTGGTGGCGTTATCGCCCCGATCTTCTTCAACACCGCCCAGGATTCCGGTGCACTGCCGATCAAGGCCGACGTAACCAAGATGAACGACGGTGACGTGATCACTATCAACACCGTTAAGGGCGAGATCAGCAATGCAGCCGGTGAAGTTATCTCCACCTTCAAGCTTGCTCCCAACACCATTGCTGACGAGTTCCGCGCTGGTGGCCGTATTCCCCTGATCATTGGCCGCGCCGTGACCGAGAAGGCCCGCAAGGCGCTGGGCATGGGCGAGACCGATGTCTTCACCCTGCCGGTTAACCCGGTTGCAAAGGCTGATCAGGGCTACTCACTGGCCCAGAAGATGGTTGGCAAGGCCTGCGGCGTTGCCGGCATCCTGCCCGGCACTGCCTGCGAGCCCAAGATGACCACCGTTGGTTCCCAAGACACCACCGGCCCGATGACTGCTGACGAACTGAAGGAGCTGGCCTGTCTGAAGTTCCTGTCCCCAATGTTCATGCAGTCCTTCTGTCACACCGCTGCCTATCCGAAGCCGGCTGACGTGAAGATGCACAAGACCCTGCCTGCCTTCATCGCAGAGCGTGGCGGTGTTGCCCTCAAGCCGGGCGACGGCGTTATCCACTCCTGGCTGAACCGTCTGCTGCTGCCTGACACCGTTGGTACTGGCGGCGACTCCCACACCCGCTTCCCGATCGGCATCTCCTTCCCGGCCGGTTCCGGTCTGGTGGCCTTTGCCGGTGCCATGGGCTTCATGCCGCTGGATATGCCTGAGTCAGTTCTGGTGCGCTTCAAGGGTAAGTTCAACCCCGGCATCACCCTGCGTGACGCGGTGAACGCCATCCCGTACTGGGCCATCAAGCAGGGCCTGCTGACGGTGCCCAAGAAAAACAAGGTCAACATCTTCAACGGCCGTATCCTGGAAATGGAAGGCCTGCCGGAACTGACCGTTGAGCAGGGCTTCGAGCTGACCGATGCTGCTGCCGAGCGTTCTGCTGCTGCCGGTTGCATCCAGCTCTCCAAGGAGTCAGTGGCCACCTATCTGCGCTCCAACGTGGCCCTGATGAAGAAGATGATTGCCGACGGCTACCAGGATCCTCAGACCCTGCAGAACCGGATCGATGCCGTGAACGAGTGGCTGAAGAATCCGCAACTGCTTGAGGCTGACAAGAATGCCGAGTACGCTGCCGTGATCGAGATCGATCTGGCTGAGATCACCGAGCCGATCCTGGCCTGCCCCAATGACCCGGATGATGTCAAGCTGCTGTCCGAAGTTGCCGGCACTCCGATCCAGGACGTCTTCATCGGTTCCTGTATGACCAACATCGGTCACTTCCGCGCTGCTGCCGAGATCTGGAAAGGCGAGAAGTTCAACCCGAACGTCCGCACCTGGATCACCCCGCCGACCCGCATGGACAGCGACCTGCTGAAGGACGAGGCAGTGTTCTCCATCTACAGTGCCTTTGGTGCGCGGATCGAGATCGCCGGCTGCTCACTCTGCATGGGTAACCAGGCACGGGTACCGGATGGTGTCAATATGTTCTCCACCTCCACCCGTAACTTCGACGACCGTATCGGTAATGGCGCCAAGGTATTCCTGGGCTCCGCCGAACTGGGCGCTGTTGCTGCCAAGCTGGGCAAGCTGCCTACTCCGGCAGAGTTCCTGGCCATCTACAACGAGAAGGTTGCTCCTAACAAGGAGAAGATCTATCGTTATCTGCAGTTTGACGAGATGGAAGGCTACAAGTAGCATGCTGCTGAGCTGATCTGCATCAGCAAGCGGTGTTTGTGTAAGTCAAAACCCCTGTCCGGCAATGCTGTGGCAGGGGTTTTGATTGTAAACAGTTGTCGCCAGATTCGGGCGTGGAAAGCGGTTACGATATCGGTGTATCAGCTTCTGTTAGCATATGGCCGGTGTATCCGACAGATACAGCACAATATCACGCAATTAGCTGAAAAAAGGGTTGCAGCATCACTGCCCCTATGTTATAAACCTTTCCTTGCCGCTATTTATCCATTGCAGAGTTAACTGTTCTATATAAGAGGGGTTTTTTATGACAAAAGCAGATATTGTTGAACGTATTCATCAAAAGATCGGTCTCTCCAAGAAGGAGTCTGCCGAAATGGTGGAGATGGTTTTTGGTATCATGAAAAATACTCTGGAATCCGGTGAAAAGATCAAGATCGCCGGTTTTGGTAACTTTGTTGTCAAACAGAAGGCCGACCGTCGTGGCCGTAACCCGCAGACCGGAGATGCGATTACCATCTCTGCACGCCGTATCCTCACCTTCAAACCCAGCCAGGTCTTGAAAAGCGGCATCAACGACGAAGAATAACGCCGGTCTGGGTAAGTAGGGTATGCAGCCAGTAATTCCGGACAAAACCTACTTCAAGATTGGTGAAGTTGCTCGTCTTGCCGATATCAAGACATCGGTGCTCAGATACTGGGAAACCGAGTTTCCTTTTCTGAACCCTGAAAAAAGCTCTGCCGGACAACGTCTCTATACCAGGCAGGATATCGAGATGGTGCAGCAGATCAAACAGCTGCTCTATCAGGAAAAGTATACCATTGAAGGTGTTCGTAAAAAGTTTTCCCCGCGTAAGACCGCTTCAGCCAAACAGGCAGTTCCTGCAGATTCCTCCCACGATCTGCAGGCTATCCTCAGAATGGTCCGACAGGAATTACTTGCTATTCGTGCCGTACTCTGATGATTCCCACCGTTTATGATTTATGAGCCTCGAAGACCCTTCGGGGCTTTTTTACACCCAAGACGCTACCCGTTCTCTCTTCCCAGTCTTGCTGTTTAGCAATGAATTACCTTAAACTGTTTAGTGAATCCTGAAATTGCTTTATTTAATAGTTGACTGGGAGAATTTAGGTTATGCATGAAATGAATCAAGAACCGGATAGCTGGTTTGCTCCTGCAGGTAGAGTGTCCCATGAAGCCTTGTTGCTGGAAACCGCTAAGGTTGTCAATAGTGAACTGATTTCATCTCTTTTGAACGCCATGCCTGATTTTCTGCTGGTGCTGAATGAACAGCGCCAGATTGTGGCGGTAAACCAACGCTTGCTGATGACCTTTGGGGTTACCGATCCGGAATCGCTACTGGGGTTACGTCCAGGTGAGGCGGTTGGTTGTACCCATGCCCACGAAGGTCCGGATGGTTGCGGCACAGCAAAACATTGCGCTGTTTGTGGTGCCGTACTTGCCATCATGGCCTGTCAGAACAGTGGTCTGCCGCAGCAGGGTGAGTGCCAGTTAATGCTGGACAAGGATGGCTGTACAGCGCTTGATCTGGATGTACTGGCGACCCCGGTGACCATTGAAGGGGAGCTGTTTACGGTACTGGCCCTGCGTGATATCAGTTCTGAAAAACGTCGCCATGTCATGGAACGGGTCTTTTTTCATGATATACTTAACAGCGCCGGTGGAATACGGGGGTTGGCCGCGCTGCTGCATGAAGGGACCACGCCGGCTGCTGAGAATGAATATAAAGGCTGGATGGTCAATCTGGCTGATAACCTGATTGAAGAAATCAACCATCAACGACGACTACTGGATGCTGAGCGGGGAGCGTATCAACCAACGTTTGAAACAGTGGACCTAGCGGAGCTCTTGCATGATGTCCGGCGCCTCTATGAACATCATGAACGGGTGCCGGACCGGAGATTGGAGCTTGAACTGCCGGTTGACTGCACCTTGGTAACTGATCGTCCCTTGCTGCGCCGGATTGTCGGCAATATGGTATTAAATGCACTGGAAGCCAGCAAGCGTGGTGATACAGTAACCATTCGGGCTTATTGCTCCAGTGGTCTGGTTCAAATACTTGTGACGAATCCTGGTGAGATGAGTTTCGATGTCCAGCTGCAACTTTTTAAACGTTCTTTCAGTACCAAGGATAAAAAGGGAAGGGGATTGGGTACCTACAGCATGAAGTTGTTTGGTGAGCGTTACCTAAAGGGAAAAGTCTATTTTCGCTGTTCAGGCGGTATGACCACCTTTTTCATTGAGCTGCCGGTAACACCAAGCACCTGACCGGAGCCGCAGACTAGCGTACCTACTATATTTTCTCTATTTTTGCGGAGGTCCATCATGCTTTCTTTGGTACGTGATATCGATAGGTTATTTGAATTCTCAATTTATGGTACTGCGGTATTTGACAGCTTGTCACAGCTACGGGATGAGCTGAAACGCCTGATGGCTCAGTTTAAGCTGGCCTGATCCCCAGGAAACCATGCAACGCCATCGTCTCTCCATAAAGCTTAAATTGCTGTTGGCGATCTTACCGATCCTGGCAGCGCTTGGCTTTCTGACAACCATTTTTGTATCATCGTATATCCAGCATTCTTTTCAGCTTGATCTTGAAAAACAACAACTGACGCTCGTCTCCCTGATGGCCCAGAAGCTGGATGATCAGTTCGCCTCCTACCAGAAAACCATTGTCTCGTTTTCAAAAAGCATCCCGCGTCAGGCCTTGAACAACTCGCAACTGCTGGAACAGTACCTTGACAGCCGGCAAGGTATTCTGGAAATATTTGATAACAATGTGGTGGTTTTCTCTCCCCGAGGGGTGCTGGTGGCTGAGACAGCTAAACGCCCCAGTCGCACAGGTACTGATTTTTCCTTCCGTGAGTATATCATCCAGACCCGTAAAAATTGGCTTCCGACCATTTCCAAACCGTTTCAGAGTCAGCTCAGTCACCGGCCACCGGTTGTGATGTTTACTGCCCCGGTACTTGACAAGGATGGCACACCCCTGGCGATTGTGGGAGGGAGCATCAATTTGCTGCGACCCAATCTGCTAGGCAGGCTGGCCACCACCAGGATTGGCACTAACGGCTATTTTTACCTGAGCGACCTTGATCGCACCATGATCATGCATCCTGATGAGAATCGTCTGATGAAGCCGGTTGCTGCACCAGGAGTCAACAGGCTGTATGACAGGGCGCTGGCCGGTTTTGAAGGAGCAGGGGAAACCAGCAATAGCGAGGGTGTGGCAATGTTGACGGCCTTCAAACGCCTCAGCACGGTCAACTGGATTATGGCGGCCCAAATACCTGTTAAAGAGGCCTTTGCCGCTGTTAACACTGCCCGGCGTCTGGCATGGATCAGCACCGGTTCTGCCCTGCTTGTGCTTGCCATCCTCACCATTGCAGCTGCCTCGCATCTGCTGGCACCATTGCAGATGCTGACAACCCGGGTGTCCCAGGTTGACCAGGACAGCGAATATCAGCCGATAAAGATCGCGTCCAATGATGAGATCAGTGAACTGGCCACAGCCTTTAACAGCCTGATGTATCAACTGCAGGCCCGCGAACGTGATCTGCGCAGCAGCCGGGAGCTGTTCCAGTTTCTCGCAGATTTTTCCCATGACTGGATCTTCTGGCGGATACCGGATGGAGCGATGCTGTATATCTCGCCTGCTGCGGAAGAGATCACCGGATACTCGGTTGATGAATTAATGGCTGATCCGTCTCTTACCTACACCATGATCCATCCGGAAGATCGCGATCTCTGGGATAATCATCTTTGCCAGATTGAAAAAAGTCCTGATAATGAGAGTATCGACTTCAGGATTATTACCAAAACCGGTCAGGTGCGCTGGTTGCGCCACAGCTGTGTTTCGATCCTGGATGACAACGGAATTTTACTGGGGATTCGGGGGAGCAATCGGGATATCACGGAACGCAAGCTTGCACTGTTGACGCTGAAGGAAAATGAGGAGCGTTTCCGCCTGATCGCAAAAACAGCCCACGACGCGATCATCATGACTGATCTTCATCATCGTATCAGCTTCTGGAATCCGGCAGCAGAGCTGCTTTTCGGGGCAGACTCGTCCACTGTGCTCGGTGTGCCACTGGTGACCTTCCTGCCCGGTCTGGTGGATGCTGTGCATCAGGCTGAGACGAGTACCGAGCGGGGGCTGATGCTTGAAATCAGCGGACGTCATCAGGATGGCCATCAGATGATGGTTGAGTTGGCCTACTCGCAGGCCCGGCTTTCAGGCGCCCCGGTTACGGTTGTGGTTGCCCGCGATATCACGGCACGCAAGCAGACAGAAGAACAGCTGCGTTACATCAGTCTGCATGACAGCCTGACCGGACTGTATAACCGGGCCGCCTTTGAACATCATCTCTCACGTTTTGACCAGGAAGGGCCGTTCCCGTTGGCAGTGATCATGGCTGATCTGGATGGTCTCAAACAGGTCAACGACACCCAGGGGCATGAGGCCGGCGACCGCTTGCTAAAGGCAGCAGCTGAACTGCTCTCACTCTCATTCCGTACCAATGACATTGTTGCCCGGATCGGTGGTGATGAATTTGCCCTGCTGTTGCCAGGTATCCCCGAAGAGATGGCAAGAAACAAGTTTAACCGTCTGCAACGGCAGATTGAACTGTTTACGGAATTGCCGGAAAATCCGCAGGTTGCGTTATCCTGTGGCATGATCCATGTCACAGGACCGGGGCAACTGCTGGAGGCGGTTAAACAGGCCGATCAACTGATGTATCAGCAAAAAAAGGTGCGTAAACAAAATTCATTCCCGCTTTAATTGCCAACCAGCCATTCCCTGTTACACTTGGCTATATTTCATGGAGGTCAATCCACCATGGCAGCCTGGTTTAACAACCTTTCAATTACCAGCAAAGCCACCATTCTGCTTTCACTGACCGCCATGTTTTTTTTGTTGGCGCTGTCAGGGGTCACCTACTTTTTTGCCCGCCAGGAATTGCAGCAGTCCATTGCCACCAACCAGACCGCCATGGTCAACAATATTGCCGTCCAGCTGGATGAAAATCTGGCATCTGCCCGTAATTACCTGCAACACCTGGCAGGGCATCTGCAACAGCAGCACAGAAAGGCCCCTGCACACCTCCAGCAGGTACTTGGGCATCATGATGAATCCCATCTGTTTTTCGATCATGGTCTGATACTGCTTTCACCACAGGGCAGGATTGTTGCCGAAATACCCTACCACCCTGAACGGATCGGGCTTGATCGCAGTCACCGTGAATACTACCAGCGTGTTCTGGCAACCGGTAAGCCGGCAATCAGCGCACCATACCAGCTCTCACTGCCACCCAATCCACCGGTGATTGCCTTTTCCGTACCGGTCCGGGATACCCGGAACCGGCTGACAGGTGTGCTGGTGGGGCGGCACAGCCTGTACAAAAAAGGAATTTTACAAGGCCTGATTGATGCACCGATCGGCAGTAGCGGCTATTTTTATCTTTTTAACCAGCAGCGGACCCTTATCATTCATCCTGAGGTGTCCCGTATTCTTACCAGTGTTGCTCCAGGAAAAAACAAGGCACTTGATGATGCCCTGAAGGGGCGGGAAGGTACCTGGGAAAACATCAATTCTCGCGGCATTGTCGGGCTGACCAGTATGAAACGATTAAAGGAAGCCCCCTGGTATCTGGCAGCCCACTATCCACTCAGTGAGGCCTATGCCCCCCTGCAACGTGCCCGTTTTGCCTTTATTGCGGTACTGGTGGTCTCCATGGGGCTGGTTGTGGTGGCGGTCTGGTTCAGCATGCAGCCGATGGTGCGGCCTTTGTTGCGGCTGACGGAACATCTTAAGAATATTGCTCAAAAACAGGGTGATGACCGCTTTCTGCCGGAAACGTCACATGACGAGATCGGACAGCTCAGCAAGGTGTTTAATGAACTGTTGCATGAACTGGATGACGATACCGCTGCCCTTGAGGAATCAGCAGAGGTCTACCGGATCGTAACCGAATTTACGACCGAGGTCTCGATCTGGCGGCTTGAAAACGGTGATATCCGCTATATTTCTCCCAACTGTATCGATGTATTCGGCTACATGGCAGCAGAATTCTATGCCGACCCTGATCTGATTGTTGTCATGATCCATCCTGATGATCAGGAACTCTGGCACGGTCATCAACCCGGGAGTTGCTCTCTTGGAGATAATGGGCTTGATATCAAGATGATTATCAAGGATGGCTCAATCCGCTACTTCCGGCACTACTGCCACCAAGTGGTTGATCAGCAGGGACGGCCGAACGGTATCCGCAGCAGCTGGCTGGATATTTCCGGTCAGCTGCTGATTGAATCAAAGGCGCGCAAACTTTCCAGGGCTGTGGAACAGAGTGCCGGCATTGTCATCATGACCGCTACTGACGGCTCCATTGAGTATGTCAACCCTGCTTTTTGCAAGGCAACCGGTTACACCAGAGAAGAGGTGCTGGGAAAAAATATCAACCTGCTTAAGACCGATCAGGTAACCAAAGAAATGGATGAGGCGCTGTGGCAGGCCATTAACAATGGTCAGCAATGGCGGGGAGAGTTTTACAACAGGCGCAAGGACGGCAGCAGGTACTGGGTAAATGCATCGATCTCGCCTCTGTTTGATAAAAACGACCAGATTAGCGGATATTTGTCTGTTCAAGAGGATATTACCGAGAAAAAGGCAGCAGAGCAGCTGACACTGGAGCTGTTCCAGCAGGTGGAGCAGGCAAAACATGAATGGGAATATACGCTGGATCATCTGCATGACTTTATCATCCTGACCGATGCCGAACACCGGATCCGGCGCTATAACCGGATACTGGCTGACATGACCGGCAGGGATCTCAAGGAGCTGGTTGGTAAAGACTGGCGTGAGCTGCTGCAGGAAACAGGTTTCAAATTTATCCACTTTGATGCTGAAAACGGAGAGATGATACATCAACGTTCTGCCCGCATCTATGACATCGATGTTTATCCGGTCAAGGATCCGGTAGAAGGTACGCTGACCGGGTTTGTCATCTCCCTGAACGACACCACTGAACTGCGGGCCATTACCCATGAGCTCGAGCAGACCATGACCGAACTGAGCGAGGCGCAGTCCCAGATCTATCAGCAGGAAAAGATGGCTTCAATCGGCCAGTTGGCTGCCGGGGTGGCCCATGAGATCAACAATCCGATGGGCTTTATTACCAGCAATCTTGGATCGCTGGATAAATATGTCAGTAGATTATCAGAATATATTGCCGTGGTTGATCAGGCCATGCAGCAGTGTCGTACAGACGGTCTGTCCACCCCGGTTCTGGAGGCTCGCAGGAATCTCAAGATAGACCGCATTCTCGATGATGCCCATCAACTGATTGCGGAAAGCCTGGACGGTGCAGGCCGGGTACGCAGGATTGTGCAGGATCTGAAGAGCTTTTCGCGGGTTGATCAGGCGGAAACAGCACTGGTTGATCTGAATGAAATCCTGGAAACCACCATCAACATCGCCTGGAATGAGTTGAAATATGTGGCTGATGTGCAACGTGTGTTCGGTGAAATTCCCAGGATCACCTGCTTCCCGCAACAACTGCATCAGGTCTTTCTGAATCTGCTGGTCAATGCGGCCCATGCCCTGGGCCAAACCCGCGGTACTATCACGGTCAGCACTCAAGAAGATGGTGCCTTTGTGCTGGTAAAAATCAGTGATACCGGCTGCGGTATGACTGAAGAGGTGCGGCGCCGGATCTTTGAACCGTTTTTTACCACCAAGGAAGTAGGTAAAGGCGCCGGCCTGGGGCTTTCCATCAGCTACGATATTATCAAAAAGCATGGCGGAACCATTGAGGTCGAGAGTGAACCGGGCAGGGGTAGCATCTTTACCGTACGGTTGCCGGTTAGCAAACCGGTTGCAGGGGAGAGCTGAGCAGATGTTCCGTTTACCCACTCATACAGCGCCTTCAGGCGGGTTTTTGAACCGGATGGTGATCGGGCTGTTGCTGCTGCTGATCGTCATAAGTCTGCCGGCTGTCTACAGTTTGACACGGGGCCGGATGCAGGCTCTCTCTGAAGCAGAACAGTTTGCCCGTTCCACAGCCCGGATTCTGGGGAAATCCGTCACCAATACCCTGGAGAAGGTGGACTATGCCCTGCAAGTCACGGCTGAAGAGGTGTTGTGTCATCACCAAAGAGGTGGTGATACGCAGGAATTGCTCCTGTTTATCGAACGGCAGTATCGTCGTATTCCCGAACTGGACAGCCTGAGGATCTGCGATGCCAGAGGGGTGGTGGTGCTGGGGAGTGGCACGTCGCCAAACAGGTCGGTTAGTGTTGCTGATCGGGCCTATTTCAGCTACCTGCGGGATCACCCTGAGGCAGGAATGGTACTCTCAAAACCGGTTCTGGGTAAGATCAGCGGTAAATGGGTAATGATCTGTGCCCGCAGGATCAATCTGTCCGGCAACCGTTTTGGCGGAGTGGCCTTTGCTACCTTGTCGCTGCAGCAGTTTCACGAGTTATTCAGCAAGGCGTCTTTAGGCGAAAATGGCAGTGTCTCGTTACATTCTGCTGATATGTCCCTGATTACCGGTTATGCAGCACAAAAGCAGAGGGAAACGCCACCTGATAGTGGCAATGCAAAGATACCAAATGACTGGCTGCCGAAGCTGCCGCAGGGGATAACCTCAAGTGGCAGTTATCTTGCCCAAAGTGCCAGTGACGGTGTCAGGCGTAGTTTTTCCTATATCAGATTAGCGCCATACCCACTCTACCTGAATGTGGGGCTGGCCGTTGATGACTATCTCAAACACTGGCGCACCGACCTGTGGCTGACCTCGCTTGCACTGGTTGGTTGCTGGGCAGGCGTGCTGCTGCTGATCCGTCAGATGTATCATTACAAACGCCAGGCTGTGCTTGAAAAAGAGGTGCAGGAACGTACCAGTGACTTGCTGGAGACCAGCCAGGAACTGGCCTGGAACGAAGAGCGGCTGCAGGCCCTGCTGGATATCAGTAAATGTCCTGCCACGACCATCCAGGAGCTGCTGGACTATACCCTGGAAAAGGTGATCCATATCACCGGCAGTAAGATCGGCTATATCTACCTGTACCATGAAGATCTGCAGCAGTTTGTGCTTAGCAGCTGGTCAAAGGAGGTCATGCCCTCTTGTACCGTTGCCAATCCGCAGTCGGTCTATCAGCTCGATAAAACCGGTATCTGGGGTGAGGTGGTACGACAACGCAAGCCGATTCTGGTGAATGACTTTGAAGAGGAAAATCCGCTCAAACGCGGCTACCCGGAAGGACATGTGCCCCTTTCCCGCTTCCTGAGTGTGCCGGTCTTTGACGAACATCAACGGATTGTAGCAGTGGTGGGGGTTGCCAATAAAAAGCTGCCCTATGCGGATCATGATGTTCTGCAGCTTGATTTGATGATGTCTGAGGTCTGGCGGATCGCAAAACGGCTGGAACTGGAACTGAAGCTGATCCATGCCGGCCAGGAATGGCAGACCACCTTTGATGCCATCAGCGACAGTGTCAGCCTGATTGATCTCGAACAGCGGATCCTGCGTTGCAACCTGGCCAGTACACGGCTTTTCAAGCGCGGTTTTGACGGTATTCTCGGTAAGCATTGCTGGGAGCTGGTACATGCTACCAGCCATCCCATTGAAGACTGTCCCATGCTACGGGCCTGCCGGAGCCGCAAAACGGAAAGTCAGCTTGTGTTTGAAGACCAACGCTGGCTGCAGATCACGGTGGACCCGTTACTGAATGAACAGGGAATGGTGACCGGAGCTGTCCATATTGTACATGACGATACCGAGCGGGTCGCTGCGGAACAGTCAATGCGGGATCTGCTGGCCATGCTTGAGGCCGTGCAGAACGAGCTGTATGTCTTCAGACCTGACACCTTGCAGTTTGAGTATGTCAACCGCACTGCCCAGCATAATCTGGGCTACAGCGAGGAACAACTGCTGCGGATGACTCCGCTGGACATCAAGCCGTTCAGCCGACGGGAGTTTGTGCAGTTAACGGCACCACTCATATCCGGTGACCTGAACCTGCTGCGCTTTGAAACAGTCCACAAACGTGCCGATGCCAGCAGTTACCCGGTTGAAGTGCACCTGCAACTGGTATCAACACTCCACGGCCAACGCTTTCTGACTGTGGTCCATGATATTTCGGAGCGCAAACAGTTTACTGATTCTCTGTTGGCCAGTGAGGTTCTGGTCAGCTCGATCATGAACTCCATGAAAAGTACTATTGCCGTCATTGACGGTGCGGGCGAGATCATCCGGGTCAACACCGAATGGAAAAAATTTGCCTTAAATAACGGCGGTTCAGAGCAGCTGGCTGACGGCGTTGGACTTAACTATCTGCAGGTCTGTGACAGGGCTGTGCAGGACGATCCAGCTGTTGCAGATCTGTTGTCCGGCATCAGAGCTGTGCAGGATCGCTCCATGGAAAGCTTTTCTTCAGAATATGCCTGTCACAGCCCCCAGGAAAAACGCTGGTTCATTGTGAACGTTACCCCCCTTGAGAACTCGTCCGGCGGTGCTGTGCTGACTCACTTCAACATCACCCGGCGTCGTCAGGATGAACAGGCACTACAGGAGATGCAGGCTCAACTGCTGCAGAACGACAAGATGGCCTCGATCGGTCAGCTTTCTGCCGGCATTGCCCACGAGATCAACAACCCGATGGGGTTTATCAATAGCAATCTTGGTACCCTTGAAAAATATGTTGATAAATTTGATCGTTACATTGCAACTCTTGAAGCAACGGTAGAGCAATCTGCCGATATGCAGCAACAGCAGACGGTTGCTGAGTTGCGAAGACAGTTGAAGCTTGAGTATGTACTGAAGGATGTACGTCAGCTGCTTGCCGAAAGTGAAGAAGGCGCCGGCCGGGTGATGAAGATCGTAAAAGATTTGAAGACCTTTGCCCGCAGCGATACTGAACAGCTCGGAAGCGCAGATCTTAACCAGTGCCTTGACAGCACCCTGACGATTATCTGGAATCAGATCAAATATGTGGCTGAACTGGTCAAGGAATACGGAGAGCTACCCAAAGTGACCTGTAATGTCCAGCAGATCAATCAGGTCCTGCTTAACCTGCTGGTGAATGCGGCCCATGCCGTTGAAGACAAAGGAGGGGAAGATCTTGGCACGGTTACCATACGAACCTGGTCTGATGGCAAAAATGCCTTTGTTGCCATCAGCGACACTGGCTGCGGCATACCTGAAGAGATCCGCAGCCGGATCTTTGACCCGTTCTTTACCACCAAGGAAGTGGGTAAAGGGACCGGCCTGGGCCTGTCCATCAGCCATGAAATCATCAAAAAACATGGCGGTGACTTGACCATGGTGAGTGAACTGGGCCAAGGCACCACCTTTACCATCAGTCTGCCGTTGAATCCGCCGGAACCGGACAGTTTGCCAGCAGGGAGATGGTCATGAGCCCGACCAGTTATATCTACCGCATTGTGGCGGATTATTCGTCCGATCTGGTCTATCTGGTGTTATCGGATAACCTGATCGGTTATATCTCGCCAAACTGTGAATCTCTGACCGGCTACAGCAAGCTTGAGCTCGAACCTGACCTGGAATCATTCAAAAAGATTATCGCACCTGAATCTCTCGGACTCTGGATTGAGCATGTTGCCATGCACCAGCAACGGCTCCTGATGCCCAACAGCATCAATCTCAAGCTGCTTGACCGTAACGGTGATGAACACTGGGTTTCCCACAACTGCCAGCAGATCTGCGATGAGGATGGCGGTTTTGTCGGTGTGCGGGGGAGTTTTTCCGATATCTCAGACCTGATGCAACTGCAGGATATGCTTGAGAAGCAGAAGACCTTTCTTGAACAGTTGATCGGCAATGCGGCTGTTCCGGTCTTTGTACTGGATGAAAACCACCGGATTGTTATCTGGAACAACGCCCTGCAGGATCTCTCAGGGCTGGCCAAGGAAGAGATGATCGGCACCAGGCGTCAATGGAGCGCCTTTTATCACCATGAACGTCCAGTGTTGGCTGATCTGGTGCTGACCGGCAATGCTCAGGAAAATGAAGGAATCTATACGCAGATCAAACCGTCACTCCATATTCCGGGCGCCCTGCAAGCTGAAGGCTGGTATGAAAACCTGGGGGGCAAACGCCGCTTTATCCTTTTTGAGGCATCTCCCATCCATGACCAGCAAGGTAACAGAATTGCCGTTATCGAGACCGTACTGGATATGACGGAGCGGAAATTGCTAGAGGAGGAACTGGAGCGGAGTACGGCAGAGATCGCGCTGCAGCACACGAAGCTTGACAAGCTGTTTGCCCAGGTTGAGGCAGGCAAACGGGAGTGGGAGGATACCCTGGACTGCATAACCGATATTGTCCTGATGTGCGATACACAGGGCAGTATCCAACGCTGCAACCGTCCTTTTATCCAGCTCTTAAACATGCCGTTCGAGCAATTTGTCGGTAAAAGCTGGGCCACCATCCTGTATGGACTCGGTTTTGTGATTGATGATTACAAGAATGGAAACGGTACCATCCACGACAAGCAGGGAGTGCGCTACTTTGACCTGCGTACCTTTCCGCTGCGCAACAAAAACGGGGTCCTGTTTGGAAATGTGGTCAATATCCGTGATATCACCGAGATCAGGGCCATCAACCAGGAGCTGGAAGCTGCCTATAATCACCTGAAACTGGTTCAGATGCAGGCGGTGCAGCAGGAAAAGATGGCCTCGGTGGGACAGTTGGCAGCCGGAGTGGCCCATGAGATCAATAATCCGATGGGGTTTATCTCCAGCAACCTTTCGTCGCTTGCAAAATATATCAACAAGCTGCGGGCATTTGAAACCAGCCTGGTTGATCTGGCAGGAGCAAGCGGTAACACGGCCCTGGTGGATGAGATAACCAAAACCAAAAAAAGTATGAAGATCGATTTCATTCTTGAGGATATGCAGAGCCTGCTGGAGGAGTCTTTGGACGGAGCGGAGCGGGTCCGTCGTATTGTTCAGGATTTAAAGAGTTTTTCGCATGTTGATGAGGCTGAGTTAAAGCCGGTCAGTCTTGTTGATAATCTGGACAGCACCCTGAACATGGTCCGCAATGAGATAAAATATGTGGCTGACGTGGTTAAGCAGTATGGGGATCTACCGATGGTAACCTGCAGGCCGCAGCAGTTGAATCAGGTCTTCATGAATCTCTTGGTGAATGCGGCCCATGCCATTGAAGGGCACGGCACTATCACGGTACGAACCTGGCAGGAGGGGGAAGTGATCTGTGTTGCTATCACTGATACCGGCAAAGGGATTGCCCCGGAGCATCTGAACAGGATCTTTGAACCGTTTTTTACTACCAAGGATGTGGGCAAGGGGACCGGGCTGGGGCTTTCGATCTGCTATGACATCATCCACAAGCATGGTGGAGAAATTCTGGTGGAAAGTGCCGTTGGGGCCGGAACCACCTTTACGGTCAGGTTGCCGGTTGTTCCCCCAGCTGATAGCTAAGGTGACAAGGGCACTCCTATGGCAAATATACTGATCGTTGAAGATGAATTGATGAGTCGCAGCATGCTTGAGCAAACCCTGTTGCAGGCCGGGCACAATGTTGCCTGTGCGGTTGACGGTGCTACAGCGCTGGCTATTGCGCACCAACAGCCCCCTGACCTGATCATAACCGATGTGATGATGCCGGTGATGGATGGTTTTGAACTGTGTCGTCAATGCAAGGCCGATCAGACTCTGAAGCAGGTGCCGATTATCCTGTATTCGAGCGATTATGTTGAACAACAGGAACAAAAGCTTGGCCTGGAACTGGGTGCGTGCCGTTATCTGGTCAAGCCGTCTCCTCCTCAGTCCTTGCTTACTGAAGTCAGCGATGTGCTGGCAGAACAGCAGCGTTTGATACTGTTTGAAACAGGACAACAGCTGGATGAAGAGATGAAGCTGCTGCGTAACTACAATGAGGTGCTGTTTAACAAGCTTGAGGCAAAGATGCAGGAGCTGCAGCAGACCATTGCCGAACAGAAGAAATACGAAGAAACCATGAAGGCGATGCAGGCCCAGATCATCCAGCAGGAAAAAATGGCCTCCATCGGTCAGCTGGCAGCCGGAGTGGCCCATGAGATCAATAACCCGATGGGGTTTATTACCAGCAACCTGACCTCGCTGGGGAAGTATGCTGAACGGTTGGATGCCTTTATAGCCGCGATGCAGAAGTCGCTGTACGAATGCCCCAATCATCCCGGACTGGAGGAGCTTGATCACCTGCGCCAGAAGCTGAAGGTTGATTACATCATCAGCGATGTGAATGAGCTGATCAACGAGAGTCTGGACGGTGCCAACCGGGTGAGACGAATCGTACAGGATCTGAAGAGTTTCTCCCGATTGGATCAGGCCGAGAAGAGCCGGGCCAACCTGAACGACTGTCTTGAAACCACCATCAATATCGCCTGGAATGAGCTGAAGTATATCGCCACCCTGGAACGCAGGTTTGGCGACATTCCGGAGATTACCTGCAACCCGCAACAGTTGAACCAGGTCTTTCTCAACCTGCTGGTAAATGCGGCCCAGTCCATGGAGCAGCAGGGTACCATTACGGTAACCACCTGGTCTGAGCCGGGCCAGGTCTGCGTTTCTGTGGCTGATACCGGCAAAGGGATGCCTCAAGAGGTGCAGGAGCGGATCTTTGAACCGTTTTTTACCACCAAGCCGGCCGGTAAGGGAACCGGCCTGGGGCTCTCGATCTCGGCTGATATTGTCCGTAAGCATCAGGGGGAGATCAGTGTGAAGAGTGAGCCGGGCGCAGGGACGACCTTTATTGTGCGGCTACCGGTGGAGGACTGAGGTATGCTGGAAATCAGGCAAGGAGTTGAGCATGGATAACCTGAATATGCCGGTAAAAATACTGTGTGTTGATGATGAACGCAATGTGTTGCGGGCACTGGAACGGATTTTTCTGGATGATGACTATGAGATTGTCACTGCCGGTTCAGGTGAAGAAGGGCTCGAAATCATGACTGAATCAGGTGATTCCTTTCAGGTGGTGGTCTCCGACTATCGGATGCCGGTCATGAACGGTGTGGAGTTTCTCAAGGCGGTTTATGAGCGCTGGCCTGATACGGTGCGGATTGTACTTTCCGGCTACGCAGATGCCGGAGCAATCGTGGCCGCCATCAATGAAGGACATATTTACAAGTTTATCCCCAAGCCGTGGAATGATGAAGAGCTGCGGGTCACTATTCAGAACTGTCTAGAACGTTACTCGCTGCTGAAGAAAAACCAGGAGCTGCTGGCTGAGCTGGCCCGGGCAAATCTGGTGCTTGAACAAAAGGTGCAGCAGCGCACGGAAGATCTGGAACTGCGCAACAGGGCGCTTGAATTCTCGCAGACCATGCTGGGCAACCTGCCGGTTGGGGTGGTGGGGATAGACGAAGGCGGCCTGATCGCACATTGTAATACGGTTGCGGCAGGCATCCTGAAGCAGCTCTGTGAAGACTTTTTTGGTACTGATATCCAGCATTTTTGTGATGAGCGTTTCAGGGCTCTGGTGGAGCAGGTCCGGAGGGAGAAGACCCTGGATCTGACTGATCGTTTTGGTGATCGTAGCTGGCGGGTGTTGGGACGTACGGTGGTCTTTGCCGAGAGTGAATCGGTTGTGCTGGTATTTCTGGAGGTCTGATCAATGCCTACTGTTTTGTTTGTCGATGATGAACAGCCGATCCGCAGTGCCCTGGAACGGATGTATATTGAACGGGATGATGTGCGCTGCCTGTTTGCCGCTTCCGGTCAGGAAGGGCTGGAGATCATGGAGCGCGAAGATGTCTGGGTGGTGGTTTCCGATTACCTGATGCCATCCATGCGCGGGATTGAGTTCCTGGCAAAGGTCAAGGCCCGCTGGCCCCAGACGATCCGCATCATGATGACCGCCTATGCCGATCTCTCAATCGCCATTGATGCCATCAACAAGAGTGAGGCATTCCGTTTTGTGACCAAGCCCTGGAATAACCAGGAGTTGATGGAGGTGGTGGACGAGGCCTTGATGCGTTATCAGCTGGTGCAGTCACTTGGCACCACCAAGGACGAAACGGTCTACCTTTCCCTGGCCCAGACCGTTGAGCTGAAAGATCCTTACACCAAGGGACATTGCGACCGGGTTGCCCGTTATGCGGTTGCCCTGGCTAAAGCCGTGGGTCTGGCTGAAGAAAAACTGGAAGATATCAAGCATGGCAGCTGGCTGCATGACTGCGGCAAGATCGGGGTGCCCGAGCGGGTGCTGAATTTCCCCGGCAGACTGAATGAGGACGACAGGGAGTCGGTCATGCAGCATCCCCGCTGGGGGTCTGAAGTGGCCCGTCAGGCCCAGATGTCTGAAGCGGTGGTGAATGTGATCCTTTATCACCATGAACGTTTTGACGGTGCAGGGTATCCCTCTGGTTTGAAAGGCTTTGAAATTCCGGTTGAAGCACGGATTGTGGCCATTGCCGATGTATTTGATGCACTCTATTCGGATCGGCCCTATCGTAAGGCCTATACGCTTGAGCGGGTGATGGAGATTATGGAGGAGATGACCAGCACCCACTTTGATCCTGAGCTGATACAGCTGTTTCTGCCCATTGCCCGTCAGGAGGTGCAAGGCGATGAATGATGAACCGGCCCGGCCGATTGTCCTGTTTGTCGACGATGAGGATAACATTCTCAAGGCACTACAGCGTCTGACCATGGATGAAGAGTTTGATACGGAAATTGCAAACTCGGGGGATGCAGCCCTGCGTAAACTGACCACGCTTCAGGATGTTGCGCTGATTGTGTCCGATCAGCGGATGCCCGGTATGAACGGGGCTGAATTTCTGCAGCAGTCACAGCAGTTGGCGCCGGATGCGATCCGGATGCTGTTGACCGGTTATTCCGATATTTCAGCTGCAGCTGATGCCATCAATAAAGGTGGAGCCAGCCGTTACCTGAATAAGCCCTGGCAGGACGAGGACCTGTTACAGACCCTGCGGGGAGCGGTTGAGACCTGGAGGCTGTCCAGTGAAAACAAGCGGTTGCAGGCCATTGTGCAGGCTCAGAATGAAGAGTTGAAGCAGTGGAATGAAAACCTGAAAAACCGTGTGCTGCAGCAAACCACTGCCATTCGCAAGAAGGCGGACGACTTGAATGAAGCCCTGATTCAGTTGAAGCACAACTACAACGGGATCATCAGTGCCTTTTCAAATCTGGTAGAGATGCAGGGGCAGCGGATGCAGCAGCATGCCCGCAATGTGGCTGAGCTGGCAACCTCTGCAGCACGGGAATATGGTCTAATGCCTGAAGAGATCGAGATCATCAGGACTGCAGCCCTGCTGCACGATATCGGTGAGATCGGCATACCGGACAGGGTGTTGGAAAAGTCTCAGGAGTATATGACACAGGATGACCTGCAGCTCTACAGTCAGCATCCGGTGCGTGGCCAGATGGCCATTGACAGCATTGTTGACCTGCGTCCGGCCGGCGTATTGATCAGACATCACCACGAGAATTATAACGGCACCGGGTTTCCGGACAGGCTGAAAGGTGATCAGATTCCGATCGGCGCCCGGATTCTGGCCTATGCTGATCAACTTGACCGTGCCGTGGCCAACGGCGGTGACACGGCAGAACAGGCCTTGGTCAGGGTGGAGCTGGGGCTTTCCATCAAGCTTGATCCCGGGCTGCAGCGCGTATTCCGCAAGATCGCCCGCTATGCCTACTTTACCATGCCTGAGATGGATCCCAATGCCACGGTAGAGCTTGAGCTGCGACCGGAAGAGCTGCGCAACGGGATGTTGTTGACCCGTGACGTACTGTCCGGTACCGGTCTGATGCTGCTGAACAAGGGGGTTACCCTGGATGCGGTCAAGATTGAGGCGATTCAGCGCTACTACCAGCTTGATCCGCCGCAACGGGGGATCTGGGCCTTGGTACATCAGAGATAAGTGAAGGACTAAGGCCTTTGCATGATCGAATTTGACGAACTCCACGGCAAGCTGGTGCTGAAACTGGTCTATTATGGCCCAGCCCTGTCAGGGAAAACCACCAATCTGCTGAGTCTGCATGACCGTCTGCAACAGGAAGGCCGTGGTGAGCTGATGTTGCTGGATACCACTGAAGACCGTACGATCTATTTTGATCTGTTGCCGTTTTTCTATGTGGCGCCGTCGGGCTTCAGGATCAAGCTGAAGGTCTATACCGTACCGGGGCAGGTCCGTCATGATGCCACCCGCAAGGCAGTGCTGCAACGGGCCGATGGTGTGGTCTTTGTGGCTGACTCCCGGATCAGTCAGATGGCGGTCAATGCCGAGAGTTTTGCCAACCTTGAACAGAATCTGACACTGGTGGGGCTGGATATTGAAAAGCTACCGCTGGTGGTGCAGTTTAACAAACGTGACCTGCCGGATGTGGTCTTGGAGGCGGAGCTGAGAGAAACCTGGGCTCCCACCGGGCTGCCGGTGTATATGGCTTCCGCCCTGCAGGGACAGGGGGTGTTGGAGACCTTTCAGGCTGCGGTTGAGGGGGTTTTGAAGAGTGTGGATCAAAAGCTGGGATTACTGGAACGCTATCAGGTTGACCAAAGCGCATTCGTACAGTCCGTGGTGAAAACGATATGAACGAAGCCACATCCCACATTGAATTTATCATTGGCGAAGAAAAGCGGCTGTCCGAGATCGTGTCCAGGGCTGAGATCGAGCCGCTTCTGCGTAGTGGACTCAAACTGGGGATTCTTCGTGCAACGCTGCTGGATGAGGATGATCTGCCCCTGGCAACACTTGGC
This sequence comes from Trichlorobacter lovleyi, assembly GCF_015239775.1. Classification (NCBI taxonomy): domain Bacteria; kingdom Pseudomonadati; phylum Thermodesulfobacteriota; class Desulfuromonadia; order Geobacterales; family Geobacteraceae; genus Trichlorobacter; species Trichlorobacter lovleyi. Next base: position 1,836,433 of record NZ_CP058409.1, read on the forward strand.
GCAGCCCCGTCTGCAGACAGGGGAGAACCGCTTCAGAAACGCTTGCCCATCATGGTTGAGGGGGAGCCAAAGGGAACCCTGCTGCTGGAACCGGACGGTTCCAATCCGGCCTTTGAGGCGCTTGCCCGCTTGCTGCAGGAGGCGCTGCAGCTGACGGTGACCAACAACCTGAAGCGGATGCTGACCACTGAGGTACATACCAGCATCGTACAGGAATCCTATGATCAGCTGGTCAGCACCAACCGCCGCCTGATGGAATCAGAAAAGCGTTACCGTGATCTGGCCCGTGATCTTGAGAAAAAGGTGGTTGAGCGGACCACGGAACTGCAGCAGGCCTATCAACGGATGCTGCAACAGGAAAAACTGGCTGCAGTGGGGCAACTGGCTGCCGGCATGGCCCACGAAATCAATACGCCGCTGGGTTTCATCCGCAGTAACCTGAACAGTTTTGCCAAGTACCAGAACCGGATGGCCGAGATGCTGGGACTGTACCGTCTGATGCTGGATAAAGAGGCCTCGCCGGAGGTTATCAGGCGTCAGACGGAACAGCGCTGGAAAGAGCTGAAGCTGGATTTTCTGCTGGAAGACAGCGGGGTGCTGCTGGGGCAGTCTCTGGAGGGAACTGACCGGATTGCAACGATTGTGGCGCAGCTGAAAAACTTTGCCCACCTTGACGGCATGGAACAGCAGCCGATGGATATCAGGCGGGAGCTGGAACAGCTGCTGGCAGGTATGGCAGCGCAGTTTCCCCCCAATACCCGGCTCACCACCGATCTGCACCAGCTGCCCTTGCTGACTTGCCGGGTCCCCTTAATGGTGCAGGCCTTTGCCAATCTTATCGATAATGCCCTCAAGTCGCGGGCCGAAGGGCTCGAGCTGACAGTCCGGGCGTTTCAGGATGCCGATCAGGTGCTGGTCTGTATCAGTGATAACGGCTGCGGCATTCCGGCAGAGCATCTGCCACGTATCTTTGAGCCGTTCTTCACCACCCGCGAAGTGGGCAAGGGCAGCGGTATGGGACTGACCGTGGCCCGGGAGGCGATCAGCGGGGCAGGGGGGAGCATCGAGGTTGAGTCGGTCGTGGGGCAGGGGACCACCTGCAGGGTACGTCTGCCTCAGGGAACAGCATCACCAGATCACCCTGATCGCGAGACACCATGACCGTGGTGCTCGCTTGTACGTATGGCAATGTCAGATCAGGGTGCAGGCCGGACAAGGAGCCGCTTTGGGTTCCGGCTGCCGGTTGAGAGGAGGGCGGCATGAGGCAACGTATTGCAACCGGGGTTGTTGTCTGTCTGACAGGGATCTGCTGGTCTGCCGGCAGTGCCTGTGGTGCAGAACGGAACATTTACGACCTGAGTCTGGATAAACTGTCTGAACTGGTCATAACCGACAGCAAGGTGGCTCAGTCCCAGGATACCGTGACCCAGAAGGTGGAACTGTTCTATCCTGAAGAGTTCGAGCAGCAGACCAGCTACAACCGCAATATTGCCGAACTGCTCAAATACACCTCTGGTCAGTTTGTGAATCCGCTCTCCCGTAATGATGCCAACTGGGGCTCATTTGGCGGTTTGGGCCCCAAGTATAACGGCTACCTGCTGGACGGCCTGCCGATTGACTCCTTTGTGGATGCCATGAGCCTTGATCCCTGGGCCTTTGGCCAGGTGGAAATCCACAAGGGGCCGGCTTCGGTCATGTATTCCAACTATCTGACCATGGATTTTGCCGGCAATGAAACGCCACTGGCTGGCATCACCAACTTTATTCTGAAGGAACGGATTGACCATACCGCCACCAGGGCGCTGGTGGGGTATGGCAGCTACAATACACTGGATGCCCGTTTCTACCACCAGGGCCGCAAGGAAAACCTGAACTACTTCATGGGGGTCAGTTATGAACAGTCTGACTATACCAATTACGGCACCACCGGTTCATGGCTTAACATTCTTAAAGATCCTGAATATGACAAGATCAAACTCTACGCCAAGCTGACCTACCTGTTTGACCGGGATGACCACAAGCTGTCCCTGTTTGCCCACCACACCCAGCATTCCGGTGATGCAGGCCGTCCCAACCGTGATTTCAACCATCAGTACGATACCGTCAATGCCAGCTATAGCAACCAGATCACCAGCGCTGTCAATCTGCAGCTGAAGAGTGGTTATCGCAACTACGACCGGCGCTGGGCAGAGGATAATTTTCCTGCCAACCTGGGACTGCGTGAACATGACGGTGTTGAACAGCAGATTTTCCCTTCTGACTTGACCCTGAGTATCAGCCATGCCGGTAACAGTCTGTTTACCGTCGGGGCCGATTCCCAGGTGGCAACCTACAAAACCTCTGTAGAGACCAATGGCAGCAAGAGTACTGGCAGTGACGTGACCGCCTATTCAACCGGTATCTTTTTGCAGGAAAAGTATGTGCTGGATAAATGGGTCTTCCGGGCTGGAGGCCGTTTTAACTATACCCATCACAGTTATGATCTGTTTAATGGCGTGGCCCCTCCCAAGCATGACAATAGCTGGGAATCCCTGCTCTGGAGCGTCGGGGTGCGTTACAATGCCAGCCCTGAAATTGCCTTCTACAGCAACGCCGGATCAAGTTTTGTGGCGCCATCAGCCAAACAGCTCGGCGGAACCGTCACAGCCATGAGTACTGCTAACGGGCAGTTGCCCAGTTTTGACCTCAAGCCTGAACATGGCATCGGTACTGATCTGGGGGTTGAGCTGCGCCCTCTGGACAGTCTGATCATCGGCCTGCGCGGGTTTTACAACCAGGTGGAAGATGCCATTGTCGAAAACGTGGTCAGCACGACGCCGTCGCAGAGCAGATCAACCAATGCCGGCACCACCCGTTCCTATGGTGTGGAACTGAATCTGGATCATCGGCTGGCTGATGAGCTGCGCTGGTTTGCAAACGTTACCTATACCGCTACCACGGTGGAAAACCCGCTGGACAGTGATCAGGACGGGGCCGATATCTCGTTTGTGCCTGATTATATTGCCAATATCGGCCTGACCGTTAATCTGCCGTTTGATATCTCGCTTTCACCCTATCTTCAGATGGTGGGCAACTACTATGACAGCACCTCAAAAAGCAGCCGCAGGTCATTTGGTCCCTATCAGGTGCTGAACTTGAAGGCACACAAGACCCTCTTCAAAACAGCAGATTACACCATGAAGGCAGCTCTTGAGCTAAACAACCTCTTGAATAAGCGCTATGAAATGCCCTGGCAGTTCCGTGACCCCGGTTTTAATGCCTATGGCAGTCTTGAAGTGACCTTCTGAAAGGGGCTTTGATGAACGTCGAGCATCGTTTTCATAGCCTTGTCGTACCAAGAATGCTGGTCTGGGTTGTTCTGGCCGGCCTGCTGCTGCCGCTAACGGCAGGGGCCAGTGATCTCGAAACCAAGATCAAGACCGCCTATATCTACAACTTCACCAAGTTTATCGACTGGCCTGCTGATGAGGGGAAATCAACCTCTGAACCGTTCAGGATCTGTCTGATCGGTTCAGATCCGATCCGCACCACACTGGGGGAGTTGACCAACCGTGAGGCCAAGGGAAGACCGATCAGAGTCGTGCGGATCAAGGAGCCCTCGGGGCTGTCTTCCTGTCATCTGCTCTACATCAGCCGTTCTGAAGAAACGCAGCTGGCGCTGATACTGCAGCGGCTGCAGGGTACGCAAGTGGTGACAGTCAGCGATATTCCCCAGTTTGCCCAACGGGGCGGGATGATCAGCTTTGTGACGGACAAAGAGAGGGTCAGGGTTCAGATCAATCAGCGGACAGCCCGCGAGGTCGGGGTAAAACTGAGCGCCAAGCTGCTTGAGATCGCGAGGGTGGTGCAATGACCGTACTGCTAAAAGGTAAGGACTATATCCGACACCTGCCGATCAGAAAAAAACTGGTCCTGATCGCCATGGTTACCACGGTTATCGGCCTGCTGCTGGCAAGCACCGCCTTCATGGCCTATAGCCGCTACCGGATCAAACAGAACATGGTGCAGGATCTTTCCTCGCTTGCCATGCTGATTGCCGAACGGAGCAATGCTGCCCTGCTGTTTGATGATCCTACCCTGGCAGCGGACAACCTGGCCTCATTACGGGTCAAACGCTCTGTGAGTGCTGCCTGTATCTACAAGCAGGATGGGACGGTTTTCTCTGCTTATTCAGCAGTCAGGAATCAGCCGGTCTCACTCCCCGGGGCGGCGCACGAACGGCTACATTATTTTACCTCCCGCCATCTGTACGTTTTTGAGCCGATGCTGCTGGACGGCAAACAGATCGGTACGGTTTGTCTGCAGGCAACCCTGATTGAGCTGGATATGCTGATGCAGAGTTATCTGCTGTTTACGCTGCTGGTGGTCAGCTGCTCAATCCTGATTGCTCTGGTGTTGTCAGCGCGCTTGCAGGGGATCGTCTCTGAGCCGATTGCGGCAATGACCCGTACCGCCGAACTGATCAGTGCCCAAAAGGACTATTCGGTGCGGGCTGAACGCCAGAGCAGCGATGAAATCGGCGTGTTGGTTGAGGCGTTTAACGGGATGCTGGAAACCATTGAAACCCAGAATGCCGAGCTGTTGAATAATAACCGGCGCCTTGAAGAGCGGGTTGACGAACGGACCCTGGCTCTGAATGAGGCCAAAGAGGCGGCTGAGTCTGCCAACCGGGCCAAGTCGCTGTTCCTGGCCAATATGAGCCACGAGATCCGTACACCGCTGAATGCTGTGTTGGGGTTCAGTCAGATTGTCCTGCATGACCCAAATCTGTCAGCAGAAAATCGCCATAACCTGCAGACCGTCAACCGCTCCGGTGAGCATCTGCTGACCCTGATCAATGATGTGCTGGACATGGCCAAAATCGAATCAGGCCGGATGGTCCTTGAACGGGCAACCTTTGATCTGCCGGGGCTGTTTGCTGATGTAACCGATATGTTTACCCCCCGGGCCACTGGCAAGAACCTGCAGCTGGTCCAGGAACTACAGCCTGATCTGCTGCGCTATATTGAAGGGGATGCGGGCAAGCTGCGCCAGATCATCATCAACCTGCTGGGCAACGCGATCAAGTTTACCGAACAGGGCGGGGTTGCGCTGCGGGCACGAACCTGTCAACGGGATCAGCACAGCTGGCTTGAGGTGGAGGTGGAAGACAGCGGCCCCGGCATTGCAGCCGACGATATCCAACGGGTCTTTGATGCCTTTGAGCAGTCTGAAACCGGTAGAAAAACCCAGGGGGGCACCGGACTGGGGCTTTCCATCAGCCGCGAATATGCCCGCTTCATGGGCGGCGATCTAACGGTCACCAGTCAACGAGGGCAGGGGACCTGCTTCCATCTATGCCTGCCGGTGATTGCGGCAGAACATGGGCCGGTAGCTGCTGCTACCGGACAGCAGCGCCGTCCGCTGCGTCTGAAACCGGGACAGCAGAGCTGGCAGGTGCTGGTGGTGGATGACCGTGACACCAACCGGGAGATCCTGGTCAAGATGCTTGCACCGCTGGGCTTTAGCATGATTGTGGCAACAAACGGACAGGAAGGGCTGGAGCTGTTTCAGGCCCATGGACCGCAACTGGTCTTGATGGATGTGGTGATGCCGGTCATGGATGGCCGTGAGGCAACTAGGCGTATCCGTGAGCTACCCGGAGGCGCTGACGTGCCGATCATCGCCATATCGGCCAGTGTGTTTGAAGATCAGTTGCAGGAGATTATCAAGGCCGGGGCCAGTGATTTTCTGCGCAAGCCGCTGCGGGAAGAAGAGCTGTTGGCAAAGATAATCCAGTTCCTTCCGGCAGAGTTTGAGTATGCAGGAGGGGATGACCTGCCTTCAGCAGAACAGCATGCGGAGCTGTCGCCCCGTGAGCTGACCGAGGCGCTGGCGCTCTTGTCCAAGGTCCAACGTCAGGATCTGCTTGATGCTGCCCAGCAGCTGGATAAGGGGCGCATTGTAACATTGCTTACAGGCCTAAACAGTCTGAGACAACCGGTTCTTGACCATATCCGTTCCCTTGCAGAAACCTACCGCTTTGATCTGCTGGAAGAGGTACTTATCCAGACATCAGCAGGAGAGGGGGGGGCATCATGAATCCTGAGCCGTCTGGAACAGCTGCGGAGCAACGTCGCCGACTGCATTGGAGCGTTCCGACCGTAGTCTTGTCAGGGGTGATGATAACGATGGTGCTGTTTGGTCTGGTCAGACAGTCTGAACTGGCCTCTTTTAAAACCGGTCTGGAAAGCGATGTTGCTCTGCGTACCGACACCATTATTAACAAGATTAATGACAGCCAGCTGGTGGTAATCGCATTACGCAGTTTTTTTACTGCCTCAGATGAGGTCACTCGTAAGGACTTTTCCGATTTTACCCTGCCCTTTTTGCAAGAACGTAACGAGATCAAAGCCCTTTCCTGGAATCCCCGTATAACTAATCAGCAGCGGAAACACTTTGAAGATCAAGAGGGTAGCGAACAACAGCGTGAGCAGTTCGCTATCACTGAGCGAGATAGTAAAGGCGGCTTGATTGCAGCAGCTGTTCGTGACGCCTACTATCCGATCCACTATATTGAACCACTGGCTGATAACCGTAAGGCGCTCGGCTTTGATGTGGGGTCGCACCCGGTGCGGCTGGCTGCTCTGGGGCAGGCGCGGGATACCGGCAAGCCAACCGCCACGGAACGGATCATGCTGGTGCAGGATGGCCAACCCAGATACAGCGTGCTGGTCTTCAACCCGCTCTATGCCGCGGGGATGCCGGTTACCACAGTGGCAGAGCGGCGGCAGGCATTGCAGGGATTTACCGTAGTGGTACTGAACATGGAAAAACTGCTTACTGCAGCGCTGGGAAAGACGGCATCAATCGGCCTTCCCTTTGATCTGCTTGACCTTTCAGCCCCTAAAGAACGTCAGTTGCTCCACCATTGGTCAGCACGCCTGAATGGGAATGCTGCATGGTTTTCCAGCCTGATTCCCGATCTCCCTGCCACCACCAGAAAATTTGCTTTTTGCGGACGGGAATGGGCGCTGGTTATGGCCCCCAATCAGTCATATCTGGCCCGTAACTATCCGCTGGCTTACTGGCTGCTGTTGCCGGCAGGCTTCCTGTTAAGTATCCTGCTGGGGGCCTACTTCCGCATTCTGACCACGCAGCGACAGGCGCTTGAGGAACAGGTGCTGAAGCGGACTAGCGAGCTGCGCACAAGCGAGGCACGTCTGAAGGAGTTGAACAACAACCTGGAAGAACGGGTTTCAGAGCGCACCAACCAGCTTGAGGCTGCCATGCAGGCCCTCTCGGTTTCCAAGGAGCAGGCAGAAACTGCCAACCGGGCCAAGAGTATTTTCCTTGCCAACATGAGCCATGAGATCCGTACTCCGCTCAACGCGGTGCTGGGATTCAGTCAGATTGTGATGCGTGATCCGGCGCTCTCGCCGGATCACCGCCATAATCTGCAGATTGTCAACCGTTCGGGAGAGCAGCTTCTGGCCCTGGTCAATGATGTGATTGATGTGGCCAAGATCGAGGCAGGCCGGGTTGCCCTGGAAAAAACCGTTTTTGACCTGCCGGCCTTGCTTGATCAGCTACTGGAGCAGTTCCGCCCCAAGGCGCATGCTGTATCATTACAGCTGATGCATGAGTCGCTTGGTGATATGCCGCGCTATATAACTGCTGATGCGGAAAAGCTCCGCCATATCCTGACCAACCTGCTTGATAACGCCCTGAAGTTTACCCAGGAAGGGGGCGTTTCTCTGCGTAGCCGTGTCTGTTGCCGTGAAGGCCAGGACTGGTTGGAGATTGAGGTGCAGGATAGCGGGCAAGGCATCAGCCCTGAAGACCGTGAGCGGATCTTTAATGCCTTTGAACAGGCGGAGGCGGGTCGAATACATCAAGGCGGCACCGGACTGGGGCTGACCATCAGCCGGGACTATGCCCGTCTGATGGGAGGAGATCTGAGTGTCACCAGCAGTCCTGGACATGGTTCCTGTTTTCATCTGGTCGTACCGGTCATACCGGTCAGCGGAGAACCGGATCTGCAGCAGCAGGAACGGCCGAACCGGATCAAACGGCTAAGGCCGGGACAGCCTCCCTGCAGGATACTGGTAGTTGATGACCGCGACACCAACCGGGAAATCCTGGTCAAGATGCTTGCGCCGCTGGGCTGTACCATGCTTGAGGCAGTGAATGGTCAGGCCGGTCTGGAGGGGTTTATTACCCACAAGCCGCATCTGGTGCTGATGGATGTGGTCATGCCGGTCATGGATGGCCGGGAAGCCATCCGTCGGATCCGTGCGCTGCCTGATGGGAAAAAGGTGCCGATTATTGCCGTCTCGGCCAGCGTGTTCGAGGATCAGCTGCAGGAGGTGATGGAGGCGGGTGCCAGTGCGTTTTTGCGTAAGCCGTTACGTGAGGAGGAGTTGTACGCAAAGCTGCTCTCCCTGCTGCCGTTTGAGTTTGAGTATGTCGATGAACGGGGCGCTGGGGATGAGGCTGCTGCAGCAAGCCCGGCAGAGCTTGATCATGAGCTGGCCCAGTTGCCGCAGGAACTCTGCAGCCGGTTGATTGCCGCCGCCAGAGGCTTGGATAAGACCGGACTGCAGGAGGTGATTATGCTGTTTGCTGCTACGGCGCCAGGTCTTGCGGAACAGCTGCGATCCCTGGCTGACAGCTATCGCTTTGACCTGATTGAAGAGCTTGTCGCGCAGCGGATAAACGTTGAGGACAATGCAGGAGGACAGCATGACTGAACAGAAAGGAACTGTTCTGATTGTGGATGATACCCCGGCCAACCTGCAGCTGCTCGAATCAATCCTGCATGCGCAGGGCTATGCGGTACGGGCAGCCATCAGCGGCCCGATGGCGCTTAAGGCGATACGGATTCAGAGCCCTGATCTGATCCTGCTGGATATCAATATGCCGGAGATGAACGGCTTTGAAGTCTGCCGCGCCCTGAAGGCTGATCCGCAATTTGTGGGTATTCCGGTGATTTTTGTGTCGGCTGCGGTGGATACGGCAGACAAGCTGCGTGCCTTTGAAGAGGGTGGGGTGGATTATGTCACCAAACCGTTCCAGCCGCTGGAGGTGCTGGCCAGGGTGGCCACCCACCTGGAGTTGAAGCGACACAGGAACCATCTGGAAGAGCTGGTGCAGGACAGGACCCGTGAGCTGTTGCTGACCCAGGATGCGGTTATCTACGGGCTCGGCATCCTGGCTGAATACCGGGATCCTGAAACCGGTCTGCATATCAAACGGACGCAGCTGTATGTGAAGCTGCTGGCCGAGCAGTTGCGGCATCATGCCAGCTTTCAGGGCTATTTTGACGATACCACGATCCGTCTGTTGTACCATTCTGCACCGTTGCACGACATCGGCAAGGTCGGGGTGCCGGATCATATCCTGCTCAAACCGGGCAAGCTGACCGAGGCTGAGTTTGAACAGATGAAGCAGCATGCCGTGTACGGTCGGGAGGTGATCGATCGGATTGCGGCCGGCATGCATGACGATTCTGCTGCGTCGTTTCTCCGGCTGGCCGGTGACTGTGCCTACAGCCACCATGAGTGCTGGAACGGTACAGGCTACAACGGGCTGAGCGGTGATGCCATACCGGTTGCCGGCCGTTTGATGGCATTGGCTGATATCTATGATGCCTTGACCAGCAAGCGGGTCTACAAACCGGCCTTCAGTCATGAGCGTACCGTTGAGATTATCACTGAAGGGGATGGACGGACCGTGCCGGAACAGTTTGACCCGGCGGTACTGCAGGCCTTCATGGATCTGCAGGGCAGCTTTAAGCAGATATCCAACGCCTACCGGGATGAGGACACTGCATCTCATCTGTCCCGGTCTGCGGCTTCCGGTCTGCTATCGGAAACAGATAAGAACGGAGCCTGCCATGCCTGAAAACAGAGGGACTATTCTGGTGGTGGATGACACTCCGGCCAACCTGCAGCTGCTGGAGTCGATTCTGCAGGAAAAGGGGTATCAGGTCCGGGCTGCCATCAGCGGCCAGATGGCGCTCAAGGCAGTCAGGCATCAACCTCCCGATATCATTCTGCTGGATATCAATATGCCGGAGATGAACGGTTTTGAGGTCTGTCGTGCCTTGAAGGGCGATCAGCAACACGCCGGTATTCCGGTGATTTTCGTGTCGGCAGCAGTGGACACGGCAGACAAATTGCACGCCTTTGAAGAGGGTGGGGTGGACTATGTTACCAAGCCGTTCCAGCCGCTTGAGGTGCTGGCGCGGGTGGAGACCCATCTTGCGCTGGCCAGGGCAAAAATAACTCTGGAACGGCAAAACAGTGCTTTGGAACAGGCATTGCTGGAGCGGACACGGATGCAGGAACAGCTGCTTGAGGCCAAGGAACGGGCCGAGGCAGCGGACCGGATCAAGTCTGCCTTTCTGGCCACCATGTCCCATGAGCTGCGTACCCCGCTGAACTCCATCATCGGCTTTACCGGTCTGCTGCTGCAGGAACTGGCGGGTCCGCTTAATGCCGAACAGGCCAAGCAGCTGGGCATGGTCAAGAACAGTGCCCAGCATCTGCTCTCTCTGATCAGTGATGTGCTGGATATCTCCAAGATTGAGGCCGGCCAGTTAACGGTGGTGGCAGAGCCGTTCAATCTGACGGAGGTAATCAGGAGTGTGGTCCAGACCGTTCGCCCCCTGGCTGAGAAAAAGGGGCTGCAGCTGGCGCTGGAACTGGCTGATGATCCGGTCAGCATAACCGGAGATCAGCGCAGGGTGGAACAGGTACTTTTGAATCTGCTGTCCAATGCGGTCAAGTTTACGGAACAGGGGACGGTCAAAGTGACCTCTGTTCGAGAGGGAAACAGCTGTCTGACTACGGTAACCGACACCGGTATCGGTATTCAACCCGAGGATCTGCCTGCTCTGTTCAGGCCGTTTCATCAGATTGATACCGGTCTGAGCCGAAGATACGAGGGCACCGGGCTGGGGCTTTCCATTTGCAAAAAACTGGTTGAACTGATGGGGGGCACCATCCTGGTGGAAAGCATACCGGGGGCAGGTAGTTGTTTCGGCTTTACACTTCCGGTTGAAGGGGCTGCTGCATGAGCAGGAAAATACTGTACATAGAAGATAATGAGCAGAACCTGTATCTGGTCAGCTTTCTGCTTGAAAAACATGGCTATCAGGTCTGTTCGGCCACGGACGGGCCGCAGGGGATTGCCATGGCAGCCGCAGAAAGACCTGACCTGATCCTGCTGGATATCCAGCTGCCCAAGATGGATGGCCACAGCGTGGCCCGTGCTCTGCGCAGCAACCCGGATCTTGCGGCCATCCCGATTGTGGCGGTTACCTCCTATGCCATGGCCGGTGATCGGGAAAAGGCACTGGAGGCCGGCTGTAGCGGTTACATTGAAAAACCGATCAATCCTGACACCTTTCGACAACAGGTGGAGCAACATCTTCCGCAGCAAGGAGTAACCGAATGAGACGGGCACTGATTGCAGATGACCATAGTGATAACCTCTATTTCCTTGAGGTACTGCTGAAGGGAAACGGTTTTGATACGGTGGATACCGCTGAAAACGGGGGGCAGGCCCTGGAGATGGCCCGGAAAAATCGGCCCGATCTGGTTATCAGTGATATTCTGATGCCGGTCATGGATGGTTATGCCCTCTGCCGTGAGCTGAAGGCTGATCCGTACCTGAAAGAGGTGCCGTTTATTTTCTACACCGCCACCTTTACCACTGCAAAAGATGAGGCCCTGGCCTTGAGTCTGGGGGCGGACAGGTTCATATTCAAGCCCCAGGAACCTGATACCCTGATACAGACCATCCGGCAGGTACTGTCCGAGTCACGCCCGGTGGTTGATATACCGGCAGCTGAGAAAACTATCCTCAAGGAGTACAATGAGGCGTTATTCCGCAAGCTGGAAAAAAAGATGGCGGACCTTGAACAGGCCAACCGGGATTTGCAGCAAAGGGAGCAGGAACTGCTGGCTGCCCGTGAAGCGGCCGACTGTGCCAACCGGGCCAAAATGAGGTTTCTGCGCACCATGAGTCATGAACTGCGTACTCCCCTGAATATTATTCTGGGCGCTTTGCAGCTGAGTGAACTGGATCAGGCCTACGATGCCCGGATGACAGCCGAGGCCAAGACGGCGCTTTTTTCGATGCTGGACATGATTGACAATATCCTGGAAGCATCCCGGCTTGAGTCGCCGGGAGCGAATTTCGTTCAGGAACCGCTTCAGCTGGAGCAACTGGCGACCACGGTGAGCAGGCTGTTTTCAAATGCGGCGCAGAGCAAGGGGCTGGCCTTGCGGTTATCCCTTGCCGATGACCTGCAGCGCCGGATCGTTGCCGATGGGGTACATCTTCAGCAGATCCTGGTGCATCTGGTGAGTAATGCCATCAAATTTACGGAACATGGCAGTGTTGAGGTCCGCCTGAAGCAGGAGACCGGAACATCAGCGGACCAACCGCTGCTCAAGATTGAGGTGCAGGATACCGGTATCGGCATTGAGCCGGATCAACAGCAACGGATCTTTGACCTGTTTACCCAGCTTGACGATTCCGACAGCCGTCCTTACGGCGGTATCGGCCTGGGGCTGACGCTGACCAAGCGGTTGGTTGAACTGATGGGGGGAACCATCAATCTGCAGAGTAGTGTTGGAGCCGGTACAACGATTACGGTACGGCTTCCGATGGCTCAACTGCCGTGATCCGGACGGGCCGGGATTTCTGGCTGACCTTGCATCGCAGAAACCGTTTTCCCTGTTGCTTACTTGCTGTATGTTCAAGCAGTGCTATAGTCTCTGCACGCCTGTTCTGCAGCATGTCTTGGTGTGATGATTATGTGCCTTGCCTGAAAAGAATCACGGTGCTCAATGTCCTACTCACAACTCTTTAGAACCACTGCCTCTGCCTCCAGACCGGCCGATGACACCCTGGAACTGGAACCCCAACAGCAGCGTCAGGAGTCATTTAGCCTGCTGTTTGTGGATGACGAAGACGGGGTGTTGAATGCCCTGCGCCGGATCTTCATGGATGAGAACTACACGATCCTGACAGCCACTAGCGGTGACAAGGCGATCAGGATACTGGAGGAGCGGCAGGTCCACCTGCTGATCACAGACCACCGCATGCCCGGTATGAACGGGGCAGAGCTGTTGAAGCTGGTACGGGAACGCTGGCCGGAGACAATCCGGATCATGCTGACCGGCTATGCCGATGTCAACTCCATCATGGGGGCGGTCAAAGAGGGGGCGGTCTACAAATTCATTACCAAGCCCTGGAACGATGAAGACCTGCGGCTGACTGTGTCACTGGCATTGCAGCAGTACCTGCTGATGCATGAGAACCGCCACCTGAAGGAACTGGCCCGCCAGCAGCAGAGCAAAATCAAGAACTACGCCGGGCTGTTTGAAGAGAATCGGGGCATGCTGGGTGATATCCTGGTCAAGTGCGGCCTGATTGGTCAGGAGGAGCTGGCCCTGGCCAATAAACAGCAGGAACAGGGGGAGTTCCTGGGTGATACCCTGATCAGGCTGAAGCTCGTGACCGAGAATCACCTGGTTGCAGCGCTGCAGAAGTCGCTGGGGGTGGAGTATCTGGATCTGAGGGAACTGACGATTCCGGCCAATGTGGCGCGTTGTCTACCGCGGGAACTGTGTGAGCAGAGCCGTCTGATACCGGTCAAACTGGATGGCAGCCAGTTGACGATTGCTATGGCGGATCCGTCCGATATCCTTAAATGCGATAATATTTCGCGGGTTACCGGACTGAAGGTGATCAGTGTACTGGCTTCTTCCAGCCAGGTCGGTGAGCGTTTGCGGCAGGTCTGGGATACTGGTGATCTGGCACTAGATGAATTCAATGATCTGGAACCGCTGGACGAGATTGATATCATTCTGGATGAAGAAGAAAAAGAGGCATCGGTCGAGGAGTTGATCGGCTCATCCAAGGTGCCTCCGGTCATCAGAATTGTGAATGCAATCATGTCCGAGGCGATCCGGTATGGTGCCAGTGATATCCATATTGAGGCCAAGACCAAATATTCAGTCATACGGTACCGGATTGACGGCATGCTGCATGCCAAGATCAGGATCCCGGCCGACCTGCACGCTGCCGTTATTTCGCGGATCAAGATACTGGCCAAGATGGATATTGCCGAGCGCAGACGTCCGCAGGATGGCAGGATTACGGTTAAGGCCGGAACCAGGATCGTTGACCTGCGGGTTTCGTCACTGCCCACCATCAATGGCGAGAAGGTTGTGATGCGGATTCTGGACAAAAGTTCCGCCATCAAACGGATGGAAGAACTGGGGGTTCTGGCGGATGACCTGAACAAGATTACGATCATCAGCAAAAAACCGCAGGGGGTGATTATCGCCACCGGTCCGACCGGCAGTGGCAAGACCACCATGCTCTATTCTCTGCTGGCCGCCATGATGAATCCCAGCAAGAACTTTGAGACCATTGAAGAGCCGGTGGAGTATTATCTGGAAGAGGCCAACCAGGTCTCGATTCATGAAAAAATCGGGCTTTCCTTTGCCCAGGTCTTACGGGCCACCCTGCGACAGGACCCGGATGTGATTCTGGTAGGGGAGATGCGCGATTTCGATACCGCCGATACCGCCTTCAAGGCTGCCTTAACCGGTCATATGGTGCTCTCAACCCTGCACACCAACAGTGCCATTGCCTCCATCACCCGCCTGATAGATATGGGTATCAAACCCTATATCCTGGCCTCTGCCCTGGAGGGTATCATTGCCCAGCGACTGGTGCGGCGGATCTGTGAAAACTGCCGGGAAGAGACCGCTCCTGACCCGGAGCAGTCTGCGCTGCTGCGGGTTCCGGAAGGCCTTTTTAATGGCACAACCTTCCGTGGCGCAGGGTGCGTCCGCTGCAACAACACCGGCTATAAAGGCCGCCTGGGAATCTATGAGATCTTTCTGATGAGTGATGAGTATCGCCAGCTGATCGGCACCAGTTACAAGGAGTCGGAGATCCAGGCCATCGCCCGTGTCAACGGCATGCGCAGCCTGCTGGAGGATGGCCTGGAAAAGGTCCGCCAGGGCCTGACCACCATGGAAGAGATCCTGCGGGTGGTGGGACCGGCTGTGCGGATGGAGCGACAGTGCGATCATTGCGGCAAGCTGATGGAATCACGGCACCTGTTCTGTCCCCATTGTGGCGCGTTCCGGCAGAATTGCTGCAAATCATGTCATCAGTCTCTTGAGGATGAATGGCTGATCTGCCCGGCTTGCGGTACGGCACGTTGAACATGAAAAAGGAGTCTCTATGAACAATCCGATCCTGCTGGTTGACGATGAAGTCAATGTGTTATCGGCACTGACCCGTGCCCTTTTTGATGAGCCGTATCAGGTAACCTGTGCCAAAAGTGGTGAAGAGGCCTTGACATTGATCGCTACCACGCCGTTTAAAGTGGTGATCTCCGACGAACGCATGATCGGCATGCAGGGCAGTGAGCTGCTGGCAATCCTGAAAGAACGCTACCCCCATACGCTTAGAATTCTGCTGACCGGACATGCCACCCTTGAGGCGGCCCTGAAGGCGGTTAACCAGGGTGAAATCTATCGCTTTTTTACCAAGCCCTGGAATGACACCGATCTGAAATTTGCCATCCGGTCAGCCATAGAACGTTATGACCTTGAGGCAGAAAACCGGCGTTTGCTGGCAACCGTAAAAAATCAGGCCATGGAGATCAAGGTGCTTGAAAAACGCTACCCCGGTATCAGCCGGGTTGAGAAAGACAACCTGGGCAGTTTTGTGCTGCCGGATCTTTCTGAAGCGGAAATCAGGATGATGATGGCAGAGTGTGAAAAGGAAGTCGGTTGAAGATAAAAAAGTCTTGACCTGGACTCCCGATTGATTTATATAGTCAAGACTTTTCGCGGTACGAAAATACTGCATGAAAAGTACCCTGTTTGATTGGTTGTGTGGGGCTGTAGCTCAGCTGGGAGAGCGCTTGACTGGCAGTCAAGAGGTCGACAGTTCGATCCTGTTCAGCTCCACCATAATTGTAAAAGCCGGCTCTTGCCGGCTTTTGACATAGAGCTGTGGTGGCCATGGTGAAGCGGTTAACACTTACGACTGTGACTCGTACATACGAGGGTTCGATCCCCTCTGGCCACCCCAAAAAACATAACCTGCTGTAAGCCTGCAGGTTGCTATACCTAATGAGGTTTTTCCGATTTGTTGCCATGTCCGGTACGAACGGTGGAACCTCATTTTGCATTTTTGGACTCTGACTATTCAGCTCAACCTTCCTTTGACCATCAACAATCTTCCCCTCTGATACCTGCGAACTCAACTGGCACTGCAAACGACATGAGCTGCCTTTGTATATCGTTTGTAGGTGGACCTATAGATTGTAAATAAATTACATGTAGTTATGGTGTATCTGTACGTTTTTAATCCTTATTTGTTGAATTGTTAAATTTTGTTCGGACGCTAAAATGCAAATTATTTGCTTGATTGTCACATAATTTATGCGGTAATTTGTCCGCATGAAAGTCATATGCTCCTGTTATGGATATAGAGAAAGTGAAATTTTCCAGGAAATTCTTGATACAGGAATCTCAAGTATTCTAATCAATATTGAGACGGCCTACAATCTGGGGCTATGCAGTTGTAAAACGAATAATCCAAGCAAACAGTGCTGTTTACCAGAAGTGCGGTTGATTGCTGAAAATGCGATGATTGAACGTTTGGAAATAATCAAAACAGCTATACTTACGCTGGAGCTGCATGGTGTAAATATCGAAAGATTAAGCCAGAAAGCTAAAGAATTGTTTGATTTTTAGGGCCGTAGTTTTGCTTCCGGCAGCTTTATATGGTGTCCTCATCCTTCCTGCCCTATGGTTGGCGATCATTTTTCATCCCGTGTTATATCGCATCCGTACTCTGTTGTGCGGCCTTACAGTCCGGCAGGTAAAAGTCGGTTGCAGCGTGGCTGCTTTCCTGATCAGATTTTCAGTTGGGGTTGCTTGACAGTCTGATGTCTTGTTGTATTCTAATTTAGTTAGAAGCAGTGCCGATATCCGTCAGGAGACACAATGGCAGTCCACTCGATAACCGGCGATAGTTCTTCACTGGTTGAATTGCGCGAAATTTCAATTCTCTTTGCTGAAGACGACACCAGTGTCCGTACCCATATCTCGCGGATGCTGACGCCGGTCTGCGGTGAGTTATATACAGCAGAAAACGGTCGCGTTGCCCTTGATCTGTTTAGAAGAAAAATGCCGGATCTGGTCCTGACTGATATTACCATGCCGGCCATGACCGGCCTTGACTTGGCCCGTCAGATAAAGTTGGAACGTCCGGCAGTGCCGGTTATCATAATTTCATCCCATGACGACTCTGAACACCTGCTGCAGGCTATTAATCTCCATCTTGACGGCTACCTGACAAAACCTCTCAATGTTCAACAACTGTTTGCCAATCTGCAGCAACAGGCAATGCTGCTGCGTGCCCGTCGCCTTGCCAGCCAGCAATCCAGGCTTTTGTCCGGTGTCAATATGGCCATCCAGTATCTCCTGTCGGCTGACGCCAATCAGGATGCAGTTGATTTTGCTCTGCAGGAAATGGCCAAGGCTGCCCGGGCTGACAAGATTTTCCTTTATCACTATCAGGATGCAATGCTGGGCGACCGTGAAGTCTCATTGATCAGCGGTTTTGCCGGAGGGGAGATGGTTCTGCGTTTTCTTGATGGCGCTGAACCAGACATGCCCGAGTTGCCGTACCTTGAACGTTGGCACGGCCTGCTTTCGCAAGGAAAGTCGATTTCCGGACCCCGCTCGGCTTTTCCGGCGGAAGAACGCCATATACTGGATACCATGCGGGTGCGTTCGATGCTGCTGACTCCTATTTTTGAGGAAGGTAATCTATGGGGATTCGCCTGCCTCTGCGATATGAAACGGGAGCGTCCCTGGTCAGATGCTGAAACCTCAATGGTGATGACTGCGGCACGTGGACTGGGCAGCTTTATGGGACGACTCAAGCTGGAAGAGGAGCGTCTTGAAGCACGTAAGTCGCTTGAACTTGCCAATACGCAATGGCGTGAGACCTTTGATACGATTCCTGATATGGTCATGGTCCTGGATACCTCTCATCAGGTTGTGCATATCAACAAGGCCGCCAGAGAACGCTTGAGTATTGCTGAATCCGGCCCGAAAAGCCTGATCGGCCCCTGTTTTCAGCATGTGCATGGAGCAAGCCATCCCCTGCAGGGCTGCCCCCACAGCGCCCTGCTGAAAGACCATCAGCCCCATGAAACAGAGGTTCATATTCCACATATGAACAGCTATTTTCATATTACGGTCAACCCAACCTTTGATATGGACGGCAATCTGGCCGGTGCTGTCCATGTGGCCCGTGATGTTACCAAGCGGCGTGAAATGGAAGATCGTCTGCGGTATCTCAGCACCCATGACGA
Source organism: Trichlorobacter lovleyi (assembly GCF_015239775.1). Lineage (NCBI taxonomy): Bacteria > Pseudomonadati > Thermodesulfobacteriota > Desulfuromonadia > Geobacterales > Geobacteraceae > Trichlorobacter > Trichlorobacter lovleyi. The sequence goes on from NZ_CP058409.1 coordinate 1,854,848, forward strand.
GATGACCAAGCTGTATAACCGCGCCTATTTTGAAGCCGAGGTTGAGCAGCTTGAAAAAGGGCGTGTGGCCCCGTTATCGGTGGTCATTGCTGATCTTGACGGGCTGAAAGAAGCTAATGACCGTTTTGGCCATGATGTCGGCGATGGCTTGATCAGGGCTGCTGCAGATCTGCTGCGTGAGATTTTCAGGGCCGGTGATGCCATTGCCAGGATAGGTGGTGATGAGTTTGCCGTAATCCTGAAAGGGGTGGGGGAAGAACTGCTTGCCATCATTATGGAGCGGGCGCGCCAGATGCTTGATGAAGGCGGTCATCGATCCGAACACGGCCTGAAGGTCCGCTTCTCTCTGGGCAGTGCCACAACCGGCTTTCCTGCTCGACTGCAGGATGCTATCAGAGAGGCTGATATGGCCATGTATGAAGACAAGAAGGCTCGCAAGCTGAAAGAAAACGAACTCTCAGAAATTGTCTGAACCGGGCTTTTCTCTATTCCCATGTTTGCTGCCTTCCGATAAAAATAGCGTAGACGTTCTTGACTTCACTGCCGTGCTGTACTAACGTCTGTAAAATTTATCTCCGCGAGGTAGCGAAGCCATGCCGCTCGAAAACCTTCCTGAAGGATTAACGTTTGATGATGTGCTGCTTGTTCCGGCCCACTCTCTTGTCCTGCCCCGTGATGTCAATCTGACCACACGCCTTTCACGCAACATTCCACTCAATATTCCGCTGGTAAGTGCTGCAATGGATACGGTTACCGAATCCCGTGCTGCGATTGCCATGGCCCGTGAAGGCGGGATCGGCATCATCCACAAGAACCTTTCCATTGAAGCCCAGGCCCATGAGGTGGATAAGGTCAAAAAGAGTGAATCCGGTATGATCGTTGACCCGATCACCATGCGCCCCACCCAGAAGATCCGGGAGGCGCTTGAAATGATGTCCCGCTATCGCATCTCAGGGGTTCCGATCACCAAGGCCAATGGCAAGCTGGTGGGAATTCTGACCAACCGTGACCTGCGTTTTGAAACCGATTATGATCTGCCGATTTCTGCCCGTATGACCAAACGCAACCTGGTAACGGTTCCGGTTGGTACCACACTGGAACAGGCCAAGGAACACCTGAAGCATACCAGGGTAGAAAAACTGCTGGTGGTTGATGATGCCCGTTTCCTGAAGGGGCTGATCACCATCAAGGATATTGAGAAGGTTAAAAAGTATCCGAATTCCTGCAAAGACAGCCTGGGACGTCTGCGGGTTGGTGCTGCAGTTGGCCCCACGGCCGAGATGGAGGCCCGTATGGAGGCCCTGATCAAGGCCGGCGTCGATGTGGTGGTTATTGATACTGCCCATGGTCACTCCCAGGGGGTGATTGATGCCGTGATCCGAGCCAAGTCTACTTTCCCGGGTGTCGAGATTATTGCCGGTAATATTGCCACTGCCGAGGCAGCAGCTGCCTTGATCAAGGCTGGCGCAGACGGCATCAAGGTGGGCATCGGGCCCGGCTCCATCTGTACCACCCGGGTTGTAGCCGGGGTGGGGGTGCCGCAGATCACTGCCATTATGGAGTGCTCTCGGGTTGCCCATCAACATGGCGTGCCGGTGATTGCCGATGGCGGGATCAAGTTTTCAGGTGATCTGCCCAAGGCGGTGACGGCCGGCGCCGACGTGATCATGATCGGTTCGCTGTTTGCCGGTACCGAGGAGTCCCCGGGTGATACGGTACTGTATCAGGGGCGTACCTATAAGAGTTACCGTGGTATGGGCTCCATTGGCGCTATGAAAGAAGGCAGCAAGGATCGTTACTTCCAGTCTGATGTGGGGGATGATGTCAAGCTGGTGCCGGAAGGCATTGAAGGGATGGTGCCGTTGCGGGGACCGTTGTCTGCCAATATCCACCAACTGATCGGTGGCCTGCGGTCTGGTATGGGCTACACCGGCTGCGCCACTATCAAGGAGTTGCAGGATAACGGCCGTTTTATCCGCATCACCGGCGCCGGTCTGAAGGAATCCCATGTACATGATGTAACCATTACCAAGGAAGCCCCGAACTACCGGGCAAGCTAAGGATAGATATTTTATGAGTTCTACTGACATTCACAGCCAGAAAATTCTGATTCTTGATTTTGGTTCCCAGGTTACCCAGCTGATTGCCCGCCGCATCCGTGAGCAGTCGGTCTACTGTGAGATTCATCCCTACAATATGGGACTGGAAAAGATCAAAGCCTTTGCCCCCCAGGGGATTATTCTCTCCGGTGGCCCAAGCAGTGTCTATGATGCTGATGCCCCTCATTCCGATGCCGGTGTCTATGAACTGGGGGTGCCGGTGCTGGGGATCTGCTATGGTATGCAGCTGATGACCAGCCAGCTGGGTGGCAAGGTGGAGCGTTCTGATAAGCGTGAATTCGGTCGTGCTGCCATGACAATCGACGACACCACTGATCTCTTTTCCGGCCTGTCCGGCAAGGAAGAGGTTTGGATGTCCCATGGTGACAAGATTGAGCAGATGCCCAAGGGATTCAGTGCCATTGCCCACACTGACAACACCCCGGCAGCAGCCATGAAGGATGAGAAGCACCGCCTCTATGCGGTGCAGTTCCACCCTGAGGTGGTTCACACCCCGAAGGGGGCGGAGATGTTGGGCAACTTTGTCTTTACGGTCTGCGGTTGCCAACCGATCTGGACCATGGCCAACTTTATCGAAACCGAGATTGCCGCCATCCGTGAAAAGGTGGGTAACGGTAAGGTCATCTGCGCCCTGTCCGGCGGGGTGGATTCATCAGTCGTGGCTGTATTGCTGCATAAGGCGATCGGTGACCAGCTGCAGTGTATCTTTGTCAATAACGGACTGCTGCGCAAGGGTGAGGCGGAAAAGGTGGTCAACCTCTTTACCCGTCACTTCAAGATCAATCTTGATTATGTTGATGCATCTTCGCGATTTCTTGATAAACTGAAAGGGATTACTGATCCTGAACAGAAGCGGAAGATTATCGGCAATGAGTTCATTTACCTCTTTGAAGATGAGGCAAAGAAGATCGGGACGGTAGACTGGCTGGCGCAGGGGACTCTCTATCCTGACGTGATTGAGTCGGTTTCCACCAAGGGACCATCGGCAGTGATTAAGAGCCATCATAATGTCGGTGGCCTGCCGGACCGTATGAAAATGAAGCTGATTGAACCGGTGCGGGAATTGTTCAAAGATGAGGTCCGGCTGCTTGGAAAAGAGCTTGGCCTGCCTGATGAGGTCATCCATCGCCAGCCGTTTCCCGGCCCTGGTCTGGCAATCCGCTGTATTGGAGAGATCACGGCAGATCGTCTGGAGATTTTGCGGGAATCGGATGCGATTGTGCTGGATGAAATTCGTAAAGCAGGGCTCTACCGCGAGATATGGCAATCCTTTGCCGTATTGCTGCCTGTTCGCTCCGTTGGTGTCATGGGGGATGCCCGTACCTATGACTACACCATTGCCCTGCGGGCCGTAAACTCGCTGGATGGTATGACCGCCGACTGGGTCAAGCTGCCTTATGAGGTGATGGGCAGCATTTCATCACGGATCATCAATGAGGTCAAAGGGGTTAACCGGGTGGTCTATGATATCAGTCAGAAACCGCCAGCTACCATTGAGTGGGAATAAGAACCCTGCGAGCAGGAGGGGACATGCGTAGATCGTTGCTGACAACCTGTGCTGTTGTTGCCTGTTCTGTTGTTATGATGTCCCTGGTTGCCTCTGCCAAGACCCTGGTGCTTGAAGGCAACCTTGATGGTGCCGTTGACATGCGCCAGTCCATGGAGTTTTCGGTCAACAAAGGCACGGTCTCCAGTTTTTCATTCAAGTTTGCCTTGCCGGCCTCTTTCACGAGCAAGACCGTCAGCCAGGGGGTTGACGGTCTTGATATTGGTCTGTCTCCCCAGCCAACCAGCTCAACTGTTGAGTCTGACCGTTTTGGCAATAAATTCCAACGGGTCAGCTGGAACAACGTGAACCAGGACATCAGGGTTAACCTGAACTATACGGCCAAGGTTCATACGCAGCTGACCTCGCTGGAAAGCAAGACGCCTTTTCCGCTGGGGAGCCTTGCTTCAAGGGAGTCTCTCTATCTGCAACACACCGAGATGGTGCAGGGTGATTCAGAGATCAGGTCCCTGGCCCGTCAGTTGACCAGTGGTGTCAAGAACGAGTATGAGGCCGTATCTGCCATCATTAACTGGGTCACTGACAATATCAAATACACCTTTAACCCGCCCCAGTATGACGCCTCCTATACCCTTTCAACCAGAAGCGGCAACTGCCAAAACTTTGCCCACCTTTCCATTGCCCTGTTGCGTAGCGTGGGAATCCCCGCCCGTATTGTCGGCGGCATAACCCTGAAAGAGGGGTGGAAGGTGCCGATTGATGCAAAAAACTCCATTGTCCAGAGTATGGGGCAGGGAGGGCATGCCTGGCTGGAGGTCTATTTCCCCGACCTGGGCTGGTTACCGTATGACCCGCAACAATCACGACAGTTTACTTCTTCGCGCCATATCAAACAGACCCATGGCCTGGATTCCCGGGATATTAATGACACCTGGAAGGGAGGGCCCTATCTGCCGGCTTACAATGAGCTGATAGAAGGGCGTTACACTACTGACGATATCAAGCTGAAGATGAAGCGCTATGCTAGTGCTCCCCGCCCCTATATCCTGAGTAATGCCGTGATGGCTGGTTCAGCCGGTGTCGTGGATACAGCAGATTCCGGTCGGGATATGCCTCCGGCTGCCAAACCATCACGTCCGGAGCCGAGGACGAATGTTGCATCAGCCAAGCCGACACCTCCTCCGCAAGGATCAGGTGCCGGGCCGGCTGAAACCCGTTTTGTCAGTGATGACGAGGGATCTGATGAGGATCAGCCCAAGCCGGTCAAGCCAAAGCCCCCGGTAAAACCGGTCAAACCGCCAGTCACAGCCAAACCTCCCAAGGTTCATACCAAGCCACCGGTAGCTGTTGTTGAGCCTGGCCATAAAAAGCCACGTCCTGGCACCCTGTTGGCCTTTGGCAACATGGATTTCCCGGCTCTGGTCAATCTGTACAATGTCAAAGGTGATACCGGTACCCGTGTCTTTGAGCGTGAGACCTCAGAGTATGTTACCTCAAAATATATCTTTGCCCAGGCTATCCAGGTCAAAGACCGGATGAACCTTGAGAAAATCTCACTTGCCATGCGTAAGTTCGGTGGTGATGGATCGGTATACATTGATCTGGTCAAGGACAAGGGGGGCAAACCCGACATCATGCAGGGTATCCGCTCCAACCTGCTTGATCTGGAAAAGATAGCCAGAAGACCGGGTTACTACTGGGTAGATTTTTCATTTCCGCCTGATGGAAACAAACCGCAACAGCTTGCTCCGGGCAAGTACTGGATTGTATTTCGCGCCTCAGGCGAGGCGATCATGAACTGGTTCTTTACACCGGGTAAACCGTATAGCGAAGGGGATGATACCCGTTCAACGGCAAAGGGGTTCCAGTGGGAAGATATCCTGAACTACGACTTTGTCTTTAAGGTCAGTGGCAGGGCGGTCTGAGATGCGGGTTGTCCACCTGTTAGCTGCCGGAATCATGCTAGGTATGGCAGGGTGTTCTCAACAGGACAGCAGGTTGGAAACGAGCAAGCCGCAGCGGCCAGCAGATAGACCCCTGTCCAGCCAAATGTTTCAAGAACTGTGCGCTGCCTGCCACGGTAGCCGTGCCAGGGGCGGGGTCGGACCTGATTTAACGGTGTCCCGTTTCAAATATGGTAAAGACAGAGCTTCACTAGAAAAGAGCATTCTGGAGGGGCGTCCGGGCGGGATGCCAGCCTTCAGCGCTTACATAAAGCCGGAAGACGCAGCAGCGTTAGCAGACTATCTGCTTTCCTTATAGTACACACTTTCCAGAGGAGGCACTAATTGTGGCAGGAATCAGCTTTGAAGAGGTAATGTTTACGGTCATGACGGCCACCCAGGATACCTTCAAGTGCTACATGAATATTGAGCTGTATGCAGGCCATGTGGAACGCAAAGTTACGCCTGTTGATTCTGATGTCACCGGCATTATCGGTGTTGCCGGTGACCGGGTCGGTTATATCATTGTCGCAGCGGACCGGGCAACAGCACAGCTGGTGGCACGTGAAATGTTAATGGATGATGAGCCGGATGAAGACTCAATCCGTGATGCCATCGGCGAACTGATCAACAATATCGCTGGTGCGTTCAAGACCAAGTACCACGACCAGTACGGTAATGTGGCCATGGGGTTGCCGCTGGTAGTGTCAGGGCAATTGCGTACGGTCACAGAACCGCCTGAAGAGGGTGCCAGTATGAATGTCCAGTGCAAAGGGGTTACCATTCCCTTTACCAACAAGGACGGCAGTGCCAATCTGAAGGTTATGATCTACATGTAATGGTTGAAACCGTTTCGATTCTGAACCGCTACCAGGAGCTGTTGTCTGAAGTGGACGCCTGGTTTTCGCACTGCAGCCTCGCGGCAGGTACACAGATATCCTGTCAGCGGGGCTGTTCTGCATGTTGCCGTGGCCTGTTTGATATTACGCTGCTAGATGCACGGCTGTTACGGCAGGGGTTTGACGGTCTCCCCGCAGAAGTGAAACAACAGGTGCTACTGCGTGCACAGCAGAGTATTGCCGGTATCCGTACATTCTGGCCTGATTTTGATCAGCCGTACCTGTTTAATGACTACCCGGAAGAAGAGTGGGATCTGGTCATGCCTGAAGAGGATGAGACGCCGTGTCCTCTGTTGGGACAGGACGGACTCTGTCTGGTCTATGAATACCGTCCCATGACCTGCAGGTTAAACGGTATACCGATGGTGGATAGCAGTGGCGAGGTGTTGTTTGACGAATGGTGCAGCCTCAATTTCGCAGCTGTAGATCCTCTCCAGATGCAGGAACTGCGTTTTCACTTTAATGATATTTTTACCCAGGAACAGCTGTTGTTCAGGGAGTTTACCAGGCGTTTGTTTGGTACGGCGTTGAATGAGCTGGATACCGTTATCCCTGCTGCAGTGTTGATCGATTTTGCTGACGTACGCCTACCGGAGCAGGTATGGAAACAAAGAACTACCTGACACCTACTGAGACCATCAGTGCCATTGTACTGAGTGGTAAGCGGGTCATGACCCAGTGTCGGCGCCGCACGTTTTTGTTGTCGTTGCTGGCAGGTTTCTATATCGCCTTTGGGGCACAGCTTTCCACCGTGGTTATGCATGATGCTGCCGCATTTGTAGGTCTTGGTTTAGCCCGGCTCGCAACCGGTATTGTCTTCTCTTTTGGTCTGATGCTGGTGGTAGTCTGCGGAGCTGAGTTGTTTACCGGCAACAGCCTGCTGGTTTCTTCGGCCCTGGATGGTGAGATTTCCTGGATCAAGCTGATCGAAAACTGGTCAATTGTCCTGTTCGGCAATCTCCTGGGAGCCCTGTTTATGGCCTGGTTGCTGTATGAATCACGGCTCTGGCAGAGCGGCACCGTTGCACAACAGGTTGTTGCTACAGCGGTTGCCAAAAGCCAGCTTTCGTTCTGGGTTGCGTTTGTACGGGGTATCCTCTGTAACTGGTTGGTCTGTCTGGCTGTTTTTATGGCAACCGCAGCACGGGATATCTCCGGTAAGCTCTTGTCCTGTCTGGTGCCGATCACCGCCTTTGTTGCCAGCGGCTTTGAACACTCGGTTGCCAATATGTACTTTATCCCTGCAGGTTTACTGCTTAAGTCCGGTTTGGGGATCCCGGAACCCGGGCTGACCTGGGGGGCATTCCTGTTTGGTAATATCCTGCCGGTAACCCTGGGTAATTTGGTGGGTGGTGTCCTGTTTGTTGCCTGTGCCTACTCGTATGTACATTTGCCCCTGAACCGCCACTAGGCACTCCTTGCAATTCCCCGGTTGTTCCGCTAGTATTCCACGACTATGAAAACACTTACCAGACAACTGCATGTAGGCCCGGTGGCAGTTGGTGGAGGCGCTCCCTGCGCTGTCCAGTCCATGTGTTCCACCGACACCCGTGATATCAAGGCAACCCTGGCGCAGATTCAGGCTTTGAACACAGTGGGCTGCGAAATTGTCCGTTGTGCCGTGCCTGACGCCGATGCTGCGGATGCCCTGGCTGCCATCAAGGCCCAAAGCCCGATCCCGGTGATTGCCGATATTCACTTCGATTACAAGCTGGCCCTGCGGGTGCTGGAGGGGGGCATCGATGGCCTGCGCCTCAACCCGGGTAACATCGGTGAGCATTGGAAGGTTGCCGAGGTGGTGAAATCTGCGGCAGAGCGCAAGGTGCCAATCAGGATCGGTGTCAATGCCGGCTCACTTGAAAAGCATCTGCTCGAAAAATACGGCCATCCGACCGCTGAGGCAATGGTTGAATCCGCCATGGGGCACATCCGTATTCTTGAGGAACTGAACTATCAGGAGATCAAAGTTTCCCTCAAGGCCTCTGATGTACCCAAGACTGTCGAGGCATATCGTCTGCTGTCAAGTCAGGTCAACTATCCGCTCCATATCGGCATTACCGAGGCAGGTACTATCTTCTCAGGGACCATTAAATCTTCTGTCGGACTTGGCATTCTGCTACATGCTGGAATCGGTGATACCTTGCGGGTTTCCTTGACTGGTGATCCGGTGGATGAAGTACGGGTAGGGTATGAGATACTTAAATCACTGGGGTTACGTCAGCGGGGGGTCAATTTTGTTTCCTGCCCCACCTGTGGCCGCTGCCAAATCAACCTGATCCGCGTTGCAGAAGAGGTGGAAAAACGTCTGCAATCTGTTGACAAGCAGATCACTGTGGCAGTGATGGGATGTGCCGTTAATGGACCGGGTGAAGCCCGCGAGGCTGATGTGGGTGTGGCTGGTGGCAAAGGGGAGGGGCTGATCTTCCGCAAGGGAGAGGTGGTCCGTAAGGTCAGTGAGGCGGAACTGGCTGATGCCTTGCTGGAAGAGATCAATAACCTGTAAGCAGGCAGGGAGGCGACTATGCGAAGCTTGATCGTTGATGATGATGATATTGGCCGCCTGATGCTGGCGACCTTTCTGGAGGATTTCGGCCCCTGCGATCAGGCGGAAAACGGCCAGCAGGCCCTTGATCTGATTGATGGTGCCACTGCAGAAGGCAGCCCCTATAACCTGATCTGCCTTGATATTGTCATGCCGGTTATGGATGGTACCACGGCCTTGCGTGGTATTCGGGAACGCGATCAGAAGCAGGGTGGCCGTACCAAGGTGTTCATGATCTCTGCCTGCAGTTCTCCCGAGGATATCCAGGATGCTTTTTTTGAAGGCGATTGCGATGACTATGTGGTAAAGCCGTTTCAACGCGAAGCAGTCACCCAGATGCTGCAGCGTCATAAATTGATCTAAGGTGGTTTAATTGTAATGCGTTATACACAATTTTTTATCCCAACACTTAAAGAAACTCCGTCCGATGCCGAGGTAATCTCACACCAGTTGATGATGCGTTCCGGCATGATCCGTAAGATTGCCGCCGGTATCTATACTTATATGCCGCTGGGGCTGCGTTCGATCCGCAAATTCGAACAGATTGTACGTGAAGAGATGAACCGCGCCGGTGCCATAGAGTTGCTGATGCCCGGTGTACAACCTGCCGAGCTCTGGATCGAGTCAAAGCGTTGGGCTCAGTATGGCAAGGAGTTGCTGCGTTTCAAGGACCGCAAGGATAACGAGTTCTGCATGGGGCCGACCCATGAAGAGGTAATCACAGATATTGCCCGGCGTGAAGTCAAGAGTTACCGCCAGATGCCGGTCAATTTCTACCAGATTCAGACCAAATTCCGTGACGAGATCCGTCCGCGCTTCGGCCTGATGCGTGGGCGGGAGTTTATCATGAAGGATGCCTATTCCTTTGATGTTGACTCCTCTGCAGCAGATCTCTCCTATGACAAGATGTATCAGGCCTATAATCGCATCTTTGAACGCTGCGGTCTCAACTTCAGGGCTGTGGAGGCTGATACCGGCTCGATTGGCGGCTCGGCATCCCATGAGTTCATGGTGCTGGCCTCTTCAGGCGAAGATGCCATAGTGTCCTGCAATGCCTGCCGCTATGCTGCCAATGTGGAAAAGGCTGAAGGGATCAAGCAGCAACAGGGTGGGGCAGGGCAGCAGGCGCTGACTAAGGTCCATACCCCTGACAAAAAGACTATTGCTGAAGTGGCCGAATTTTTGGGGCTTCCCCAGTCAGGTACTGTCAAGGCGCTGGTGCTGTCCAACGGTGAAGGACAGTTTGTGATGGCTCTGGTACGGGGTGACCATGAGCTGAATGAGCTAAAGCTGAAGAACTGCCTGGGCTGGGACGAGATCCAGATGGCCACTGACGATGAAATTCTGCGTTTCACCGGCTCACCTCCCGGCTTCCTGGGACCTCTGGGATTAAAAGAAGGGCTGCAGGTGGTGGCAGATTACGCCATAGCAGCCATGGCAGATTTTGTGATCGGTGCCAATGAAACCGATCAACATTACACCGGTGCCAACACCGGCCGTGATTTTCAGGTCAGCCAGATTGCCGATATCCGCCTGATCGGTGCCGGTGATCCCTGCCCACGTTGTTCGGGTGGCACCCTGGAGGTCTGGCGCGGGATTGAAGTCGGTCACGTCTTCAAGCTGGGTACCAAGTATTCAAGCAGTATGAATGCGACCTACCTTGATAAAGACGGCAAGGAGCAGATCATCTTTATGGGCTGCTACGGCATCGGTATCGGACGTACGGTGGCAGCATCCATTGAACAAAACCACGATGACAACGGTGTGATCTGGCCGTTACCATTGGCTCCGTTTCACTGCTCGGTGGTGGCGATCAATGCTCAGAAGGATGAGGCCGTTATGGCTGCAGCTCAGGATATCCATGATCGCCTGGAGGCTGCCGGTGTTGAGGTGCTGCTGGATGACCGTGACGAGCGGCCCGGTGTCAAGTTTAAGGATCATGATCTGATCGGCATTCCGCTCAGGATTGTGGTGGGTGGGAAAAACCTGGCTGAAGGCAACGTGGAGTTCAAACAGCGTGCAGGTGGTGAGATGCAGCTTCTGGCACCAGAGCAGGCAATTGAAGCGGTGATTGCCAAGGTCAGGGAGTCCTGCGGAGGTGGCCGATGAGCAGTGCTGCTATCTGGGATACCCAGCATGAATGCATGCCACGTGAGGAGTTGGAGCAGCTCCAGCTTGAGCGCCTGCAGGCCACCCTTAACCGGGTGTACAAAAACGTCCGTTGTTACCAGAATAAGTTTAATCAGTTGGGGATCGTACCGGAAGATATCACCTCGCTGGCTGACCTTTCCCGCCTGCCATTTACCACCAAGGAAGATCTGCGTCTGAACTATCCCTACGGTATGTTCGCAGTGCCGTTGCGAGAAGTGGTAAGGATTCATTCGTCATCTGGTACCACCGGCAAACCAACAGTGGTTGGCTATACCAAGCATGACCTGAAAACCTGGTCAAACCTGGTGGCCCGTTTTATGACTGCTGCCGGTGTAACCCCCGATGATGTGGTCCAGATTGCCTTTGGGTACGGCCTGTTCACCGGTGCCTTTGGTCTGCACTATGGTACTGAAGCCATTGGTGCCGCGGTAATACCGATGGGTGGGGGCAACACTGAAAAGCAGATCATGATCATGCAGGACTACCGGACGACCGCCCTGGTGGGGACGCCCAGCTATGCCTTGACCATTGCAGATCGACTGGAGAAAATGGGGCTTGACCCCAAGTCACTTTCACTAAAGGTTGGTCTGTTTGGTGGTGAACCCTGGTCTGAGGCGATGCGGACTGAGATCGAGCAACGCCTGCAGATCAGTGCCACTGATAACTATGGTCTGTCTGAGGTAATCGGGCCTGGAGTGGCCGGCGAATGTCAACACAAGTGCGGCATGCACATTGCTGAAGATGCCTTTATTGCTGAAATCATTGATCCTGAAACTGGCGCAGTATTGCCGCCCGGAAGCGTGGGGGAACTGGTGCTGACCAGTCTGACCAAAGAGGCCTTCCCGATGATTCGCTACCGTACCCGTGATATCACCAGCCTGGTCTATGAACCTTGTGCCTGTGGCAGGACCCTGGCACGGATGAAGAAAACCATGGGACGCAGTGATGATATGTTGATCATCAAGGGGGTTAATGTTTTCCCGTCGCAGATCGAAGAGGTGCTGTTTGCCATTGAAGGGTGCGAACCCCATTATCAATTGATTGTGCAGCGTACCGGTACCACTGATACCCTTGAAATAAATATCGAGGTCACCGAGCATATCTTTTTTGATGAAATGAAGAAGCAGCGGGCCTTTTTAGAGTCTGTGGAACGCAGGATTCACTCCGTTCTGGGTGTCGGTGCTACTGTTAAACTGGTTGAGCCGAATAGTATTCCGCGCCATGAGGGTAAGGCTCAGCGGGTTATTGATAAGCGGAGTTTGTAGACGTTCAGAGGTATTGCCTTTTTTAAATGGTTTGTGCTATTACAATGCACACTATATCAGGTCAGCCGCAGTGCTTCCGGTACTGCGGCTTTTCTATGTAAATTTAACGTGTTGGAGTTATTTGCTGTGCCGTATATCCATTTTCTAGCGCCCATGAAGCTGAAGCATTCGTTATTGTTCCTGTTGTTATTGATCCCAATTTCATTCACTGCCTGTCAGGACAACCGCAAACCCGCCGTTGTTGCTGCACCTGCAGCAAAAAATGTGCAGACTGCGTCCAGTAGCAGTGCCGGTACCAGTCAGCTACAACCCAAAGGGTTTGCGCAGCATAGCAGTACGATTGGTTCTGAGCTTCCTACCCAGAGCCAGATCAGCTCCGCCCGGGCTGCCAAACTTAAATACAATGCCGGTGAAGATCCTGAATTTGCACGTCGCAAAGGTTGGCCCAAAAAGTATCCAACGCCGCTACAGGGGGCGATTGTACCGCAAAAACGGATTGTGGCCTATTACGGTAATCCGCTTTCAAAGCGAATGGGTGCCCTAGGTGAATTCCCCAAGGACGAGATGATCAAGCGATTAAAGCTTGAGGTTGCCAAGTGGGAAAAGGCTGATCCGGGAGTTCCGGTCCAGCCTGCACTGCACCTGATCGCTGTGGTTGCTCAAGGCGCTCCAGGCAAGGCCGGCAAATACCGGCTTGTCATGACCAATGATCTGATCAATCAGGTCTATGGTTGGGCCAAAGAGGCCGGTGCGCTCCTGTTCATTGACATTCAGACCGGTCATGATGATATTCGTGCAATTCTGCCACAATTTGAATGGATCCTGAAATATCCGGATGTCCATTTGGGCATAGACCCGGAATTCAATCTGATCTCAAGCAAAGTAAAGCCCGGTAAGAAGATTGGAACCTATGATGCTGCTGATATCAACTATGCCAGTAACTATCTGAAGGAGCTGGTGCAGAAATACAAACTGCCTCCCAAGGTGTTTACGGTGCATCGTTTTACCCGCAACGGGGTAACCAATGCTGATAAGATCATACTTCGTCGCGAAGTGCAGATTATCATGCATATGGATGGTTGGGGTGCTCCCTGGTTAAAGCGCGACTCCTACAAAGATTATATTGTGGCGGAGCCGGTACAGTTTACAGGCTTCAAACTGTTCTACCACAATGACACCAAGAAAGGGGATCCGCTGATGACCCCCCAGGAAGTGTTGAAGCTGAACCCCAAGCCGATGTATATTCAGTATCAGTAATATCAGGTAGATATCTGCATACGGAGATATTGCGCATACTTTACATAATATAGCTTATGGGTGTTTTGCTTGTGGCATGAGTCAAGGCTGGTTTTATATAAGACTTGCAAATCACACAGAATACCGGTAGTGTAACGCCGCACTTAAGAAGAGCACACAAAGGAGCAACCAGCTGCATGAGCAAAGAAGAAGCGATTGAGGTTGAAGGTACGGTTATTGAGCCGTTGCCAAATGCGATGTTCCGGGTCAAGCTTGAAAACGATCATATTGTACTGGCTCATATTTCCGGCAAGATGCGTAAATATTTCATCAAGATTCTGCCTGGCGATAAGGTGACGGTTGAGCTTTCCCCCTACGATCTTACTCGTGGACGGATTACCTACCGAGCAAAATAGAACCCTTTTCACACCAAACACAACAACATGACTCATGTATACTGCCGGTGCAGTGCATGAGTTTTATGTTGTTTATCTATCTAGTACATAACAAGGAGCCGCTATGCTGTCTGTTGCAGATTTAAAAAAAGGAACCAAGCTTATTCTTGATGGTGATCCCTATGTGGTGACGGCCTTTGACTTTGTCAAACCAGGTAAAGGACAAGCACTGTATAAATGTAAAATGAAGAACATGATCAGTGGATCGACACTTGATCGTACCTACCGTTCCGGTGAAAGCTTTGAGCCTGCCGGTATGGATGAACGGGATATGGAATATCTGTATAAGGAAGGCACCCACTACACGTTCATGGATCAGCAGAGCTATGAACAGGTAGTTATGGAAGAGGATGCTGTGGGTGACGCAAAGAACTTCCTGCTGGAGAACACCAAGGTGGCAGTACTTTTGTTTGGGGACAAGCCGATTGGGGTGACCCTGCCCAACTTCATAAATCTGCGGGTTACTCAGACAGACCCCTGGTTAAAGGGTGATACCTCAGGTAGCGATTCCAAGCCTGCCACGGTTGAGACAGGCTATGTATTGCGTGTGCCGCCATTTATTGAAGAAGGTGAGCTGATCGTGATCGACACGCGTACCGGCGAATATTCTACCCGGGTTAAAGGATAATCTCATGCAGAACCCAGGCGCTCTTTACATCCGGGCGCAGGTGCTGCAGACGATTCGACGTTTTTTTACGGAGCGGGGGTTTCTAGAAGTAGAAACCCCCTTTCGTATTCCTGCCAACGCACCTGAAGAGTTTATAGATCCGGTCCCTACCCTCGCCTCCTGGCAACTTCAAACTTCTCCCGAAATCTGTATGAAGCGGCTGTTGTGCCGAGGCTATGACAAAATCTTTCAGATCTGTCGCTGCTGGCGTGCTGATGAGCGTGGTACCAGGCACCTGACAGAGTTTACCATGTTGGAATGGTACCGCAGCAATGCCGATTACCATGATTTGATGCAGGATTGTCTTGGCTTGCTCCAACAGGTAGCAGATACCTGTAGTGTAGGCGCTTGTTTTAAACGAAACAACCTGAAAATAGACCCAAATCAAACCTGGCTGCATTTCAGCCTGCAGGAGGCGTTTTTGCGTTTTGCCAAGGCCGATGCCTTGGTCAGTGCTCAAAACGGGCTCTTTGATGAGCTTCTGACCGACCTGATTGAACCTGCTTTGGAGAAATTTGAGGTGCCGGTTATATTGCAGGACTACCCTGCTCAACTGGCTGCCTTGGCCAGATTGAAAACAGAGACCCCTGATTTTGCAGAACGGTTTGAGTTGTACGTTGGCGGGTTGGAGTTGGCCAACGGCTTCAGCGAACTAACAGACCCCTTTGAACAGCGTGCACGTTTTGAGGAGGCCAATCGAATCAGGCAGCAGATGGGGAAGTCTGAGCTGCCGCTACCGGAACCGTTTCTGGCTGAACTTTCTGCCATGCCGCCGGCAGCCGGTATCGCCTTGGGGGTGGACCGTCTGGTGATGCTCACGGTTGGCGCAGACTGTATCGATCAGGTTGTGGCCTTTACTCCGGAATCACTGTAAGTCTCTTCAACCCGACAGAGGGCGCTCCCTTGGTGCAGCCTCAGCCTGACCTCTTCTCCAATCGCCAGTTCAGCGGCATTTCTGATGATATGCTTGTCGGTCTGTCGTTCAATCACAGAGAACCCCCGCGCCAGCGTGTGCAGGGGAGAAAGTGCCTCCAGTCGCGCAGTTGCCTCTCCCCGTTCCCTGCTAAGTTGTTCAAGCTGGCTGGTTACCCGCCGCTCAGCATGTTCTGTCAACAGCAGCAGTTCCTGGCGCAGTTTACTGATCTGGATGGCAGGATGCAAACCGGCCAGATGCTGTTCATGGCGGGCAAGTTGTTCCCTGCGTCGTCCAAACAGGTTTCGTAGTGCCATGTCCAGGCGTTCAGAAAGGTCATCCACCCGCTGTAGCTGATGCCCTAACATTCGGGAGGGATCATGCAGGGCACGGCGCAACCCGGCAAGGTTGTGCATACGCAGCTTCAGCTGGCTTGAGATAGCCTGATCCAGTCGAAGGACAAGATTCTGAATTTGATTGAGCAGTTCTTCTCGAGCAGTGCAGACCAGTTCTGCAGCCGCCGATGGCGTTGGAGCTCGCAAATCAGCAACAAAATCACAGATAGTCCAATCTGTCTCGTGGCCCACTGCAGAGATAACCGGAATTTTGGAGCGATACACCGCTCGGGCAACCAGCTCTTCGTTAAAGGCCCAGAGGTCTTCCAGAGAACCACCGCCACGACCTACAATCAGGACATCAGCAGCATTCAGTCGGTTAAGATTGTCAATGGCAGCAGCAATCTCAGCAGCTGAACCAACACCCTGAACCCGTACCGGGTATACAATCAGGTGCAATCCTGCATTGCGTCGCCCCAGTACATTCAGTATGTCATGGATTGCCGCGCCACTTGCAGAAGTGACAATACCGACCTTCTGAGGCATGAACGGCAAGGACTGTTTGTGGGATTCACTGAACAGCCCCTCTCCTGTCAGGCGTTCCTTTAGCTGCACAAAGGCAGCCTGCAGGGCACCTAGGCCTTTGGGTTCGACATATTCTGCAATCAGCTGGTATTCTCCGCGCTGGTCGTAGACAGAAAGCCGGCCCCGTACAACCAGGGCCATTCCCTCTTCAAGCTTGAACTTAAGTGCCTTGACACTGCTGCGAAACATGACACAGCGCAGCATCGCTCCACTGTCTTTAAGGGTGCAATAGACGTGGCCTGATGCAGCATAGGTCAGGTTTGAAACCTCGCCTTCAACCCAGACCTGGCTAAAGTTGTCCTCAATCAGGTCTTTCAGGAGTGAGGTTAGTCGTGAGACAGTCAATATGGTCTGTTCTGCAAAGAGATTCATGGCTGAAAAGGTATCACAGTGGCTGCAGATGGTCAAACCAGGGTTGACCACAGGGCTCACTTTCCGTATGATGCGCGCCATGAATAATTTTCCCTATATCCTGACCATTTCATCTGAAAAGGGTGGTGTCGGCAAGACCACGCTGGCAACAAATCTGGCAATTTACTTGAAGGCTATGCAAGAAGATCTGCCGGTTACCATCATATCCTTCGACAATCACTTTACTGTTGACCGCATGTTTGAGTTAAAAGGTCAAGAACCGCGTGGTACGGTCGAAGATATGTTGACCGGTACCCCTGGAGCCGATCTGCTTCACCAGGGACAGTACGGTGTCAGTTACATCCCGTCTTCCAACAACCTGACTGAGCTGTATCAAGGTTTTAAAGGGCCGATGGCGCTCTGCCGTATGGTGGCGGAATCTGGCATTTCTGGCATTATTGTGCTGGATACCCGCCCAGACCTGAATATCCTGACCCAAAATGCCCTTTACGCAGCAGACCGGGTCCTGATTCCGGTAAAAGATATGCCCAGCCTCGAAAACTGCAAGCATATCTTTGCGTTGTTTGATCAGCGCGGTATTGACAAGAAATCACTCTCCCTTATTCCCTGTCTGATAGATAACCGGATCAAATATGATGGCCTGTTCAAGGACCAGCGTACCCTCTTGCGGGCCTTTGCCATCAATCGCGGCTATCGCTGCATGGATACCTATATTTCTAAAAGTCCCAAGGTTGAAAGCCTTAACACAAATCCTGATGGCAAGATCTATCCAATACTCAGTCATGCCCGTGAAACCGAGGTGCACAATCAGTTCACTGAACTGGCACGGGATATCCTTTCCAGCTATCAGCAGACCGCCGAGCCGCGCGCCTACCTGTATCATCAGTGGTTGTCCGAGCAGGAAGGGCGTAAGAAAGAGGCGTTTCTTGCACGTCTGGAAGGTGTGTTGCCCCATTGTGTTATCTGTGGCAAGCTGCATGAGGAGGCAGGTTCCAAAGGCTTCTATTTCGAGACAGCAGATCGTACATCGAGGGGCTTTTTGCACAGTGACTGCTTCGTAGGGATGCTTTGCTCAATCCTCTATGATCTGCATCCCCGCTCTGACCTGTACCAGCTTTCACTGCAGGTTGTCCGCGAAAGTGCAGGGGCATCCGTTGCCATCTTCCGTCCCCTGTTGGATCAGTCCGGTCAGCCTCGCTTGCTTTTCCAGCAGGTTGATCCTGATGGAAGCCCTCTGCTTGAGCGAGAACTGTCTCTTGAAGGGTTTCTGGAAGGTGTCTTTGACGGCATACGCGACCAGTTGTTTTTACTCCTGAACGAGTCAATGACCGGCTATGATGGCGGGTTGCGTGCTAGCTGGCTTGCAGTCCATCCGGTGGATGAGTCAAGACCTGAACAGGTATTGCAGGAAACCTCCTATCGCAGAATTCAGGATTTGCATCGGCGTGTTACTGAGATGGCCACTAACTGAAGACAGGCGACTGACAGGAACTGAATTCATGACAAACCTGATTACTTCACAGGGGTTAAAGCGACTTCAGGACGAGTTTGAATATCTTTGGCGGGTAGAACGGCCCAAAGTTGTACAGGGGGTCTCTGATGCTGCAGCCGAAGGTGATCGTTCTGAAAATGCCGAATATATTTACGGGAAAAAACGTCTGCGGGAGATCGACCGTAAGCTCAAGCAGCTGGGGGGGCGTCTGAAGGTGCTTGAAATAGCACCAGCGCCGCCACAAAACCCGGTCAGGGTAAGCTTCGGCTGTTGGGTTTCCTATGAGGATCTGGAAGGCAACTCCTACTGCTATCAGCTGGGAGGTCCGGACGAGTTTGATGTGAAACAGGGAGTCATCAGTATCGACTCACCGGTTGGCCAAGCCCTGCTGCATAGACAGGTAGATGATGAGGTCACCATCCGCCGTCCAGGTGGTGACCTCGTGGTCTATATCACCGAGATAAACACTATTCGTGGTTGATGCTTTCTTTGAGGATCGCACTTGGCTTGAAAGTCAATACTCGACGGGGGGCAATGGTAATCGCTTCGCCGGTCTGAGGATTACGGCCCCGGCGCGCATTTTTCTCCCTGACCTCGAAGATGCCAAAACCTGAAATCTTGACATTTTCTCCTTTTTCCAAAGTCTCCTTGATCAGATCCAGGAGCGCCTCAACATAGTCTGCAGCCTCTTTTTGCCGTATACCAAGTTCTTGGTGCAGTTGTTTGGCCAGCTCAATCTTGGTCATATGGATACCCTCCCTGATTCAGGTCTGCTATCAGCAGTCCGAGTGTGTTTTGATTCTGGATTATTGGGCAGTAATCAGTCTGGTTATCTTTACCAGTGTAATACCTTTTGACTGCAATTCAGGCAATGCCTTGGTCAAAGTGGCAACAGTTACAGGGTGGGGATGGCAAATAGCTATGGCACGACTGTTTTTCCGGGCACGGGCTACTGCCTGGTTCAATTGCCCTCTGATATACTCTTCATTCTGTTCATTATCCAAAAACACATCCCGACGGGCAGAAGCCAGCTTAATCTCTGCAGCCACCTTGAGACCTGTTGTTTTTGGTGTTGTGATACTATCAACAAAAAAAAGGCCATGTTCCTTCAGAACATTTAAAACAACACGCATCTTATCTGCATTTTCTGTGAAACCTGATCCCATATGGTTATTGGCACCCACTGCCTGGGGCAGAAGCTCCAGATAACCGCGCATTCTGCTGCGCAGCTCATCATCTGACTGTTCAAGCAACAGTCCATTGGATTCCAGGCGCCGCTGGGGGTATTCCTTGGGCTGCATTGGCATATGTAGTAAGACCTCAATTCCCTGCCCTGTCGCAAATAGTGCTACCTCACGGTCATGTCGCAGGCCTGGAATGATGGCAAAATTGATAGGTACCCCGATAGCTGCCAGTGAGCGGGCCTCCTGCAGCGAACTCCCCATGTCATCAATAATGATGGCAAGCTCAGCTCTGCCTGCCGTTGGCCTTTGAACTGTTTGCGGCGGCAATTGGGCGGGATGGATATCACCGGAATAATAGTCAGTTCCGGGTTGCGTCTGGCTTGTCGCAACTTCTGCAGGTTTTTGAGTTGACGGTGACAGCGTTGAGGATGACCGAGGGCTCTGGGGAACTGGTAGCTGTTGTACGGTTGTTTTATTCTGTTGGGAAGATTTCTGGAGATAGTGTTGCAACAGGTAGCCACCAATCATCAGAATACAGACAGCAATCAAAAAAACGGCAAAGGCGAAACCGCCCTTGCCGTTCTTCTTATACCTGTTTGAACGTGGTGAAGGCTGCTTTGGTGCCACCTAACGTTTCTCCGGACCTATTTTCTTCAGGATTTCCCAGCCTTTCAACAGGTCAAGGGCACGTACCAGCTGATAGTCCACCTTGAGTGGGTCCACTGCCTTCTTAGCATCAGCAGTTTCCTTTACCGTCTCTTTGGAGGTCTCTTTTTTATCGTCGGCCTTTTTCTCTGCATCGGTGTTTTCAAAGTGGTTTTCCAGATCCTTTTCCCGTATGAAAAGAGACTCACGACGGGTCGTTTCTTTAGGCATTTCCATCTGTTCTACCACTATGTCCGGAGTGATTCCTTTCGCCTGAATAGAGCGCCCTTTGGGGGTATAATAACGGGCTGTGGTCAAGCGCAGACCGGATTCATCAGCCAGAGGAATGATGGTTTGAACAGAACCCTTGCCAAAGCTCTGAGTGCCCATCACAATTGCCCTTTGATGGTCCTGTAAAGCACCGGCCACAATTTCCGAGGCGCTGGCGCTACCGCCGTTGATCAAGACCACGATCGGGTAACCAGGCTCTTTAGCACGTGAACTTGCGGTAAACTGCATGCGGGATTCTTTATCCCGGCCTTCGGTGTAGACAATCAGCTTGCCACTTTCAATAAAATGATCCGAGATGCGGACTGCCTGATCCAGCAATCCACCCGGATCATTACGCAAGTCAAGCACCAAGCCTGAAAGCTGTTTACCCTTGTTTTCTTCAACCAGTGCTTTAAGCGCCTTGGCAACATCCTCGTCAGAACGTTCCTGGAATTGTGCGACCCTGATATAGCCATAACCATTATCCAGCATACGGGACTTGACGCTTTTGACCTGGATTATGTCACGAATCAGGGTAAACTCTTTCGGGCGTTCAAAACCATCGCGCATAATGGTCAAAATGACCTTCGAGCCTTTGGGTCCACGCATCCGTTTGACTGAATCAGTGATGGACATGTCCTTGGTAAAACGTTCATCAATCCTTAAAATCTGGTCACCAGCCTTGATGCCTGCCCGCTGGGCCGGGGTATCTTCAATGGGAGAAATAACCGTCAGGATTCCCTCTTTCATGCTGATCTCTATCCCCAGCCCACCAAAAGCCCCCTTGGTTTCAACCTTCATCTCCTTGAAGGTATCAGGTGACATGAATGAACTGTGGGGATCAAGAGCAGCAAGCATGCCGTTGATTGCTCCATAGATAAGCTTCTTGGAGTCAACCTCTTCAACGTAGCTCTTCTTGACAATGGACATGACATCCGTAAACAGACCAATATATTCGTAGTCCTTGCCACCCTGGGCATCACACCGGCGCTGGGTGCTGATGCCGATAAAGGCAACCAGGGCAATAACAATAATCACAAAACCAAAGGCAATTTTCTTTGTTCTGCCGGACTTCAGCATGGTGATTCATCCTCCAGATGGGATTAAGCTAGTTAACGTTCTTTTATACATCGAACCGATAAGGAAAACGAGCGTTTTTTACAATAATTTCAGTGTCAGCGGACCCACCCGGCCGGATCAACCGGCTTACCCTGGTGCCTGATCTCAAAATAAAGGGCTGGCCCCTTGGATGAGTCCACATCACCAACCGCGGCCACCACATCCCCCTTGGCCACATCGCTGCCAACCTTGCGGTTGAGTCGCGATGCATAGGCGTAGAGGCTGAAATAGCCGCCACCATGGTCAATGATGATCATGTTGCCATAGCCCTTGAAGTAGTCTGCAAAGATAACGGTGCCTTCATAGATAGTGCGGATATCTGACCCGGCTGCAGCAGAAATGACAATCCCCTTGCTGAAGGTGTACGAGTTGAATTCAGGATGCTTGTGTTTGCCAAAGGTTTCAATCACCTCACCTTTGACCGGCATCCTCATCCGGCCTTTTTGAGAGGCAAAACCACGATCAGGCACAGGAGGCAGCTCGGGCAGCTGCTTACGCTTTGCCGATGGATCATGTTTTTCAGCCGCTTTCCTGCGGCTTTGGGCTTCAAGTCTGTTAAGCATGCTCTGAAGCCGTGAGGCATTGGCCTGCAGCTCTTTCAGCGAGGTTTCGTATCCTTGCCGGTCCTGCCTGACTTTACTTAAATAACTTGATTTTTTCTGTTTGTCCTGCTCAATCTCTTTCTTTTTGGAGGCGATATTCCCTTTTAACCGCTCCTTACGGGTTGCATCCTGTTCCAGGCGCACTTTCAGCTGACGCAGTTCTTCAATTTTCTGGTTATACTCAGCAAAGATCCGTTTGTCCTGTTCCAGCACTGAGCGCATATAGCGAATATTTTCGGCCATCTGGGGAAAACTCTCCGCAGAGAAAAACATTCGTACCGCTCCCAGTTCTCCTGCTTTGTAGAGCGAGGTCAGACGTCGTTCAATCTGCACCCGCCTTTGTTGAGCTTCCACTGTGGTCCGTTCAATTTCTTTACCTGTCTTATCAATGCTGCCTTCCACCGTCTGCAGGTCACGGTCGAGCTGTTTCAGCTCAGATTCTTTACGGTTTAATGACTGCATGATTTCCTGCAACTCACTTGAAACGGCCTGCTCAACCTTGCGGGTTTTTTTAATCAGGTGTTGTTTTTCGCGAATCTCCTTCTTGACGCCGCGCAGTTCATCCTGAGGGCTGGCCGTTACTGGCGATGTCGAGCAAACAAGCAGGCACACCTGAATAACAACAGCTATGATGATAGTAAATGTTTTCACTCCGGCTA
Source organism: Trichlorobacter lovleyi (assembly GCF_015239775.1). Classification (NCBI taxonomy): domain Bacteria; kingdom Pseudomonadati; phylum Thermodesulfobacteriota; class Desulfuromonadia; order Geobacterales; family Geobacteraceae; genus Trichlorobacter; species Trichlorobacter lovleyi. Next base: position 1,877,809 of record NZ_CP058409.1, read on the forward strand.
GCCTGTGATCTCATTGATGAAGCGTCTCAGTGCAGCCAGGCTGCCGAGAAAGCCAAGTCCGGCTCCGGCCCCGAACAGTCCGGCTATGTACTCAGGCGGTAAAAAAGCGAGACCGGCAGTGGCCGGATTAAAGGTCAGAAAATTTCCGGCATTATGCAGAAACAACAGGTGCACGGACAACAGCAACAGCAGGGCTAGTATACCGCCAGCCATTCCCTGCAGCAGTCCCTCCAACAGAAAAGGCATCTTGATGAACAGCCGGGTGGCACCTACCAGCGACATTACCTCAAGTTCGTCACGACGGGCATAAATGGTAAGCTGAATGGTATTGGAGACAATAAAGACTACTGCCAAAACCAGAAAACCTCCCACCAATCCCCCAACAATCCGCATAAAGGTCAGGAAGGTGTTGAAGCGTCTGACCCACTCTTCACCATACTGTATTTCACCAATTCCTGAAATGCCCTTCAGTTTTGCGACATATGCATCTACTGCCTCAGAGCCCCGGCTGCTCTTCTTTAGGCTGATTTCAAAAGAGGCTGGCAATACTTCCGGCCTGATCCCCTCAAGGAGGGTCTCCTGGCCTTTTAAACGGGTCTTAAAGCGTTTGAATGCCTCATCACGACTGATCCAGCTGACTCTGGAGGTGGCAGGCAGAGCCTGAATCTTGTTCTTGAGATCACTTTGTTCCTGCGGGGTGAGTTCTTTATCAAAATAGACCGTAATCTGTACCTTCTCGCTCCAGGTATCAGCGGCATTTTCAAGATTTACAAAAAGCAGTAAAAACAGTGCGACAATCAGCAGTGCAAGGGTAATGGTGCCGACCGTTACGACGTTTACAAATACGTTCTGACGTATATTGGTTAAGGCCCGCCCTACAAAATACCGCAGACGTCCCTGGGCACCGGGGGCAGTCATAGTGGGACGCTTGTTATTGAATTTCTTCACTGCGTACCTCCCCGCTATCTGCAAGTTCACCGTGCTTCAAACAAATGGTCCGGTAATGGGCATGTTCAATCAGGCGGCGGTCGTGGGTTGCAACAACCACGGTGGTGCCTCGAACATTGGCCTCTTTAAAGATATTCATAATCTGCATCTTATTGGCATCGTCAAGATTGCCGGTTGGCTCATCAGCCAATAAAATTTTAGGGGCATTTACAAGTGCCCTGGCCAGCGCAACCCGCTGTTGCTCACCACCTGAAAGACGCTGAGGCGTGAGATGGATCTTGCTCTCCATCCCCATCTGACGAAGGATATGCATAACCCGCTTACCGATGTCAGCCGGGCTGCCTCCTCCCTGTACTTCAAGGGTAATCGCAACATTTTCAAAGACAGTCCTGTTTTGAAGTAGTTTAAAATCCTGGAAAACAACGCCGATACTACGTCGCAAGAAAGGTAGTTGTGATGGTGTTAATCGGCTAACATTCTGACCATCAATCAATACTTGACCACGGGATGGTGTCAGAGCCCCATAAATCAGTCTTAAAAGGGAGGTTTTGCCAGCACCCGATGGGCCGGTTAGGAAGACAAATTCACCTTTTGCAACACTGAAGCTGACGTTTTGCAGCGCTGTGGCGTCCTTTTGGTAGGCCAGAAAAACGTTATGAAACTGAATCATCATAGTCACCAGTGAGTAAAGGGATGTTCAGATTGTAATAGCACAGATGGAGGGTAATGGGAAAACTGAAAAAACCGCTAAAACAGCAATCAGGTCTTTATGCCAGACGTAAGGCTATCATCCAGAGACCTGCGCACAAAACAGAGGTTGCTCCCCAGATTATGGCCGGTCTTGCCTGAAAGACACCCAAACGAGGAAAGGCTTTAAACATGAACAACAGACTGCTGGCGACCCAGCACCAAAACGTGCACGTGGCAATCACAGACCATAGTTCCGTTGGCATGCGTCTTAGCTCCTGCGTCCAAACAGACTGCCCAGTTTCAGCTTCCAGACCATCAGCACCGCTTCTCTCACAATCCTTTTTGACATCTTTGATTGGCCTGAACGGCGATCAATAAAGATGATCGGCACTTCACAGATTCTGGCGCCAAGCTCAGCCGATCTGAAATGCATTTCAATCTGGAATGAGTAGCCGTCAGAACGTACCCTGTCAAGATCGATAGCTTCAATCAGGCTGCGACGAAAACATTTAAAGCCACTGGTGCAGTCCATAATGGTCAAGCCGGTAATTAAACGGGTGTACCAGTTGGCGCCGTAGCTGAGCATAAGCCGTCGTAATGGCCAGTTGACTACACTGATGCCGTTTAAGTAGCGTGATCCGATAACCAGGTCATGGGTCTCGATCTGTTCAAGAAAGAGCGGCAAAACCGAGGGATCATGGGAAAAGTCTGCATCCATCTCTATCAGCAGGTCAGCGCCAAGCTCCATAGCACGACGAAAACCGTCACGATATGCAGATCCAAGTCCCAATTTGGCTGGGCGATGCAGCACATGTATCCTCTCGTTTGATCGGGAGAGTTCGTCTGCAAGCTGGCCGGTACCATCAGGCGAGTTGTCATCAACCACCAAGACCTGTAATGACGCGTCCTGCGCCAGTACCTGTTCAATCAGGCGCTGCAGATTATCCTGTTCGTTGTAGGTCGGTATGACAACAAAGGCCTTGAGCATATCGAAATATGTACCTCGTTTGTTTACAAAAAGAAAGAGGGTGCCTGGAGAGCACCCTCTTTCATACTAATGGCGGGGTTGACGGGGCTCGAACCCGCGACCTCCGGCGTGACAGGCCGGCACTCTAACCAACTGAGCTACAACCCCAAATTGTTATCAGCGGTATCACTGCTGATTGCTGATAAAAAAAGGAAAAGTTGCCTTTTCCTTTTGATTGTTATGGTGGGTGAAGAGGGGATCGAACCCCCGACATCCAGCTTGTAAGGCTGGCGCTCTCCCAGCTGAGCTATTCACCCAAAAAATTTCTTTAAAATGGCGGGGTTGACGGGGCTCGAACCCGCGACCTCCGGCGTGACAGGCCGGCACTCTAACCAACTGAGCTACAACCCCAAACTATATCTGCTTAACGTGTAACCGGAACTGCTTACTTACCGTTTACGGCTTCCTTCAGAGTCTTGCCAGGCTTGAACTTGGGTACAGTCGCGGCAGCGATATTGATCTTCTTGCCGGTCTGTGGGTTCTGGCCTTTGCGAGCAGCGCGCTTGCTGGTACTGAAGGTACCAAAGCCAACCAGGCTGAGCTTGTCGCCTTGCTTGAGGCAGCCAGTCACAGCGGAGACAAATGCAGCAACAGCCTTCTCAGCCTCAACCTTCTTCAGACCAGCTTTTTCAGCAACGGCGGTAATCAGTTCAGCTTTCGTCACGTTACACCTCCATAAGAGATTGGTTAGGGAAGAATCAAAGAGAAGAAGTTTTTATCAATGCTGTTCAAAACTGTCAAGCACTTTTTTCAGTATTTATGCGACCGCAGAGCCTGCTGACGGTTCGTACACCAGTAAAGGCCGCTCTTTGTGGTAGATCACATCTTCGCTGATTACTACTTCACGAACCGTATTCTGCGAGGGAATCTCATACATTACATCCAGCATGGCCCCTTCGAGAATTGCCCGCAAACCACGAGCACCAGTGTTGCGCTTGAGGGCTTCCTTGGCAATGCTGACCAGTGCTCCATCGGTGAAACGCAACCGTACCCCTTCCATGTCAAACAGTTTCTGATACTGTTTGGTGAGGGCGTTTTTGGGCTCGGTCAGAATTTGAACCAAGGCATCTTCATCAAGTTCTGTCAGGCTGGCAAGCATCGGTAGTCTGCCAATGAATTCAGGTATGTAGCCGTATTTTAGTAAGTCTTCCGGCGTTACTTGCAACAGCAGTTCGCCAGCCTTCTTTTCCAGCTTCTTTTTGACATCGGCCCCGAAGCCCAATGTCTTCTTGCCGATGCGCTGCTGGATGACTCCGTCAAGACCGGCAAAGGCACCACCGCAGATAAAGAGTATATTGCTGGTATCAACCTTGAGAAATTCCTGCTGAGGATGCTTGCGGCCGCCCTTGGGAGGAATGCTGGCCACAGTGCCCTCAATGATCTTCAGCAAGGCCTGCTGTACACCTTCACCGGACACATCTCGGGTCAATGAAGGGGATTCAGCCTTGCGGGCGATCTTGTCGATCTCATCGATATAGACAATTCCTTTTTGCGCCCGCTCGACATCGTAGTCAGCTGCCTGCAGCAGACTCAGAATGATATTTTCAACATCTTCACCAACATAGCCTGCCTCAGTCAGGTTGGTGGCATCGGCAATGGCAAAAGGCACTTTCAGCATCCGGGCCAGGGTCTGTGCCAGCAGAGTCTTGCCCGATCCGGTTGGTCCAAGGATCAGGATGTTGCTCTTCTGCATCTCTACATCGCCCGGTTTGGCTGGACGTTCGATCCGCTTGTAATGGTTGTAGACCGCTACGGAAAGAACCTTTTTGGCGGTTTCCTGGCCAATGACATACTCGTCAAGAAACTCTTTAATTTCTTTAGGCTTTGGCAGCTTGGTGACATCAGGCCCCAGGGCGTCTTCCATCCTGATTTCTTCGGCAATGATGTCATTGCAAAGTTCAATGCACTCATCGCAGATATAGACTGCCGGCCCGGCAATCAGTTTTTTAACCTCATCCTGGCTTTTACCGCAAAATGAGCAGGTAAGATGATGCTGTGACGTGTCTCTTCGACTCACGTTAGTCACCTCCGTCTGGACGACGGGTCATGACGGCGTCAATCAGGCCGTAATTTCTGGCCTCTTCAGCCGACATGAAGAAGTCTCGCTCCGTGTCCTGTTCCAGGCGTTCCACCGGCTGTCCGGAAAGGTCAGCCAGCAAACGGTTGAGTTCCCGTTTCATGCGTAAAATCTCTTCGGCCTGAATCATGATGTCAGTGGCCTGACCGCGTGACCCGCCCGAAGGCTGGTGAATCATGATGCGGGCATGGGGTAGCGCAAAACGTTTCCCTTTTTCTCCGGCAGTTAACAATACCGCCCCCATGGAGGCAGCCTGGCCGATGCAGATGGTTGAAACCGGGGCCTTGATATAGTTCATGGTGTCAAAGATAGCCATGCCTGCAGTCACCACACCACCGGGAGAGTTGATGTACAGGTGAATATCCTTGTCCGGATCCTCTGCTTCAAGAAACAGCAACTGGGCGATCACCAGGTCTGCAACCTGATCATTGATTTCGCCCCCCAGGAAGACAATCCGCTCTTTCAGAAGCCGTGAATAGATGTCGTAGGCGCGCTCACCGCGTCCGCTCTGCTCAACCACCATCGGTACATACATGGACATGAATCCTTTATTCTCCGGCAACCGGAGCATTCAGCTCAGCAGCTTCAACTTCAGTGACTACCGCGTTATCCAACAGGAAGGCGATAGCTTTGTCTTCCTTGATTTCTGCCACCATTGAGTTGCGGGCATTGGCTTGAGAAGCATAGAACTCCTTGATGCGGCTGAGCATATCGTCATTACCTGCAGCGATCTGGGCATAACGGGCCTCAAGATCAGACTCTTCAACGGCAATATTTTCCTGCTCAACCAGCGCCATCACCAGCAGACCGCCTTTGACTTTCTGGGCAGCCTCACCCCAGAAACGCTGTCTGAAGCCGTCTTCATCAAGCCCCATCATTTCAAGGGACATGTTCTGGCCTTTTAGGCGGTTTTTGAGGTTTTCCAGCATAAAGTCGGTCTGACGGCGCACCATGGAATCAGGCACTTCAAGCGGATTTTTTTCGATCAAGGCATCAATGATCCGGGTTTTGAGGTCAGTCTTGATCCGCTCAAGTTCCTGTTGTTCACGCATCTCGGCCAGCTTGGTCCGCATATCAACGATAGTCTCGAAATCACCGAACTGCTGGGCAAACTCGTCATTCAGTTCAGGCAGTTCCTTCTTCTTGATTTCTTTCAGTGTGACCGTAAAGACTCCCGGTTTGCCGGCAAGTTCCTTGTTTGGGTTGTCGTCAGGCATCGTAACCGTAATGTCTTTGGTCTCGCCCAGCGCCATGCCGATCAGGCCTTCCTCCAGCCCAGGCAGCAGACGCCCGTTGCCAACCTCTACCGAGGCATCCTTGCCACTGGTCTCTTCCTCGGGATATCCGGGAACGGCAAAGGAAAAATCAACCGTCAGAACCATGCCCTTTTCAACGGTTCCTTCTTCGACCGGAGCCAGCTGGGCCATATTCTCGCGCATCCGCTCGATTTCGCCCTCAACTGCCTTTTCGTCAGCAACGTAGCGCTCTTTCTTGACCTGCAGACCTTTGTACTCGCCTAACAGAATCTGTGGCATAATCTCGATCAAGGCAGAATATTTGAAGGGAGTCCCCTCCTCTACCAAGGCAATATCATCGATCATCGGAGCGTCAACCGGTTCGATCTTGTGCTCATCCAGTGCCGGGAAAAGGGTCTGTTCATACAGACGGCGCATGACCTCATCCTGCATGGCATTGCGATAAAACTTTTTGACCATCTGCAGCGGTGCCTTGCCCTTGCGGAAACCGGCAAGAGTGGCCTTTTTCTGAATACCGGCAAATGATTTTTCAATCTCGGTATTTACCCGCTCAGCCGGGACTTCAACACTTATTCTGCGCTTAACTGAACTGATCTCTTCTATCTTAACCTGCATCACTGTTCCTCGCTTGCGTGGGATGAAATATTAAATGGTGCGAGAGAGGAGACTTGAACTCCTATACCTTGCGGTGCCAGATCCTAAGTCTGGTGCGTCTGCCAATTCCGCCACTCTCGCAGTATTTGGAATTGGTTAAATTAGGTCAATTACCTTGTTTCGTCAAGGTAATTTCTAAAACAATTCCATTTGTGCCTCTGATTCTACTGGGGCTCTGCGACGTTGCCTACCTGCTTCCGGTTTGTCCACCAACTCTGCGGGCAGCTCAGTAATAAAACGTGAAAGCTCGCGCAAGCCCTGCCCCATCCAACCCCTATAACCTGATGCGGTCAGGATGACACGTTGCTTTGCCCGTGTCAGACCGACGTAAAAGAGTCGGCGTTCTTCCTCCACATTAGGGGTCCCCATCAAGGTGCAAGGAAAGATCCCCTCTTCAAGGCCGGTCATGAAGATGACCGGGAATTCAAGTCCTTTTGAACTGTGGCAGGACATCAGTGCAACCGCTTCGGCCCGCGGATCATAAACCGTTGCTGAGGCATACTGCTTGAGGTGGTGACTGAAGGCGGAGAGATCCGTTCCGAACCCCTCTGCCATCTGCAGGAGTCGGTCCGTAACATCATCAGGTTCCAGGCCAAAGACGGGCAAGGAGATCCGCAGGGCAGCTGCGACGCCCTGGTCAGCTGCTGATTTCTGCAACCTGTCAAGGGTGGATGCCAGCAGTTTGAGGGCCTTGCCCGTTGCCGGGGTATGATCATGTTCAGCCGCCAGGTCAAAAAAATCCCCCCTCAGCGGCAGTTCAGACTCAAGCCGATCAAGGGTGGTTGTTCCCACCCCCTTCAGAGCCCCAAAAAGACTCAGCCAGAGGGCGATTTCATCGCTGCCGCTTGCTGCCTGCAACAGCTGATACAGGGGGCGAAGCTTGGACTCCATGTAAAAGGGAGTTGCTCCTACCAGTTGATACGGTATACCACGACGAGTGAGCGCCTCAGCTAGTTCTTCGGCCTGACGCCCCAGGCGGAACAGAATGGCAAAATCAGCAAAGCTCAGGTTGTCAGGCAATGGTGTGTTGCCACTTCGGCCAGTACTGCGGGAAAAGCTGTCAACACCGCCGATCAGCTCCTCGATTCGTCTGACAATCAGTTCTGCTTCAGCACCCGGGGAGAGTGCCCGATGGAATTCTATTGCCCCCTCCGGGCAATTGTCGGCAGCTGAAAGCGGCAAGCCGCTGCAGATCAGGTTACGGCAGATCAGGCTGCCGGCAGCCTGTACAATCCTTCTGGGCAGACGATAGGTGGTCTTGAGCGGCAACAAAACCGTGTCCGGCACCTCGGCAAAACGGAAGAAGTAGCGCAGATCTCCCCCTCTGAAACCATAAATGGCCTGATCCGGGTCGCCAATGGCAAAGACCGTAGCCTGCTCTGCCAGTAGTTGTACCAGATCGTATTGGGAGCGGTTCAGGTCCTGGAATTCATCCACAAACAGGTGCTGTACAGCCTGTTGCACCCGCTGTTTAAATGATTCGTCGGCATTCATGAGCTGGACACAGACCGGAATAATGGCATCCAGATCAAGGGCGTTCAGGCGCACCAGTTCATCCACATAGAGCTTGGTCTCTTCAGTCAGGGCCACCTGAATGCCGGAACAATGGGCTGAGATGGCATTGGATATCCTGCTGCGTTCAGCCACTCCCCGTTCGGCATAAAGCCGCTTCAGCAACCGCTGGCGACTTTCCGGCCCAACCACGGTCAGGCCAGGATTGTCCTGGCGTAACTGTTCCAGGCAGAAGCGATGAAAGGTGCCGATAAAAAGGTCCTCTGCCGTTGCCCCGCAACTCTTTGCAAGGCGTTCCCGCATCTCTTCAGCAGTGCGGGTTGTAAACGTGATTGCAACAATACGACTGGGATCTGCGCCTTGATCAAGCAAACGCTGCAGGCGTGACACCAGGGTAAAGGTCTTGCCGGTGCCGGGCCCGGCAGCCACCAGCACGCGCCGTCCATCGTTCTGAATGGCTGCCTGCTGCTCAGGGTTCGGACCGGTTGCCTTGGCTGGAACCCGCTGATTGTCAGTTGCGGGTGGAGACGCGAGTTGTTTTGGCAACGGGTCTGACAGCGGCTTTTTGCGGCTTCTGGGAACACGTTGTTCACCGAACAGCCCCCCCTGCCCTGCCAATTGAGCCAGCTCGCCTTGTTCAAAGACCCGGATGACACCAAATTCGCCGTCATAGCCAGGGTGACGGATTACGGTGCCTTCACGCATCCGCTTGACCGCTTCAGCCAGGAGTGGCTCAAAACTCCTGATCTGTTCAAGCTCTGCATGTAACAACAGATTAAATTCAGACCCGAATTGAGCCAGCGCCCGGCCATACTGATGGATGACCTGTTTGGAGGACGGCCCAACCTGGAGTAGCTCTCCCAGCAGCTCCGGCAGCGGAATCAAGGAATAAAACACGGGGGCATCATCGCGATACTGTGGCTCTGCACGATCTGCCAGTTCCAGCACCCGATGATGTACCCCCACGGTAACCGGTTTACCACAGGCCGGGCAGAGGTTTTGCAAACGGCGGGTTTCATGGGGATCAAGGCAGACCTTACAGTCCCGGTGACCATCAAAGTGGTATTTACCCTCTTCAGGAAAGAATTCAACCGTTCCACAAAAGCTGTCACGCTGGTTCTTCTTCAAGGCATCGCGCAGGGAGAAAAAATCAAGACCGGTGTTGAACAGATTGGCTTCGCGCCCCAGCTTTGAGGGAGAATGGCAGTCTGAATTAGAGATCAGGGCACAGTGATCCAGCCCTGAGATCAGGCGGTTCATGTCAGGATCAGAAGAAAGCCCGGTCTCCAGGGCGAAGATATGGCTGCTCAGGTCGCCGAAACACTCTTCAATGCTGTCAAAACCTGATTTTGAACCAAACAGGGAAAACCAGGGGGTCCAGATATGGGCTGGCACCAGAAAGGCATCTGGTGAACATTCCAGCATGATCTCCAGCAGGTCGCGACTGTCCAGCCCCAGGATCGGCCGGCCATCCGATGCAATATTGCCAATCCCGGCCAGTTTGGCGTTCAGACGCTCAACCGAGGCAAAATCAGGCAGATAGAGCAGGTTATGGATCTTGCGGGTTGCCCCGCCCCGTTTGTAGATGGAGCTGATCTCGGCAGACAGCAGAAAGCGGATCGGGCTGTCAGATTGCATCACCCCTGGCAGGATATCAGGAATGCTTTTTTCATCTTTCAGGCGGTAGAAACCTGGTTCAGCAGGTTCAAGCTGCTCTTTCAGCCGCTTGAACCAACCGGGATGGGTACAGTCACCGGTGCCGATCACCTGAATCCCTTTCAGGCGAGCCCATGCCGCCAGTCCGGCCGGACTGCTGTCCGGGCTGGTAGCCCGTGAAAAGGGGGAATGGATATGCAGGTCAGCGATATAGTTCATGGTTGTTGTGTCAACAGAGAAATGATCGGCCAGTCAGCCTCAGCCCAGTCCAGCGTTGCCAACTCATGGGGGGCAAGCCAGCAGGCAGCGCTGTGTTCATGCAGGACCATCTGTCCCTGCAGGCTGTCACAGTGAAAGGGATGGAGTGTTACCGTAAACGTGGGATAACGGTGGGTAAGCGGTTCCAACCCTGCCCCTACCCTGACCACAATTCCCAGTTCTTCCTGTAGCTCACGCAGCAGACACTGTTCTGCAGACTCCCCGGTTTCCAGCTTGCCGCCGGGAAACTCCCACTTAAGTGGCAAGGACATGCTCGCAGAGCGTTGGGTGGCCAGTATCAGGCCATCATTTTTGATGATGGCGCAGGCAACATGTATATGTGGAGTCAGGTCAGGCATGGCACTACCTGTATCATACTGTATCAAGAGCGACAATCAGGGAAAAGCAAAAGCCCGGCAACAAAGGTCGCCGGGCTTTTGCTGAAGCTGCAATTGCAGACTATTTCAGGCGGCTGGCATAGAGTGGAAATTTTTTCATCAGCTCATTCACCCGTTTCTGGATGCTGGCCAGAGCGTCATCATTGCCGATATTGGCTACGGCATCGGCAATAAATCCGGCCACCTGCTCCATCTCGGTCTCTTTCAGGCCATGTGAGGTGCAGGCCGGAGTACCGATCCGGATACCGGAGGTGACAAAAGGCGAACGGGTCTCAAACGGCACAGTGTTCTTGTTCACCGTGATGCCGGCCTTGTCCAGAGCCTCTTCAGCAGCCTTACCGGTAATTTCGGTACCGGTAAAGTTAAGCAGCATCAGGTGGTTGTCAGTACCGCCGGAGGTCAGCTTGAACCCTTTTGCGATCAGACATTCTGCCAGCTTGGCAGCGTTTTTGACAATCTGTTGCTGATAGGTCTTGAATTCAGGTTGCAGTGCCTCTTTAAAGGCCACTGCCTTGGCTGCAATCACATGCATCAACGGTCCACCCTGAATACCGGGGAAGATTTGCGAGTTAATGGTCTTGGCATATTCCTCGCGGCAGAGAATCATGCCACCGCGGGGGCCACGCAGGGTCTTGTGGGTGGTGGTGGTAACAAACTCAGCATAGGGAACCGGGTTGGGGTGCACGCCGGCAGCCACCAGGCCGGCAATGTGAGCCATATCAACCATCACCTTGGCACCAACCTTGTCAGCAATGGCACGGAAGGCCGGGAAGTCGATGATGCGGGGATAAGCACTGGCACCAACGACAATCATCTTGGGCTTGTGCTCAAGTGCCAGACGCTCAACCTCGTTGTAATCAATGGTTTCTGTGTCGGGAGAAACACCGTAGGGCACCACATTATAGAAGCGTCCCGAGAAGTTGACCGGGCTGCCGTGGGTCAGGTGGCCGCCATGGGAAAGGTTCATTCCCAGAATGGTATCACCCGGTTGACAAACCGCATTGTAGACTGCCATGTTGGCCTGGGAACCGGCGTGGGGCTGCACATTGGCATGCTCTGCGCCGAACAGCTCTTTGGCCCGCTCAATAGCCAGATTTTCAACCACGTCCACATGGTGGCATCCGCCATAGTAGCGCTTGCCCGGATATCCCTCGGCGTACTTGTTGGTCATGACACTGCCCTGAGCCTCAAGCACGGCTTCGGACACAAAATTTTCAGAGGCGATCAGCTCCAGGTTGTACTCCTGGCGCTCGGTCTCATGCTGAATTGCTTCAGCAACTGCTGGATCAAACTGGGAGAGAATTGACATCGTTCATGCTCCTTGAAAGGTTGTATACGGTTAGCACAAAAAAGCAAGCGGGACTTTTGCAAGTCCCGCTTGATAGTATAGCTGCTAAGAGACTCTACTGACAGCTCTTTTTTTCAATGGTGGTGATCTTGTCCAGACGGCGCTGGTGACGGTCTCCTTCATAAACAGCATCAAGCCAGGCTGTTACGCAGGCCTCGGCTGTTTCAAGCGACAGGATACGGCCCCCCAGGGCAAGGATGTTGGCATTGTTATGTTGCTTGGCCAACTCAGCCATCTGGGGTGTGGTTACCAGGGCAGCCCTGATACCGGGAAGCTTGTTGGCAGCAATGGAAATACCGATGCCGGTACCGCAGATCACAATTCCTGCGTCTGCCTCACCATGTACCACCAGCAGGGCCACTGCTTCAGCAAATTCAGGGTAATCAACCGAATCGGTTGAATAGGTGCCAGCGTCTGCCACCTCAATGTCCCTGCCCTGCAGAAAAGGGATCAGGGCCTGTTTTAATTCAAATCCACCGTGGTCTGAACCGATAGCAATCTTCATTGCTACACCCGCTTGAACAACAGGGTGGCGTTGGTACCGCCAAAGCCCAGCGAGTTGCTCATGACATAATCCACCTTGGCTTCACGGGCCTTGTTGGGCACGTAGTCAAGATCACAGGCCGGATCAGGCTCTTCGTAGTTAATGGTGGGTGGAATAATATTTTTGTCCAGCACCATACAACTGATTACCGCCTCAAGACCACCGGCAGCACCCAGCAGGTGACCGGTCATGGACTTGGTGGAAGAAACCATCAGTTTGTAGGCATGATCACCAAAGACCGATTTAATGGCCAGAGATTCATTCAGGTCATTAAAGGGGGTAGAGGTACCGTGCGCATTGATATAGCCAACCTGCTCAGGGTTTACGCCTGCATTCCTGAGGGCCATCTTCATGCAGCGGGCAGCGCCCTCTCCGCCATCAGCAGGCGCAGTCATATGGTAGGCATCACCGGTCAGACCATAACCAACGACCTCGGCATAGATCTTTGCCCCACGTTTTTTGGCTGCTTCATACTCTTCAAGCACCACAATACCAGCCCCTTCGCCAAGGATAAAGCCGTTACGGCCCTTATCAAATGGACGGGAAGCACGTTGCGGTTCGTCATTGCGATCAGAGAGCGCCTTCATCACCGCAAAGCCACCGATTCCCAGCGGTGTAACCGTAGACTCGGTTCCGCCGGCAATCATGGCATCCGCATCGCCACGGGCAATCATATGGTAGGCATCACCAATCGAGTGGGTACCGGTAGCGCAGGCAGACACAGAAGAGAGGTTCGGGCCTTTGGCGCCATACTTGATTGAAATATGGCCGGGAGCCAGGTTGATAATCAGCATCGGGATGAAGAAGGGCGAAATCTTCTTGTAGCCCCCTTCAAGCAGTGCCGTATGATACTTTTCGATGGTGGGCAGGCCACCCAGACCGGCACCGACCAAGACACCGACCTGCTCGGCATTTTCTTCAGTAATCTGCAGACCGGAGTCCTCCATGGCAAAGTGGGCTGCAGCCATGGCATACTGAATAAAGAGATCCATCTTCTTGATCTCTTTTTTATCAATAAACTGCTCGGCGTCAAAATCCTTGACCTCTCCGGCTATTTTGACCGGAAGGGAACTGGCATCAAATCGGGTGATATAGTCAATGCCGGAGCGGCCGTTAATCAGGCCATCCCAGTTTTTCTGATTGCCGGTCCCCAAGGGGGAGACGGCACCCACACCGGTAACGACGACTCTTCTCATCTTTAAACTCCCATTCATAGTGGGTCTGGTAAAAAAGGAAAAGAGGGGACCAGTCCCCCCTTTTCAATCCTGCCGGTCTTCGATCAGATCCTAGGTGTGCTCAGTGATGTAATCAATGGCATCCTGAACGGTCTGGATCTTCTCAGCATCCTCATCGGGGATCTCAATATCGAATTCCTCTTCAAGAGCCATAACCAGCTCAACGGTGTCAAGGGAGTCTGCACCCAGATCATCCATGAAGGATGCCTCGGAAACAGCCTGTGCCTCGTCAACTCCCAGCTGCTCGGCGATAATTTCTTTTACTCTTTTAGCTACATCAGACATCTTACACCTCCGTGTGATATAAACCGTTGCTGGTTTTGTTTTTGAAAACGTCTCTGCTTCTTAGCAAACAGAAACGACAAATGTCAAAGCAAATTTTCAGGAGATTGGAACAATATCCAACTGCCTGAAATCATGCTACATATACATGCCGCCATTCACCGAAAGGACATGCCCGGTAATGTAGGCAGAGGCCTCAGAGGCCAAAAAGACAACAGCGTTGGCAATATCATCAGCCGAGCCGAGTCGCTCCAGAGGGATCTGGGCAGCAAGTTCTTCACGCACTTTTTCCGGCAGTGCGTCGGTCATGGCAGTGGCAATAAAACCGGGGGCAACCGCGTTAACGGTTACATTCCGCTTGGCCATCTCACGGGCATTGGACTTGGTCAGGCCGATCAGGCCTGCCTTGCTGGCACAGTAGTTTGCCTGGCCGGCATTCCCCATCTGACCAACGACTGACGCGATATTGATGATCCGGCCATAGCGCTGCTTGCTCATAACCTTGAAGGCGGTACGGGTGCAGACAAAGGCACCTTTCAGGTTGACACTCAGGACCGCATCCCAATCTTCGTCCTTCATCCGCATGATCAGGCCGTCACGGGTGATTCCAGCATTATTGACCAGAATATCAACCCGGCCAAATGCCTCGACAGCCGCATCAATCATCCGCTCTACGTCTGCAGCCACCGTAACGTTGCCAACAACGGCCAGGGCCTTGGCACCGCTTGCCTGTAACTCTGCAACGGTTGCATCGGTAGCAGCCTGATCCATATCCATGGCCACAATAGTGGCACCCTGTGCTGCCAGTGCAAAGGCGATACTCTTGCCGATCCCCCGTGATGCACCGGTAATGACAGCTACTTTTCCTTTTGGCATATTCTGTCTCCTCTCAAAAATATCAGGATTGCTTATCTGCAAAGGTTGCCTTCAACTCTGCTTCAGTTACAACTTTACCATCCACCAGAGCCTTGGCATTAAAGAACCAGATACCACGCTTGCAACCGGTGGCCTCAATCTCAAAACGAAGCTGGTCACCCGGCATAACCGGCTTACGGAAGCGGGCATTATCAATACCGGTAAAATAGGTCACCTTGTCCCGTACGCTCTCATCTGATTGATAGGCCAGAATTCCGGCCACCTGGGCCATTGCCTCGATAATCAGAACCCCTGGCATAACCGGGTGGCCCGGGAAGTGACCGGGGAAAAACGGCTCGTTGATGGTAACATTCTTAAGGCCGACAATCCGCTTGCCAACCTCGATTTCAAGAATGCGATCAACCATCAAAAAGGGATGACGGTGGGGTAATATCTTCATAATCTGATTAATATCAAGCATGGGTACCACCCTCCTTTAAAACAGGAATCAAGCTGCAGCCTTTACACCGGCCGTGTCTTCAATATTAACCAGAGCCATCTCCTTGTTGATCCGCTTGACCAGCCCGGTCAAAACCTTGCCCGGTCCAATTTCTACAAAGCGGCTTACCCCCTGATTAATCATGGCATGTACAGACTGTTCCCAGCGTACCGGCGCACAGACCTGGGCCACCAGCAGTTCACGCACCCGGCCGGCGTCCTGATTGGCTGTTGCTTCCACGTTGGTGACTACCGGGAGGGTGAGCGGATGGATCGTTACACAATCCAGCACCTCTTTCAGACGGTCGGCGGCAGGTTGCATCAGTGCGCAATGGAACGGGGCGCTGACCGGCAGCAGCATGGCCTTACGGAACCCTTTGGCCTTTGCCAGCTCAATGGTTCTGTTTACTGCAGTTGCATGCCCGGCAATCACGATCTGTCCGGGGGAGTTGAAGTTTGCCGGAGCGACCACCTCTCCCTGGGCAGCCTCAGCGCAGATGGCAGCAAGTTCGTCAGCTTCAATCGAAAGCATGGCTGCCATGGCACCAACCCCAACCGGCACAGCCTCTTGCATAAACGTACCGCGGGAACGCACGGTGCGTACAGCATCCGCCAGTGACAGGGCACCACCACAGACCAGGGCCGAGTATTCACCCAGTGAGTGACCGGCGACACAATCGGCTTGTAGACCGGTTTCCTGCTGAACCACCCGTAGGACGGCAATACTTGCCGTAAGGATAGCCGGCTGGGTATTAAAGGTAAGCTTCAGGTCGTCTTCCGGGCCGTTAAAGCAGAGATCGGAGAGCTTGAATCCAAGCGCCTCATCTGCCTCATCAAAGGTATGCCGTGCAATGGAAAAATTTTCTGCCAGATCCTTGCCCATACCGGCATACTGGGAGCCTTGTCCCGGAAACAAAAAAGATGTTTTGCTCATACTATCAGTCCTTTACTGAAACATTATGGTGTTACCACTTTAACAAAACCGAGCCATAGGTAAAGCCACCACCAAAGGCATCCAGTAACACCAGGTCACCGGATTTCAGGCGGCCTTCGCGGTTGGCCTCATCCAGAGCCAAGGGGATGGAGGCAGAAGAGGTGTTGCCGTATTTATGCAGATTGACAAAGATCCGTTCTTCAGGAATGCCGACCCGCTTGCCTGTGGCCTCAATAATGCGGCGATTGGCTTGATGGGGAATCAGGAGTGACACCTCATCGGCAGTGACCGAGTTGTGTTCAAGTGCGGCAACGGCAGCATCACCCATGGCACGCACCGCATGCTTGAAAACCTCATTACCTTCCATTCTCAGGTAATACAGTTTGTCACTATAGGTGGTTGGCCCGGTGGCAGGATTTCTGCCGCCGCAACCTGGCTGGTACAGCAACCCCCAGTGGGTGCCATTGGTGAAGATATGGCTGGAGAGAATGCCCTGCTCGCCGTTATCGGCTTCAACAATAACAGCACCTGCCCCGTCACCAAACAGGATACAGGTGTTACGGTCTGTGAAGTCCACAATACGGGTTAACACCTCGGCTCCCATCACCAACACCTTGCGAGCCATGCCGCTCTTGATGTAGGCCTCTGCGATATTCAGACCGTAAATAAAACCAGAACAGGCAGCTGACAGATCAAATGCCGCAGCATGGTGGGCACCGAGTTCTTGCTGAACAATACAGGCGGTGGCAGGAAACGGGAAATCAGGTGTGACAGTACCCAGGATAATCAGGTCAAGTTCTTCAGGCGTGATGCCGGCCATTGCAAGGGCCCGGCGTGCCGCCAGTGTGGCAAAAGTGGAAGTATATTCGTTCTCGGCAGCAATACGACGTTGTTTAATGCCGGTCCTGGTGGTGATCCATTCATCGTTGGTATCGACCAGTTTTTCAAGATCGTGATTGGTGAGAACCTTATCGGGAACAGCAGAACCGGTTCCCGTGATGCGGGCGCGCAGCATGTGACCCCCAACCGGAACTGAGGAACACCTGGTTCCGGCAATCAAATAACAGATGGAAGGAAATCTTCGGTCAGGACACTGGTGGTACTGATTGACCGGTGCGTGGAAACAGTGCCCCGTAATTCTCAGAGAGTTTCTCGGCAATACGTTGCGTTACACCGCTGGTTGCATAATCGTGGGCAAAGCGGATGGCGTTCTTGATCGCCTTGGCATTGGAGCCGCCATGGCAGATCATGCCGACACCGTTAATACCGATCAAAGGTGCGCCACCGTACTCGGCGTAATCAACGGTCTTTTTAAAGCGCTTAAAGGCACCACGCATGAATAGATAGCCCATTTTGGCGATCATGTCTCCCATGATCTCGCGCTTGAGCATGGTGCCGGTAGCCTCAGCCAGACCTTCAGAAAGTTTGAGCACAACATTTCCTACAAAGCCATCACAAACCACCACCTCAACCGTACCTTTGAAGATATCGCGACCTTCTACATAACCGGCGTAGTTGAGTGATGTTTGACGGAGAATGGCATTGGTTTCGCGGGTCAGCTCATTGCCTTTGGAATCTTCCTCGCCATTGGAAAGCAGTCCAATGCGAGGGTTGGGGATACCCAGGGCATGCTTGGCATAGACCTGCCCCATAATGGCAAACTGCACCAGGTGGGAGGCCTTGCAGTCAACATTCCCCCCCACATCCAGCACCAGGGTTTTACCTTCAAGGGTTGGGAAGACCTGGGCTATGGCAGGCCGTTCAATACCGCTGATCCGTTTCAGGACAAACATGCCGGCAGCCATGGTGGCACCGGAGTTGCCGGCACTGACCGCAGCACAGGCCTGTCCATCCTTTACCAGTTCAAAGGCGAGCCGAACCGACGAGTTACGCTTCTTGCGTACCGCATCAGAGGCAGAGTCATGCATCCCCACCACCTCGCTGGCATGGTGAATGGTGATATCCAATCCTGATGCAGCATGATGGTCAAGTTCCTGACGAAGACGATCCTCATCCCCGACCAGGATAATGGGAATACCGTATTGACGGGACGCGGCAACAGCACCCTCAACCTCAATGGCCGGGGCGTTGTCACCTCCCATGGCATCAACAGCAACTCTCATGGTATGCAAATCAGACCCTATCAGGCCTGTTTTGCAGCCCCGGCTACTTCCTTACCCTTGTAGGTTCCGCAGGAAGGACAGGCGCGGTGCGGCATTTTAGGGGATTTGCATTGTGGGCAGACCGACAGGCTGGGGGCGGTCAGGAAATCGTGGGCCCGACGCATATTCTTGCGTGATTTGGATGTTTTCTTCTTGGGTACTGCCATGGCTGATACTCCTTTGTTGGTAGCCTTGAGGCCACTGTTTATGGGCGGACTTTAAAGTCCTTTAAAACAGCAAATCTTGATTGTTTCTGTTCACTGACACAACTACAGGTACCGCTGTTCAGATCAATGCCACAGACGGGGCATAACCCCTTGCAACTTTCCGAGCAGAGCGGCTTCAGCGGAATCTCCAGGGCAACCTGTTCCGCAATTTCAGGCATCAGGTCAATCTCGTCACCGCTAAAACTGCTTGAGATCAGATCCCGCTCTTCCAGTTCGACCTCATCTTCTTCTTCGTGATTTACAGCAGCACCTTCCCGGAAGAAAATGGTGAAACGTGAAAAAACTGTACGATCAAAGCTGCAGAGGCAGCGGGAACAATCCAGCTGCACCGGCACAGAGACCGTACCCTCAACCCGATAATGGTCCAGTTCACGTTCGGCTGTTAATGCAACCTGCACCGAGCCGGTAAAACGGCACTCACCGGCAGCCATCATTGCGGCAAGGACCGGAAATGACTCTGCCGGTTCATTGAAGGAAAACTCCCGAACGGCTTCCTTGATATGTTCGGTTCTGACCTTCATGCACGCACCTCGGGCTGATGGAGGGTTAAGAAATGAGGTAATATAGTGAAAGCTGGTAGTTTGTCAAGAATAAAGAGCTTTTCTACTGTGGCACGAACGCCCCGCGGTCAGTAATCCGTTTAAGCGTCGCCACAATCAGCTTGGCAGCCTGCTCCAGATCTCCCAGGGACACCACCTCTACCGGTGTATGCATATAGCGCAGCGGCAGTTTCACCAGGGCCGTGGCTACACCGCCCCGGGAAATCTGCATCACGTTGGCATCGGTGCCGGTGGCACGCGGGTTGGCGGTCAGCTGTACCGCAATCTTATCCTTCTGGGCTGTGGCGTATAACAGCTCGAACAGGGCATGGTTGATATTGGCGCCACGGGTCAGGATCGGACCTTTGCCCAGGGCTACCTCACCATTGTGTTTACGCTCCACATCGGGCTGATCAGTGGCAAAATCCACTTCAACACAGATGCCGATATCCGGGTTGACGGTATAACAGCTGGTAGTGCCGCCCCGCAGACCGATCTCCTCCTGAACGGACGAGACGCCATAGAGATCAACCGGCAGCTTTTTCTTTTCTGCAGCCACCAGGCGCAGTACCTCTGCCACCACAAAGGAACCGGCCTTGTCATCAAAGCCCCGGGATGCAATCCGATCGCCTTGCAGGCGGGTAAAACCGCTCTCAAAGGTAATGCAATCCCCTACCCGCACCAGTTTTTGAGCCTCTTTCTTGTCCTTTGCCCCGATATCAATGTACTGAGCCTCCAGCTTGACCACGGTTTCGCGATCTTTGGTATCCATCAGGTGGATCGGGCGCTTGCCGACAACACCGGGAAGCGGGCCGTCTGCCGTATGGATATGGACGACCTTGCCCGGTGTCAAATGGGCATCAACCCCGCCAATGGCGGCAAAGTAGAGAAACCCCTTGTCATCGATGTATTTGACCTGCAGGCCGATTTCATCGGAATGTCCCACCAGCATCACCTTGGGACGATCTTTGCCCTGACCTGCAATAAAGCCGTAGACGTTACCCAGTACATCGCTGCTGACCTGGCAGTAGGGGGCAACGTAGTCACGAAACAGTCGCTGGGCAGGTTGTTCATAGCCAGAGGGGCTGGGGGCGGCCAGCAGCTTTTCCAGAAAAACCAGTGATTCCTTACGCATTGAGACTCTCCTTGTAAATATCTGTGGTTATAACAGAACCTATACTCTTCTGCTGTAAGTTTTGCAGGCAAATCTGATCATGGTTCAGGCCGGGATCAGTCAGGATCCGGTCTACTGGCAGACCTGCTTGTTGCCAGCGTTGCAGGTTGCTTCGTGCATGCCCCTGCACTTCTGAAAGCCGGTCAGGGGGGCAGGCCAGCTGCAGCCCGTCAAGGGATTTGAAATGTTCTGCAAGTGTGAGAACCAGATCGTGATACAGCTGGGCCTTAACCAGCTGCCCTAGGGCCGGATGCCAGCACCCGGCCAGGATGGCGCCTTCTGCTGACAACCCCTCCTCAGTCTGTAAACCGATCCGGATAACCGGTATACCTGCCTGCAGGCAGAGATGCAACATCCGGGCACAGGTTTTTACCCCCTGCGCAAGATCCGGCGGTTGATAGTGGCCTGCCCTGTACTGATCAGCCAGTGCGGTGCCTGAAAGCACCACTGCCGGGTAAATCCGCACAAACCGGGCTCCGGCAGCCATGACTCCCTGCACGCTGGCCAGTGCCTTTGCGCGGGTATCTCCGGGCAGACCAGGTAATAACTGTGCCCCGACCTGAAACCCGGCAGCCCTGACACGCTTGATTGCAGCCAGACTGTCTGCTGCAGTATGACCTCTGTTGCTCTGCAGCAGGACCAGATCATCAAGGGACTGCACCCCGATTTCAATCGTGGCCACCTTGTGCGCAGCAAGAAATGTCAGTTCTGCAGCTTCAAGGGCATCAGGTCTTGTTGAGATCCTGATGCCGGTTATCAACTGTTGTTCAATCAGCGGCTGGACTGCTTCAAGCACCTGTTGTTGCTGCTGTTGTGGCAACAAGGTGAAGCTGCCGCCGTAAAAAGCCACCTCAGCCGGCCTATTGGGGGAACGCTCCAGCCACCCCTGTACCGTTTCTGTTATCTGGATGGCGGACGGCACACTTTGCTCCACACCGGAGATCAGGCGCTGGTTACAGAAAAGACAGGTGTGCGGACAGCCTGCATGGGGGATAAAAAACGGGATAATCAGTGGACGCATGATGCCTGGATTAACTCCGCAAACGGGCCAGCGCTGATTCTGCCGCCGACTGCTGGGCCGCCTTTTTGCTGCGCCCCTGCCCCTGTCCCAGCGCCATGCCGTCAACCGACACCTCAATACTGAAAAGGCGATCATGATCCGGCCCCTGCTGGTCAATCAGGGTATAGACCGGAGCAGCCTGTTTCCGGGCTGCCAGCAGTTCCTGCAGCTCACTTTTGGCATCATGCTGAGCCGGGGCATCAGCTGCTATGGCAGCAACCAGCGGTCTATAGAGCTGCCAAACCACCTTCTGTACGGCGGTAAATCCGGCATCGCAGTGGATGGCGCCGATCAGGGCCTCAAATACATCAGCCAGGATGGAGGGGTTTGTGCGCCCCCCTTCCCGTTCAGCGCCCTTTCCCATCAGGATCAGCGGGGCGATTCCGGCATCAGCGGCAAGCCTGGCCAAACGGGGTTGATCAACCAGTGAGGATCGCAAACGTGACAGGTCACCCTCTGAAAGACCGGGGAACTGCTGATAGAGCAGGTCAGCCAGTAGCAATCCCAGCACGGCATCCCCCAGAAATTCAAGCCGCTGATAGTCGGCAGCGCCTTCCTGGCGGGCCTCATTCAGGTATGAGGGATGGGTCAAAGCCTGTTGCAACAGAGTCCGGTTGGTGAAACTGTGGCCTAGTATCAGATTCTGGAGAGGTGACATGCCAAGGAGTATACGGGATGCACCGGTTGGCTGCAAGTAGCTTTGATCGTTGATTTGCGTTGCCAAGTATGGGCTAGATGCCTATAATGATCCACTTTCATGGAGACCGTATGTTTATTACCTTTGAAGGCATAGAAGGCTGCGGCAAGAGCACCCAGATTGCACTGCTTGCAGCATCCCTGCAGCAGGCCGGCCAGCGGGTGCTGCTCACCCGTGAACCGGGCGGGTGCCCCATAGCTGATCAGATTCGTGGTGTCTTGCTGGATGCCGCCAACACGGCCCTGGTGCCGATGGCAGAACTGATGCTTTATGCAGCCAGCCGGTCACAGCACCTGACGGAGGTGGTCAGTCCGGCACTGGCTGAAGGTACTATTGTGCTTTGTGACCGGTTCAGTGACGCCACCCGTGCCTATCAATCCTTTGGTCGCGGTATTGATCGTCAGACCATTGAAACCCTGAATAATCTGGCCTGCGACGGTATTGCCCCGGATCTAACGGTGTTACTTGACTGCCCGGTTGAGACAGGCCTGGGACGTGCCAGACAGAGGATTGAGTCAACCAGCGGTCCACGGGAGGAGCGGTTCGAGCTGGAATCCCTGGCCTTCCACCAACGGGTGCGGGATGGCTATCTGCAGCTGGCTGCAGAAGAACCCGGCCGTTTTGTGATTGTTGATGCAGCCGGAAAGCCGGCTCAGGTTGCCTTGGCAATTTCTGATGCGGTTCTGTCCCGCCTTGCGGTATCTGCCTAGATGTCTTTTTCAGCAATCAAGGGACAGGACCGGGTACTTGATGCCTTAAAACGTTCCATCCATGCGAACCGGGTAGCCCACGCCTACCTGTTTGAAGGACCGGACGGCTGTGGACGGCGCACAACCGCCCTGGCCTTGATGCAGGCGCTTTTCTGCAAGGAGCCGCAGGACGGTGATGCCTGCGGGAACTGTCCGTCCTGCCGTAAACTGGCTTCCGGTAATCACCCAGACCTGCACCTGCTTTCGCCCCTGCCGGACAAGCGGGATATCAGCATTGAGCAGATCCGGGAGCTGCAGCAACAACTGTCTCTGCGTCCGTTCGAGGCCAAGCGCAAGGCCTGCCTGATCGAACCGGCTGAGCGGATGAATGAAAAGTCAGCCAATGCACTCTTAAAGACCCTTGAGGAGCCACCTGGTCATGCGATCATCATTTTGCTGTCAACCCAGGCGGATCTGCTGCTCTCAACCATCCGTTCCCGTTGTCAGCACCTGCGCTTCAGCCCGCTGGATGACAGCGTTGTAGCAGATTTATTGATTCAACAGGGGATGGCCCCTGACAAGGCGCAGGAGCTGGCGCCACTGGCAGAAGGAAGCATGGAGCGGGCCAGCACGCTGGACGAAGAATCTGATGCCACACGCCGCCAGGAGTTGCTGGTCATGCTGTCAAAGGCATCATCCAGGCAGGTTGCCACTGTTTTTGACACTGCTGAATCGGTTGCCGGTGGACGCGAGGAAACACTGTCAACCTTTAATCTGTTGCTGTCGCTGTTACGTGACCTGTTACTGATCCGTTCCTGCGGGCAGATTGGTATAGCAAACGGTTTTCTGAGTACTGAACTTACTGCTGAGGCCTCCCGGTTTACCCCTGCCAGCATAATGGAGGCCCTTGAGTGTTGCCTTGAAACCAGGCGTGCGATTCAGGGCAATGCCAACCCCAAGCTGGCATTGGAACGCTTTCTGCTGGCCTATGATCGTTTACGAAAAGGAGTCTGATACGTGATACGTGTTGTTTCCATACAGTTCAATCCGGCCGGTAAGATGTATGATTTCAATGCCGGCGCCCTGGATCTGAAGCCGGGAGACCGGGTGGTTGTTGAAACCGAACGTGGCATCAGTCTGGGCACCATCGTCACCGGACCGCAAGAAAAAGACGAAACCGGTTTCAGTCATCCCCTTGCCCCTGTACAACGCCTGCTGGGGCCGGAAGATGAAAAAACCCTGGCTCATCACCAACGAAGAGAAAAAGAGGCCTATGACTTCTGCCTGCGCCGGATCAAGGAACGGGGCATGGATATGAAACTGGTCCGGGTTGAACATCTCTTTGATGGCAGCAAGGCGATCTTTTACTTTACCGCCGACGGCAGGGTCGATTTTAGAGAACTGGTCAAGGATCTGGCCCATACCTTCCATACCAGGATCGAGATGCGCCAGATCGGGGTGCGGGATGAGGCCAAAATGGTCGGCGGTCTGGGGATCTGTGGACGCGAGCTGTGCTGTGCCTCGTTTCTGCGTGACTTCCAGCCGGTATCGGTCAAGATGGCCAAGGAGCAGAATCTGGCCCTGAATCCCTCCAAGATATCAGGCCAGTGCGGCAGACTACTCTGTTGCCTGGATTACGAATATGAGACCTACTGCGACCTGCGGAAAAATTTCCCCAAGTGCGGCAAGCGGGCCCGGACAGCCCAGTACAACGGCACGGTGGAAAAAATGAACCTCCTGACCGGAGAGTTGATCCTGCGCCTTGAAGACGGCAAGCAGGTCAGTGTCAAGGTCAAGGAACTGGTTGATGAGAACAGCTCGTCGCCCCCTCAGCCGGAGACAACCAAGGAACAGGAAACGGTGGTTCAGCAGCCTCAGCGGAGGCCACGGGAGCAGCAGCCGCAGCAGCAGCGGCGACCACGTCCTGCACCGGCAGCAGCAGGTACAGTTTCAGCCCCCGTTGACACGGCCAGTACCAGACCAGTCGCTGCAGAAGCCGGGGAAGCCGGCACGCAGCAACCCAAGAGTGATGAGAAGCAGAAACGTAAAAAGCGTAACCGCCGTCACGGACATCGTAAACCATCTGATCAGAAACCAGATAGACCAAGCCAGGAGTAATCAGCAATGAAACCATCTTTTTACGTCACCACCCCGATCTATTACGTTAATGACGTGCCCCATATCGGCCATGCCTATACCACTGTCGCGGCTGATGTACTGGCCCGTTACAAGCGGATGAAGGGATTTGATGTCTTTTTTCTGACCGGCAGCGACGAGCATGGGCAGAAGGTTGAAAAGGCAGCCCAGACAAACGGCGAGACCCCGCTTGAACTTGCCGACCGGGTGGTTAAACGCTTTCAGGCCCTGTGGGAAAAACTGGGAATCTCTCACAACGACTTTATCCGCACCACCCAGGAACGTCACAAGCAGGGTGTCACCCATATCTTTAAACAGTTGATGGAGCAAGGCGACATCTATCTGGGGGAATACGAAGACTGGTACTGCACCCCCTGCGAGACCTTCTGGACCGAAACCCAGGTTGAAGATGGCAAATGTCCTGACTGTAACCGTCCGGTTGAGAAGCTGAAGGAAGAATCCTACTTCTTCAAGATGAGCGCCTATGGTGAAAAGCTGCTGGCACATATTGAGGCCAACCCTGACTTTATCCAACCCAAAACCAGGCGCAATGAGATCATCTCTTTTGTCAAAGAAGGGCTACGGGACCTGTCAGTATCCCGTACCTCGTTCTCCTGGGGTATTCCGGTGCCAGGCAATGAACGCCACGTCATCTATGTCTGGTTTGATGCCCTGACCAACTACATCAGCGCGCTCGGGTATCCGAATGCCGATGGCAACTATGGCCATTACTGGCCCGCCGATGCCCACCTGATCGGCAAGGATATCCTGCGTTTCCATACGGTCTACTGGCCGACCTTTCTGATGGCAGCCGGCCTGCCGATTCCCAGGAAGGTCTTTGCCCACGGCTGGTGGACGGTGGAAGGCCAGAAGATGTCAAAGTCGCTGCAGAACGTTGTTGAGCCCAACATGCTGATCGACAAATACGGCGTGGATGTGGTGCGTTACTTCCTGATGCGGGAAGTACCCTTTGGCCTGGATGGTGATTTCTCACACGGGTCACTGATCAACCGGATCAACTCTGACCTGGCCAACGACCTGGGCAACCTGCTATCCCGCTCAACAGCCATGCTGGTCAAATATTTTGACGGCATCCTGCCCGCACCAGGTGCTTTTTCAGAGCTTGATAAAACCTTGAAAGCCAAGGCTGAAGGGATGATTACTGCGGTTGACAGCTGTATGGATGAACTGGCCTTCAGCAAGGCCCTGCAATCAATCTGGGATGTTATTTCAGCCGGCAACAAATACATTGACGAAACCGCTCCCTGGGGTCTTGCCAAAGATCCTGCCAAGCGCGAACAGCTGGCAACGGTCATGTATTGTCTGCTTGAAGCCCAGCGGCTGGTACACTCGCTGGTTGCCCCTTTTATGCCAGACACCGCTCGTAAGGCATTGGCCTGCCTTGGCTGGCAACAGGAACCGGCTGGCGAAGATCTTGTCTGGGGCAAACTTGCTCCGGGGACGGTTATTGAAAAGGCCGCAGCGTTGTTTCCGCGGATTGAGACAAAGGAACAGCCCTGACAAACAACAAAGGGGGAGACCGGATTGGCCTCCCCCTTTGTTACCCATAACCTTATTAAGATTTATCTATGCGCAGGAAGAACCAAACTCCGGCGAGATCACGAATCCCTCACGCATACCAGAGTTAACAAAATCAATTACCTGACCATCAAGGAAAGAATTCAGGCTTTTTTCTGCAAGCAACTCAATGCCGTTCAAAGTCATCCTGGTATCATTTTCACCTGGCTCATCCAGAGCCAGCCCCAGACGGGGACCACCTCAACCAAAACCTTCAAACACCACCCGCAGCAGTTTGCCGGGGTTCTGGGCCAGAATCGGCTCCAGAGCTGTCTTTGCCGCATCTGTAATCTTCATGACGCCGCTCCTTTGTAAGTATTCATATATTTGAATATAACAAGTGGTCCAGACAAAAGCCAGAAAATTTTAATGGCAATTATGACAAAAAAGAGCAGCAGTAATCAGCTACGGTCTGAACCTTCATCGTGAAGGAGGAATTAGCGGCCACCTCAAACGACTGACCGCCGCCAATCCGTCTCCAGCCAGTCTCACCGGCCAATTGCAAATCCAGCTCACCGCTCAGTATCTCCATCAGCTCTGCAGCGCCGGTATTAAAGGTATATTCACCCGGCTGCATGATTCCCAGGGTCTTCTTGGAACCATCAGGAAACAGCACCGTATGGCTTGCAACAGCCCCGTTAAAATAGATGTTGGCTTCTCGAACAACAGTGACACCTGAAAACTCTGACATGCGTACGCTCCTTGGATATGTGGATATGTCTTAAAAGGGGTGTAAATCACCCTGAAACAGCTACGGCATAACACAGACGGCAGCAGCAATGTGATAAAATGCAATTATTTCAATACAATAAAAACATGGCACACCTGATGCTAATAGATGAATAACATCATCACACAAGGAGGAGTACCATGAAACGGCTCATTTTCGCAATTACCGCATTACTGATTAGCCTGGCAACAGTGTCATTTGCAGAAGAACTTAAAATTGTCGGCCCTGTTGTCAAGATTCAGGCCGAAGCAGGCAAGGCAACAGTCGTGATCAAAGACAACGCCAGCGGGAAAGATGTTGCCATCACGGTCACTGACCAGCTGACGGTGGATAAGCTTAATGACAAACGGATTACTGTCGGCGATGAGGTACGGGTCAAATACGACACCAAGGACTATGTGTCCAAGCTCTTCAGAAAGACTGCAGGCTGCTGACAGGCACACACAGGGCCGGCCGGAAACGGACCGGCCCTTTTCTTTTTAGAGCAGCTACTGAGCTGGCGGTGTCTGTGACCCTGGACCGATCCTGAGATTGGCCGTGGCAATATAGATCTCTCGCAAAAACCAGATCAGCCCCAACACCATGGAGAGCATGGCGCAGACAAACAGGACCGCCACCGGCATCGAGGGATCAAGTTCCAGAAACGTGCCGATGAACATCAGCGCAATAACGCTGCAGACCAGGAAGGCCGTGGTCGTACAGAGATTGATGGCCTGACCGATCAGCTTGGCACGGCGTGCCAGTGTCGCAAGGTCAGCCCGGATAAGTTCCCTGTGGCCTTCTTGCGCGGCAGTTTCAAAACGGGCTTCAAGCAGGCGGGCTCGGTCAATGATCCGTCCCAGTCGGTTGGTCATGACCGAGAGCATCGCGCCGATACCGGTTAACAGAAAGACCGGAGCCACCGAGAGCTGAATGGCACGGGCGACAGTGCCCACATCAGAGACTGTCCGTAACATGGTTGCACCTCCCCTTTGTCATGCGATACCTGCCAGCTCCAGCCGTTTACCCCAGCGTTGCAACAGTTCCTGGAGTATTCGTTGTCCTTCAGATGAATGCAGCTGTTCATCCCGTTCAAGTAATTTAGCGGCAGCAGACCTAGCCTGCTCCAATATGGCACCATCCCTCAGAATACTTGCCACTCTGAAATCAGGCATACCGGATTGGCGCGTACCGAGAAAATCGCCCGGGCCACGGATTTCAAGATCGGCCTCGGCAATCCTGAAGCCATCGGTGGTGGCCTCCATCACCCTGAGCCGTTTTTCTCCATCTTCAGACAGCTTACCCGCTGTTAACAGTATACAGCTGGAACGGTGACTTCCCCGCCCTACCCTGCCCCGTAACTGATGCAGTTGAGAAAGACCAAAACGCTCGGCATGTTCGATTACCATCAGGGTGGCATTCGGCACATCGATCCCCACCTCAATCACGGTAGTGGCCACCAGGATATCCAGCTCCCGCTTTTTGAAGGAGGCCATCACCGCCTCCTTTTCCTCCGGCTTCATCCGGCCATGCAACAGCCCCAGCCTGAGTCCAGGAAAAATGTCAGCCTGTAGATGTTCAGCCATCTGAGTTGCGGCCTTCAGGTCAGACTTTTCAGACTCTTCAACCAGAGGATAGATAACGTATGCCTGACGACCCAGGCCAATCTCCTGGTGGATCATCTCGTAAACCTGTTTACGGCGTGATTCAAAGTATATCTTTGTATTAATTGGTGTTCTACCCGGTGGCAGTTCATCAATGACTGACAGAGCGAGGTCACCAAACAAGGTCATAGCCAGGGTACGGGGAATCGGGGTGGCGGTCATCACCAGAATATCAGGATTAGCACCCTTTTTCTTTAGAACGCCGCGCTGCAGAACACCAAAACGGTGCTGCTCATCCACAATCCCTAACCCCAGACGGTGGAACTCAACCTTATCCTGAATCACGGCATGGGTGCCGATCACGATGGAAGCCCGGCCATCCGCAACCTGTTGCAGCGCCTCTTTCTTGATTTTGCCCCGCATACCGGAGGTAAGCAACACGACGTTGACCCCCAGCTGTTCACACCAATGGTGAATATTATGCCAGTGCTGCTCAGCCAGGATCTCGGTGGGGGCCATGATTGCCACCTGGTACTCGTTTTCCACTGCCACCAGGGCTGCCATCAGTGCCACCAGTGTCTTGCCACTGCCCACATCCCCCTGCACCAGACGATGCATCGGGTGGGAAGCCATCATATCGGCCTTGATCTCCGACAACACCCGCCGTTGGGCAGCAGTCAACTGAAATGGCAGCAATTTTACCAGCTCTTTGGTATAGCGATGGGTAACCTGGAAGGAGATCCCTTCTTCCAGGGTTACCCCCCGTTTCTTTAATGCCAAACCAAGTTCCCAGAAAAAGAACTCATCAAAGGCCAAAGATCGGTGGGCCAGAGTACGACCTTCATTCAGATCAATCAGAGGCGCATCTGATGGCGGCAGGTGGACCTGGCCAAGTGCTTCCCGCAGCGGAAGATACTGATACGTTTCCAACAGGGATTGAGGCAGAATATTTTCCAGATTGGGCAGAAAGGTATCCACCACCTGGCGCATCACCCGCCGCATCCCCTTCTGGTGCAGACCTTCCGTTAAAGGGTAGACCGGCACAATCCGCCCGAAATTGACCGGATCAGCAGCCATTACGGCATTTACATCGGCATCTTTTTCCAACCACTCTACATCGGGATGATGCACTTCAGGTTTCCACCCAAAACTGCTCACCTCACCGGTAAAGACCCCTTGCCGCCCCACCTGCCAGGTCCGTTTCATCCAGACACCGTTGGCATGAAACCACTTCAGCACAATACTGGCGCTCTCATCCTGCACCACCGCCTCAAAGACCTTGCGGCCTCCTCTGGTTGCCGTACTTTCAGCAGAAACAACAGCACCTTGAAAGACCTGGGTTATTCCCGGTTTTAACTGTCTGATGGGGATGAGTTGACGGCGGTCTTCATAACGGTGCGGCAGACAGAACAGGGCATCTTCAACCGTATGAATACCACGCTTGGCGAGCAGTTCCGCCAATTTTGGACCGACTCCTTTGATAAACCGGATACCGGTGGCCAGATTTTTATGTGCAATTGCCTGTTGAACGGAGTCTGCAGGAAGTGCAACTGTAACCTGTTTACGCAACAGGACCCCTGCATCATTGGCTTCAATCCCCACACAATCGCCCGGCTGGAGGCCAAGCTGCATCAGTTCCTTGGCAGGAATTAACAAGGCACCAGTATGATCAACCTGAAGTTTTGTCATGGCAGTAGGAGATATACCTGAAAAAACCAGAGAAGTCAGCCAGCAGTATGTTCAATCTGCTTTACACAGTGGTCAATCACCTCAGACACACTGATTTCCTGCATACAGCGAGCATTATACGGGCATGGTGGGGTCGTGCCAAAGGAAGTACAGGGAGAACAGGAAAGATTTTTATTGATAACAGTATGCAGCTTCCCACGCGGAGCCCATTTAAGGGCGCGGCCTGGACCGAACAGGGAAACTGTCGGCACCCCCAATCCTATTGCAACATGCAGCAGACCAGAATCAGCGCTGATAAGCAGGGCAGAGCGGGAAATCACAGCAGCAGTCTCTGCAAGAGAGGTCCGTCCTGCCAGATCCAGTCCTGACTCATCTGCAATGGTTTGAGCATCTGTCCGGTCAACGGTTCCTCCCACCACGACCACCCCATATCCTTTTTGTACAAGCGCAGCTGCCACAGCCCTGAACCGATCAGCCCCCCAACGACGCTCCGGGATAGAGGCACCGGGGAATATAGTTACAAAAGGCTTATCACCCAAAGTTGCAAGCAGCTTTCGAGCAGATTCTTTTGAAGTTACAGGAATGGTCAGGAACGGAATCGTGGCTTCAGTCTGCTCTGACACGTCCGTAAGCGGTTCTAGCAGACGTTTAAAACTAGAGACTTCATACTCATCATGGGAGTACGGCAGCGCATGGGTAAACATCCGCCGTCGCTCATTGGTAGCAAAACCGATCTTGATGGGAGACCGTATCAGCCGGGCTATAACAGCCGAAAGACGGTGCCACTGTTCGGTATCAATGACAACATCATATTTATCACGTACTGCACGCCAGAATTCAGCAGGTCTGTCGTAACAATACAGCAGGTCTACAGACGGAACCAGGGCAAACACACCGGCATTGCGGCGTTCTGCCAAGATAGTGATTTGAATATTGGGGTACTTGACTTTAAGTTGGCGGATCACCGGTGCCAACAAAACCGCATCGCCAATGCCGCCGGGGCGGATGAGGAGGACAGAGTAAACAGACTCAGGGAGATCAGGCGTAGACAGAGATGGCAACAGGTTTGTTATCAAACGCCCCAGCAGAGCATCAGCTGTCTTCACAAAACAGATGTTCACAACGCAGTACCGTTTACCGTAGGTTCTGAACCTTGGCGTAGTATCCGGTCCACCACCTCTACTCCCTGCATAAAGCTGTGATCCATATTGCCAACTTCATACTTCCAGGCTCCGAACCGGCCGCGCGAATACACCCCCTGGTCCTCAAGATATGGCTGGATAGTCTGCAAGGCACTATTGCGGGAAAGGGTAGGCACTGGATAGGAATAAGGAATATCAATGAGGTAGCGACTGGCAATCTGTTCCTTGGCAGCGTCCGAGATCATGCCGCTATTGCTAAGCCCTTGCACTGTTTCATCAACAATTGAGTTCTTGTCCTGAGGTTTATGGAGAGAGTACGTTGTCTCACACATGAGCGAATAATGTCGATCTATGGCACCACCCGGTACATTGTGGCGCGAATAGTTGTGAAAATTGGTAACGCGATAGAAAGGACTACTTGATTCAGGAAAATACATCCAGCACTTTGTATCGTCCCGGCGACCTTTAAACCCAAGCCCGACAATCAGGCCACCATTATGGGTAAGCCCCTCAGCTGCAGAGACAACTGCTTCTGGTATAGAGACACATGACTTAACAAATAGATCCAGTGGAAGCGTCGTAATCAACAGATCGTACGCTTCCACCTTGCCATTGGTGAACCTGACCTGTCTTGCATCAAGGTCTATTTCCTGCATTTCATGGTTCAGATGAATTTTGTCTCTGAACCGGTCTGCAATCCCTTCATAAATTGCACCGGTACCGCCACGTTCAGGGAATTTGAAGGTGTTATTCGGCCCCCAGCTCAGATCATCCCGTCCCTCAGTAATGTTCTTTTCAATACGAGACAAATCCACCATGCTGACCCGTTCAGCAATCCAATCCTTGCTCATCTGTTCAAGCGGTGTGCCCCATACCTTGCGGTTATAGGGTTCCATGAAATACGTGACAATACCATTGCCAAAGACAGCATCCATCCATTCGCGAAAGTTGGTTGCTTGCAATGGATTGCCTTTAAGGTTACGTAGACCTTCGATACACGCTCGTAAGGCGTCATCCGGGAGATGGCGGACGTTGTTCTGAAACGGGTACGGCACCCAGGTTTGCAGGATGCGGACCCAGCTTTCACGCTGGTGTTCGTAGTACGCATCACCCAGGGCTTCAGCAACAGCGTTGTCAAAACAGTCGTAGTGAGAGAAGAGGACATGCCCGCCGATGTCCCAGGTAAAACCTTTGTCATCCGCAAAAGACGCAGACAGACCTCCAACGTAGGAATTGCGCTCATACAGTTGCCAGTTGGTATAGCCCAGTTTATTAAGATGATAGGCAGCACCAAGACCGCATGGGCCTGCGCCGAGGATGAGGATGTGATAGCACATATAAACTGTTTCCGTTGCGACTTAAGTAAGTGTGCTCAAAAAAACCATTGCTATAGCTGATGATCAAACTCGACCGGCGGTATCTGATTTTTTGGTACCCTTAGCAGCCAATAGACGAACTGTCGCGCTACAATAAGCAGCTTGAATGGTAGGGGAATTACTATCACCGGAATGAACATCAAGAACAGCAATTTGTGAGGCAGATCGAGCGATACAAAAACAGTTGTGACCTTGTGATAGAAATCGTGCTTGTTAATCTTTTTTTCTAGTGCGATCCAGAACCCCAAGGATTTAACAAAACCGCGCAGTCTGGTTGCCTGAGACACCGTCTCCTTCTTCAGTTCGTGGTCAGTGATGGTTCGGCAGCAGGTTATCCATGCTTTATACCACGACAACGGCGAGAAGGTCGAAACGTTGACATCGTTCCTGATCACCATCGGCGTCTCAGGTATCAACACAGAGAAGTTCTCCCGCACAGCTTTGTTAATGAACTCGAACTGAGGATAGCTATCTGGAATGAGTCGGTAGCCGTGCATGAGGCACTCACTGTCAAAAAGCGCGGTGCGAAAAATGATCGCAGGGAAGAAGCTCAAGCTGAAATAGAACATGTAATCATCAGCGACGAGAGCTTGGGCAGTAGTGCGCCCGATCCGCTCGACGCCACCGTCGGTGACAGGACGAACCAGGATGAGGTCATCTCTCCCTGCCACGATGGCGTCGATCACCTCGTCGGAAGCTGAGAAATCAAAAGTATCGTCGTCGCATACAATCCAGGTATAGGGGGAAGTGGAGAGCTCGATAGCCCGCAGATAGTTGGCGTTGCCCCCGATGTTCTTGGGGTGCCGAACGACATTTAACCGCGGAAAGGCTTCCTTCAAGGCAGCGCACACTTCTGGGGTGGCATCGCTGGAGCAGTTGTCAAGCAGGGTTATCTTGTAGTCCCTGAAAGGGCTGTCTGCCAACTCACGCATGGTCCTCTCAAGAAAGGTCGATCGGTTGTAGGTGATGAGTATTATTTCTAGCAGGTCGCTAGTCATTGCCTCTTAGTTCTCCCTTCTAGGATATATTGTAATTCCTTGTCCAAGTCACCATCCAGACCATTCCTGGAGCGGAGATAGCTGGTCGCACGCCTCAAAAACGAGACCGGGAGAACCAGATAAATGATCAGGGCAAGGGCCACTGAACCTCTCATCCCCACGCCATAACCGATCAGGGAGAAAAGGTAGGGGAGCTGATCAAAACCGAGAGCTTTGGGTTTCAAGGCTAGCTGTAGGATGATCCGGACATTTTGTGCCCACGAGAACCTGAAACGAAACTGTTGCCTCTGGTACGACATGATGTCAGCAATGACACGTTCCTTGATCCTGCGGTCCTGTATATACCTAGTGGAACGGCAGTAATAGGTCAGCCATTCCAAGTCTCCGAAGAAATAGCCACGATCCTCGCTGGGGGTATGAACCATGAAGTCAGCACTCAGAGAGTACACCTTCACCGCGGAGGAAGTTGTCTCCTTGTAGAAAGGGACCATCTGGGGATAAAAATCGCTGATACTGAAATAGGCTTCTGAAATGTACCTAGTTGTAAAATCCCGGCGTGCGATGACCGAGGAAATCATGCTTACACTGCCGAGAAAGGAGGATGAAGTGCTAACCAGTTCGGACAGGGTGGACATGGTGCCGCGTTCCGCTGCAGCGACCTGCCAGCCCAGCCGGATCACGTCGGCTTCCCCTTTGCCGAGCACCTCTATCAATTCCGGGAGTCCCTCGAAGATCCACTTGTCATCATCGCCGATGACCCAGCAGTACTCGGAATCGGTTATCTCCAATGCCCTGAGGTAATTGGCACAGCCGCCGATATTGTAAGAATTCCTTACGTAATTAAGTTGCGGCCACTTCTGCTGATAGCTTCTTACCACTTCTGGAGTGTTGTCAGGAGAAGCGTTATCCAGGATGGTGAGCTGCATCGAACTCAGCCCGGCAGAGAAGAAAGCTTCCAATGTCTCCGCGAGTTGTTTGGCGCGATTGTAGGTGATAATGACCGGCTGCAGCTTGTCATTTGGCCAGAGAACCCCGTTAGTCGACTCACTGTTTTCCATGATTGGCCCTGGCGAGATCCAGGCGGCGCTGGATCTCGTCCCGGTATTCGTCGATGTTGTCAGGGACGATCTGCAGATAGTAGCACTCCCTGCATGCGGCGTTTT
Source organism: Trichlorobacter lovleyi (assembly GCF_015239775.1). NCBI lineage: Bacteria > Pseudomonadati > Thermodesulfobacteriota > Desulfuromonadia > Geobacterales > Geobacteraceae > Trichlorobacter > Trichlorobacter lovleyi. Next base: position 1,912,924 of record NZ_CP058409.1, read on the forward strand.
TGTGGCGTTCTCTCAACATCATGACCCTGAACTGGTACAATTCCTCACTATTCCAGATCTCGGACAAAGATTTTTCCCTTACACTTCCTACCACCGTCTGTTGAGACCAGTCGTTGCCGCAAAGAGAAACACTACCGTCACAGTTGACGGCTAAGACGTAGAAGGGATAGGCGCAAACCATCTTTTTTACGAAGGGCAGGCCGTCGTAGGTATCGGGGGCTGTCCCTAGAGTGAAATCCTTGACGCCGGAGTTTGACCAGCCCATAAGTTTCTCGATCGCTATGTGGGTACAGATGGACTGGAAGTCGTCGTAAAACTTTGACTTCTGTTCCTCTGAGAGATTTACATCCACAATCTTGATGTAGATTTCGCAGTCGCCGCGGTGCCGGTATAAATCCTCAATGTTGGTCAGCAACTTTGAGTAGTCGATGTCAACAGCAGCTATGTCTCGGTACCCATCGTGGCTGACTGCTTCGATGGAAATGCAGATGTGGTTGAGACCGGCGTCGATGATGTCCCGGTTTAGTTCCGGATTGAGCAGCGAGCCGTTAGTTTTGGTCCAGATCCTTTCGGCGATACCGGCGCGGCGGGCGATCCTGACCATTTCGGCAAAATTCGGGTTCAATAACGGCTCGCCGTCCTTGTACAGGCTAAGCAGCTTCAGCCGGCAGTTGAAGCCACTGATGTCGCCAATGATCTTGCGGAACATATCGAGCGACATCATCTTTTTGGCTCTCCCGACGCTGCGCAATAACTCGTCGTCGCTGGTAGGACAGAATTTGCACTTGAAGTTGCAAGCGTTAGTCGGGTCAATGTACATCACGAAGGGAGCCGGTAGGGGGATAATTTCCTGAAGCGGCTGCCGCTTCGCGCATCTCAGTTCTTTTGCTTCGATACGTTTGCCACTCATGACGACTTCCTAGCGTCCCATCCAACCGCCGTCCACCAGCAAGACGTGGCCGTGGATGAAACAGCTCCCTTCTGAGGCAAGGAAGAGCACCGGTTGCACGACGTCGTTGGTCGTGGCAAAACGTCCTGCAGGCACTCTGCCCGAGAGTTCCTTTGCCCGAACCGGATCGCTGAATACCCCAACCGCCATATCAGTATCGACAATGCCAGGAGCTACCGCGTTGACGTTGATACCATGACAGGCCAATTCATTGGCAAGACACTTGGTTAGACCGACCAAGCCGTGTTTGGCTGTCGAATAGCCGACGATGTTCCTGGCGCCTTGGAAGCTGCTAATCGAGGCGACGTTGATGATTTTGCCGCCATCGCGGTCGCGCATGATGCGGGCAGCCTGTATGGAGAGATCAAATATCGAGGTAAGCATTAGCTCTAGATCGGCGTCCCACCTGGCTAGGCCATAGTCGAATACCGAGGCGGTCTCTTGGAGTCCCGCGTTGTTGACCAGAATGTCGATGGTGCCAAAATCTAACACCACCTGCTCCATGAGGCTAGCCCTTTGCTCCCGGTCCAGCATGTCGACCGCATAGTATCTGCACCTGACGGCGTGGTCGCCCAACGACTCCAGCACGCCACCGTCCTCTTCGCTCTTGGCCATCACCGCAACTGAAGCTCCACAACGGGCGAATGCCTGAACCAGTGCGCGCCCGATTCCTCTGCGCCCTCCCGTGATGGCGACAACCTTGCCTGTAAAATCAAAGTTAATCATCCTTCCCCCTTGATAGGTTACCCATCCGTTTGCGGCGCTACGATCATATTCTTTTTAAACTCCTCGCGATCCAGCAGAGGCGACATATCCTCCAGTGGATTGGAGATCATTTTACCGTCGGGGAGCCGCGTGGACGAGAGTTTCGGCTCGATGGCATGGTCCGGGTTGAGGACGATCTCACAGAGGACAGGTCCGCCGGTCGCAAGCACTCCCCTAATCTTCTCCCGCATCCCTAAATTCTCCTCAATGCGCGCGGTCTTCATGCCAAAGGCTGTAGCCAATGCCGGGATATCGGGAAAACCAACTCCGGTGGCTTCGTCGCAGCCATGAAGCTTCCCGAAAAAGTTTGACTGTGTCTGCCGGATGGAAACGTAGCCGAAGTTGTTGAAGACGAAGATGGCAATGGGCAGCCGATAGTAGACAATGGTTGAAAGCTCCTGAAGGTTCATCATGATGCTGCCGTCACCAGCCAGACAGACGACCGGCTGCCTTTGGTTGGCCAGACAGGCGCCAATGGCTGCCGGGATGTCATAGCCCATGGAAGCGCATCCCGAGTTCCAGATGGCGCGCTGTCCCCTCTTTACAACCCCGCCTTGAAAGTAGACGATGTTGGCAGTCGCGTTCGACGTCACGACCACGGCGTTTTCGCCGAGCTCTTCTGAAAGTATCTTGGCAAAAAGGTAGGGATGCACCGGGGTCAGCGGATATTTTTCGGCTGCCAGCACCACCGGAAAGCGTTCTTTCCAGTCAAGGCACTTGGCCAGCCACTCTGAACGAATCTTAGGCTTACTCCTCATAAGCTCAGCCCTTAACCGTTCAAGAAGGAATTTGACATCGGTATGGATCTTCAGATCGGCGGCAAGGGTTGGCTTTACCAACTCCGCCGCGTCGATGTCGACCACTATCTTTGTAGCGGCCCGGCCGACACTCCCCCAGCCATAGCTCACCTGACGTATGTTGTTGCGGGTACCAAGGTAGAAAATAACGTCGGCGTTTTGCAGTGCGAAGTTGCCTGCTCGGTCGCCGATGGTGCCGATGCGCCCCACGTAGAGCGGGTTATCGCTGGGAACCAAGTCGAAGCCGTTGAAGGTGGTCAGGATCGGGATATGAAGTAGCTGTGCCACATCAAGGAAGATCTCCTGCGCTCCCGAGATGCGGACGCCGTGTCCTGCCACCACCACCGGACGCTGGGCCTTCTCAAGCAGATTGAAGACTTTGGGGACCGCAGCTGCAGCAGCTTCGGCATCGTAGATCGTGCCTTCCTCCGGGATGTAACCGGCCAATGTGCCCAGGTCCACTAGCGCCCCCTGTACATCCATCGGAATGTCCAGCCACACCGGACCTGGACGACCTGTTGTGGCGGCGTACCACGCTTGCTCCAAGGCGGTCCTGATCTGGTTTGGGTCGATGACGCAGGTGGCAAACTTAGTAAGCGGGCGTACAATCTCAACAATATTCACTTCCTGGTCACCAAGTTGCCGCAGGCCAAGCTCCGGGCAGGAACGTATTGTAGTTTCAAATTTAACTTGCCCCGATATATAGATCACAGGAACGGAGTCAGTCCATTGACCCATGACACCGGTAAGCGTATTCAGTCCCCCTGGTCCGGTGGTAACCAAAACTACAGCCGGCTTACCTGAAACTCTAGCGTAACCCTCAGCAGCAATTGCCGATGCCTGCTCATGATGATTGCAGAAATACTGCAACCGGCGACCCGCTGCGTCATTGAGATGCATGGCACCGCCCCCGGTTATCATGAAGATATCCTTGATTCCGAACTGAGCGAGGCGCTCCATGATGTAGTCGGCGACCCTGATCATTCCTAGAGCCCCCGGCCGTAAATTAGTTTCTTGAGTTCCTCATGGTTGGCATAAGGGCTGTCGATGGTGTCTATCATCACCGGAGTATCCTTCTCAACCGCCTTGAGCAGTACCTCGCCGCGCATCAACTCACGGCAGGATATCTGGCCTTTCTGGAGCGGTATAGCCAGATAGACATCGTCGTCGTGCAGGACATGGCCTTCAGGCAGGTCGCGTTTCGCGTAGACGCCGCGCACCAGTGCGTCGAGGTATTTTTTCTCTCGCTCCGGCACGATGCGTTTCTGAACACCGGGGCCGCCGCAAATTTCCTTGGCCTTGTTGAATGCTTTGAACCACTGGTCAATCTGGTGTGGCAGCGAGCAGTAGGGGCTGACCGCTACGGTGCCGTCGTCGATGTCGACGTGGCGTTCAAAGGTCCTTGCCCCCTTTGCATAGGCAACCAGTATGGAGTCGTTCCAATCGTGGTACTCGTGGCTGGAGAAACCAATAGTGTTGTCAGGATAGCGGCTCTTCAGGAAATCAATCTGGTTCAGCTCCAATTCGTGGTCCTCGCTGGGATAAAGAGAAACACAATGGTTGATGGCGAGCGGAATATTGCGTTTTTCGAAGAAGGAGACGAGGTCGTCGATGTCCTTGAGTGAGGTTCCACCGGTCGATACGATGACCGGTTTGCGGGTGGCCGCGATGGCTTCGATCAGTATCCAGTCACTGATGTCCGAACTGGCGATCTTGATGATCTGAATCCCCAATTCCACACATAATTGCACTGATTGTTCATCAAAGGGGGTAGCCATGGGGATGCAGCTATTCTGCCGGATAGCCTGGACGAAGGCGGCATAGTTTTCCTTCTCCATACGTGTGTCCAGCGTTTTCTTGATGTAGCGGATGTCATCACGCCCGATGAAGTCCTTGTGAATGAAGCTATCAACGTCTCTGAACTGGAGTTTGATGGCGCCACGGATATTGTTGAAGCGCACTACTTGTGCGAACTCCGAAATAATTTTCATGCCACGCGCCAGATTGCCCCAATGGTTGTTGGCCATCTCCAAGACAAACAGATCTTCAAAAATGTTTCTATTCATGGCTCTCCCCGCCTCGCATCGGATTTTATTTGTCTACAATAAGTTTTGATCTGTCGATCGAAGCTTTGTTATCGCTGTACCATTGGTAGAGCTCGGCAACTGCATCAGTAAGTTCAGTGAATTGCAACCCCGGTAACTCCTCTTTCAGGCGACTGTTGTCCCCGCTATACTCTGACCCCATCCCTTCTTGGAATATCACTACCGGCAATTTTTTCCCCGACACGGCGAGGATTAGTTCGGCTAACTCCTTGAGTGAAATGGGGGTGTCCGGCGTAACATTGTATTCCCTGGACCGAGCATCGTGGTACAGAAAGTGGTCCACCACCGGGAAAAGGTCACGGACGTAGAGGTAATCAAAGTTCCGGTTCTGCTTTATGGTGATCGGGAGGTCGAAAAGCGTCTTACAGATCGCATTCGAGATAAAGCGGATAGCATAGTCCTCGTACTTGCCAAAAACACCGAACAGTCTAAGGTCCACCACGCCGGGCGAAGCGACAATATGATGGGCTGTCACGTAGCGAAAGAAGCCGTGCTCATCGGCAGGGATATGGTGGTGCCACTCATCTTCCTTCATCTTCGGACGGTATTTTCGCAGATCATAGATACCGCCGGAACCAGCGATCAACAGCCTCCCAAAATACTCCCGGCTGTGCATTAAAACGAAGTACATCCGCGTGTCTGCCCAAAAGACACCAGTGGGGTCAGCGGCATTGCGGTGTCCAGGTTTTCCAGCGGCATGGATGATCGCATCAAAAGAGTTGGCCTTGAGGTAGCACCGCACCAAACACTCGTCAAGGAGATCAAGCTCCTGCCGCGTGGGTGTTGCCACCTCATGCGCCTGAGTCAAATGTTCAACTAGGTTCTTCCCTAAAAAGCCTGATGCGCCGGTTACCAGAATCTTCATGGCCTTGCAAAAGTACAAATCAGATCAGCCATGTATTCGAGAACATCGCCGGTCATCCCCGGATAGACGCCAACCCAGAAGCTGTTTCTCATGATCTTGTCGGTATTTCTCAGGTGACCGACCGAGCGGTATCCTGTCCCGCTGTTGCGCATCTCATCGAAGCAGGGGTGCTTGATGAGGTTGCCGGCGAAGAGCATTCTGGTTTGTAAGCCGTTTTTCTCGAGGTGCTCCACGACTTGGTCGCGGGTAAAGCGGGCACCGTCGCGGACCGTCATCAGGAACCCGAACCAGGAGGGATCGCTGTTTGGTGCCGGCTCTGGAAGTATCAGGCTCTCCTCCAGTCCCCTCAAACTTTCACGAAGCTGGTGCCAGTTGCGCCGGCGTGCTTCGACGAAGCTTGGTAGTTTCTCCAACTGCGCACATCCTATAGCTGCTTGCAGGTCAGTCGCCTTGAGGTTGTAGCCAAAATGTGAGTAGACATATTTGTGATCATAGCCGACCGGGAGTTCGCCGAACTGCCGGTCGAATCTCGTGCCGCAGGTGTCGTCCTTGCCGGAGGGGCACCAGCAGTCGCGCCCCCAGTCCCTGAAGGATTCTACGAGTCTGCTTAACAAGGGATCGTTGGTATAAACCGCTCCTCCTTCGCCCATGGTCATGTGATGGGGAGGGTAGAAACTCGAGGTGCCAAGATGACCGACGGTTCCGGTTTGGCGCCATTGCCCGTCAATCAGGTAGCGCGAACCGAGGGCATCACAGTTGTCTTCGATCAGCCAAAGGTCATGACGGTCGCAAAAGGCCTTCACCCGCTGTAGGTCGAACGGGTTACCGAGGGTGTGTGCCAGCATCACAGCCTTGGTGCGCGAAGAAAGTGCCGTCTCGAGTTGGTGACAATCGATGTTGGCAGTGGGGAGTTCGACATCTACGAAGACGGGAACCGCTCCGTACTGGATGATAGGCGCCACCGTTGTCGGAAAACCGGCCGCCACCGTGATCACCTCATCGCCCCGATAGATGCGGCGCTCCCCAAGCCTGGGAGAGGTTAGTGCCATAAAAGCGAGCAGATTGGCCGAGGAACCTGAATTGACCAGAGAGCAGTGCGCCGTCCCTAGGTACGTTGCTAACTCCTTCTCGAAGCGCTGAGCGTAGCGCCCGGCGGTAAGCCAGAAATCAAGCGAGGCATCGATCAGGTTAGCAATTTCGCTTTCATCAAAGACCCGACCGGCATAGGGGATGCGGTCGCCGGGCTGGAAAGCGGTGGAGGCAGCATGCCGGGCACGGTAGTAGGAGAGTGCCGCTTCAACAGCCTTCGCCCGGAGATCTTTTTCCTGTTTGATGTTCATCAGGCCTCCATCAGTGAGGGCATTTCCCGCTCAACGTTCGCATCGACGGAATGTGCCTGCCGTTTCCGGTCCGTTTCATTGCGTTCGATCTGGGCCAACGACCGCGCTAGCATATCTCCACCCGACCGCCAGACCTGCATCCAGTCGACGATGGCATCGAGTGCGGTCTCGAGATTCCAGCAGGGCTGCCAGCCGAGCAGGGTCTGCGCCTTCCCGATATCGAGCCGGAGGTATCCCGTCTCGTGGGGGTGAGCGCCTGAATCGATTTCAAAACCAACAGCTCCGCCCCATTTTTCACAGAGTGTCTCGACAATCCATCGGACCGGCTTAGCATCGTCACCGAAGGGGCCGAAGTTCCAACCGCTACCAAAATCGCAGCCGTCTTCATACAAACGTTGGGCCAGCATAAGATAGCCAGACAGGGGCTCCAGTACATGCTGCCAGGGCCGAATAGCATGAGGATTCCGGATGCGAACCGGTTTGCCATCCAGCAGAGCCCTGATGCAGTCAGGAATGAGACGGTCCGTTGCCCAATCTCCCCCTCCGATCACGTTGCCGGCCCTGGCAGTTGCGATTGCTACCCGATGCTCGGCATATTTTTCGGGATTAAAAAAGGAGGAACGCCAACTTGCTGTAATGAGCTCCGAGCACGCCTTGCTGTTGGAGTACGGATCATACCCCCCGAGCCGCTCGTCCTCTCGGAATGCGTGATCGTTACCAACATTCTTATAGCACTTGTCTGAGGTAACGTTGACAACTGCACGGATTGAGGGAACCCAGCGGACCGCCTCCAGGAGGTTGACCGTTCCCATCATGTTGGTGGCGTATGTTTCCACGGGCATCAGGTACGATTCACGGACGATAGGGAGGGCCGCGAGGTGAAAGACAATCTCAGGCTTGGCCTGAACGAGGACCTGTTGCAACCGGACGCCGTCCCGAACATCCCCTTTAAACGAATCAATCAGCCGGTCTAAGCCGGCAAGGCGGAACAGGCTCGGCTCGGTGGGCGGATCGAGGGCGAATCCGGTGATTTTGGCGCCCATGGCATGAAGCCAGATAGATAGCCAAGCGCCCTTGAAACCGGTATGCCCGGTGATTAAGACTGATTTTCCTTTCCAGAATGTGTTCATCGCACCACCTACCACACTTTCCACTTTGCATCTCCAGTGCGCCATTGTTCTTCGAGATCCACCTTATCACGCAAAGTATCCATCGGCTTCCAGAACCCCACGTGCCGGAAGGCCATCAGTTGCCCGTCACGAGAGAGCTCCGAGAGCGGTTCTTTCTCCCAGAGGATATCATCCGAGGCAATGTAGTCGAGCACTTGCGGCTCTAACACGAAGAAGCCGCCATTGATCCAAGAACCATCCCCTTGCGGTTTTTCTTGAAAATTACTGACTACATCCCCATGTCCCTCAAACGCCAATGCTCCAAAACGACCGGGAGGCTGCACAGCTGTTATGGTAGCATGCCTGCCATGTCCCCTGTGGAATTCCAAAAGTTTGTTGATATTAACATTGGCAACACCATCACCATAAGTCATCAAAAACGTCTCATTTCCCAGATATTGGCGAATGCGTTTCAAGCGCCCCCCGGTCGGAGTCGTTAGGCCAGTATCAACCAGAGTGACTTTCCAAGGCTCAGCAGCTGAATCATGAATCTTCATACTGTTTTGGCCCAAATCAAACGTAACATCCGAATTATGTAAAAAATAGTTGGCAAAATACTCTTTAATGACATACCCCTTGTAACCGAGGCAAATTGTGAAATCATTGAACCCGTAGTGGGAGTAGATCTTCATGATATGCCAAAGAATAGGATTTTCTCCGATTTCAATCATCGGCTTAGGCTTTAAATGTGATTCTTCGCTTATACGCGTCCCTAAGCCACCTGCAAGTATGACTACTTTCATACTAAAACTCCCGTCAATGCGATGCCATGATCAAGGGTTATGATGTTGTCACAAATTCGCGTAAGTGATGCATGGTCATGACTTACAACCAAAATTGTCCCATTATTTGACCTGATAGACTCAATGCGCTTGAGGCAACGTGCTTGAAACTCCTCATCACCCACAGCCAGAACTTCATCAAAGAGAAAGATATCTGCCGGGCTGTGAACGGCAATAGAGAAGGCCAAGCGAAGGTACATTCCAGATGAATACTTCTTGACCGGTACGTTGATAAAGTCATCAAGGCCTGAAAACTCCACTATGCTGCCAATATTCTTTTTTAACTCTCGAATGGTGAGTCCTAAAATTGTCCCGTTCATGTAGATGTTTTCAATGCCGCTCAGGTCAGGATGCATGCCTGCACCAAGCTCAATTAATGGAGCCACCCTTCCTTTTATCACAATGTCACCCCTTGTTGGATAGGTGACATTGGAAATAAGCTTCAATATGGTACTTTTCCCGGAGCCGTTATGCCCAGCAAGCCCAATACAAGCGCCCTTTCCAGCATAGAGACATATATCCTTTAAAGCCCAGAACTCGCCATCTGAAAGTTCTTCATAACACTTTTTTCCTGTCAAGAACGAAATAAGCTCCTCACGTAGCGAGTTATTTAAAACCGACTGCTTGGAATACTTTTTCCAGACATTTGACAAAGATATTATTGGGTTAGATGACATCGGCAAAGGCTCGCTCAATACGGATAAAAATTTTATATACAACAATATACAGCAAAAACACCCCAGCCAGTTCAATCCCAAGTTGCCAAAGGATAACTCCACGCCCTTCGATGGTAACACGCCGCATATTTTCAACGATAAAAGTTAGAGGGTTAAGAAATAGAAACATCTTCCATTTGTTATCGACAGAATCAATAGAATAAATTACTGGTGTAGCAAAAAACAAAAACTGAATTAAAAAAGTGGTTACAAGTTTGACATCACGGTAGTAGACATTGAGTGCGGCTAGTAACAGAGAAATTGAAGTAGTATAGATAACCAGCATACCCTGCAAGGGAAGTATCCAAAGCATATTCCAACTAATTGGGACTTGATAAACTATCAGCATCAAAAAATAAACACAGAAACCTATCAGATAGTCTATAAAGTTGATTGCTACGCCAGAAAATGGAATTATTTCGCGGGGGAAATATATTTTTGTTACAAGATTAAAGTTACCAGAAAGACTGGTAACTGCAAAGTTTGACGCTCCTGAAAAAAAGGTCCAAGGAAGTACACCGGCAAAATAAAATAGAGTGTACGGATACGCTTTTGGCGTGGTCTGTAGCACCACACCAAAGATGAATGTAAACAACAACATTAAGCTAACCGGCTGTAAGATGGCCCACAGCACACCGATAGAGGTCTGTTTGTAGCGGATCAGGAACTCTCGCCAGATGAAGACAAGCAAAAGGTCTTTATATGCATAAAGCCGCCACTTCATCCGTACACCTGTTCTTTGCTGCCCTTAAAACCTTCCAAGACTCCCAACAGGAACCCAATGCCAAAACGCCCCTGTTCTTTCAGCCGCCGGCCGGGTAGTAGAAACAACGGTGCATGGCGGGCACAATTTAACATTAACAGGATCCAGACCGGCCAGGAATAACGGTTTTTTAGCCCGAAAAATGAAAACCCTACTGCCCGTGGTTTACGGGTGTTTGGCACCAGCAATGGAGGATGAAAATAGTTCAGATCAGCACAGTTGATTGCGGTATTACCGGCGATGGTAAAACGGGTTACAAACTCCACATCCTCCTGCCCTACAAAATGATCCATAAAGCCACCGAGTTTCTGTAAGACCTGTCGGCGGTAGGCTGTGCAGCGACTGGTCATGAAATATGGATCGTGAAAGTCGTAACGATCTTCGATGCAGGCGTAGGCAGCATGGCCATGCGGCACCACAGCATCAGCAACAGGATTTTCAGCACAAAAAGAATCAAGGGCAAGTAAAAAGTCATGCTGCAATAGGATCGTATCATCATCCAGAAACAGAATAATCTCTCCCCTGCTACGTGTTAGCCCGAAGTTACGTGAGTAGCCCATTTTGCCAAACTGTGCATCTAGTGGCAGATAGACGACCTGCAACATGGTTGAAAAGTCAGAGGCCATCTGCCTGCCTGCATCCGTCCCTCCCCTGTCTTCGACAAGCAATACCTCAAAACGGTCTTTGGGATACTGCTGGTCTGCCAGAGAACAGAGTATCCCCTGCAGCAGGTCCAGACGGCCATAAAAATTAATGACACAAGAAATACGAATGCCATCTGCAGCAGACGGCACTACACCATCACCTTTAAGGTCAAAAGGGAATAACCGGTACAGCGCCTGAAGAATGGTTTTTCTCATGTCCCGTAGATCCCCCACCCCACCATGGCACTCCATCCGGCTCCGACAACCAGTATCCAGGGATCTCGCAATAATGATTCCGTCGGATCGCCGCTTAGCCCCGACTTAACTCTCAAAATATAGCGTAGTAGTCCAAAGCAACAGAGTGGAACAGTATACAGTAAAAAATTATGGGATAGAGTGTACATGGTGTAGGTGACCAGTACTGCGCTGCCGGTCATAAACAGCACGCCGTCAAGGAAACCGTCTGGATAATGTGTCAACACTTTACGATGAGATGCTGCAGTTATAACGCTGAGAGTCTGTTTTTCAGAGAGGCGTTTTCCGGCACTTAAAAACAGTGAGAGCAGCAATACGGATAAAAACAGCCACTCAGAAATACGGATGCTGAAAACAGCCCCTCCCGCCATGAGTCGGAACAGAAAACCGGTGGCAATACAAAACAGATCAACCACCGGCATTTTTTTTAAACAGCATGAATAGGCAACCGATACTGACAGGTAGGCCAGTACTAATAAAGTAAAGGTTGTACCGACAGATAGGGCAACGATAATGGCGCTGGCAGCCAGTAAAATGGCCAGTGTTTTGGCAGTCGTAACAGCGACCATACCTGACGCCAAGGGACGCGAGGACTTCCGTGGATGATTTGAGTCAGCTTCACGGTCCATCAAGTCATTGACAAGGTAGCCGGCACTTGAAGCCAGAGAGAACACAACGCAAGGGATGGTTCCCTTAACAACCATCCCTTGCGTTAACAGAGTACCACCAAGAAACGGAGGAAAAAACAGCATCAGGTTCTTCAACCACTGGTGAGGTCGAAGTAGTTGAAGGATGGCGGTAATGCGTTTCATCAAGGTCTGTTCAATGCCTCTCTAAACTGCCGGCAAACTACCATTCGTCATCCTGCTCAGAGCGGTCTTCATCATCAAAGACACTGTATTGGTTATCATCATCTTCCTGCTCTTCGGTATAGCATTCATCATCATTATCTTGATCTTCATCTTTGCCAAAATGCCATGCAGGACGTTCTTCAGGTTCTGCAGCCGCCTCAAAACGGGCCAGCATTTCAGGATCAGTACAAAAACGGTCATCCTTGAAGTGGCATTTTTCAAGTTCACAGAGATCAAACAGTTGAATCTCACTACAGAGCCTACGAGGCAGTTCCTGAGGCACCTCGTCCTTGTCAATCAGTTCTTCCACGCTACTCACGCACAAGCTCCATTTAAAAATTCTGTGGCTTTCGCCACATCTTCTTTGCAACCAATATAAATTGGTGCCCGTTGATCAAGTCCCTCTGGTTGCATGTCAAGAATCGGCATACACCCATTGGTAGCAGCGCCGCCAGCCTGTTCAATCAAATATGCCATGGGGTTCAGTTCAAACAAAAGCCGTAGCTTACCATTGGGGGAATCGGTCAGGGCCGGGTACATAAAGATCCCTTTGCCCTTCATCAAAATCTGATTGATATCCGGTACAAATCCACCTGAATAACGCAGTTTTGAACCTTTATCTTCGAGATAGCGGATATAGGCTTCGTTTTCTGGCGTATATTTCTTACGCAGGCCACCTGGAGAATAGATATCACCGGACGGCTTCATCTGAACCTTTTCGCGGGTCAGGGTAAACTCCATCAAATGGTTCATGGTAAACTCATAAACCCCCTTACCCACTGAATAGACCATGGAGACCCTTGGGCCATACAGGATGTACATGGCTCCAACCATATTACGGCCCGGTTGCAGCAGATTGTCGCCCTGATAAATCCCGACAATGGTTCCTACGGCCAGATTCACATCAACCAATGAGGAACCGTCCAGCGGGTCATAGGCCACTGAAAACATCCCCAAAGGGTTACTGGTGACTTGAAAGATTTCATCCATTTCTTCAGAAGCAATGTTACAGACCACTCCTGAATACATCAGTCGTTTGCGCAGAATTCGGTCGGACAACACATCCAGGGCCAACTGTTCTTCGCCGTACAGATTGGAGGTACCGGCAACCCCCAAGTCACCGGTACGAACCGCGTTGATCACATATTTACTGGCCTCGGCAATTTCACACAACAGATGTACCAGATTACCACTGATATTCTGCTCACGCAGATGACGACGGAAGTCGGTCTGAAATTTGGTGCTCCCGGGCTCTTTGCCCATAAGAAGGTCCTCCTGAACAGGTAGTGTGCTAGATTAAAATATAGATAGTACAGGATATGTCTGATTTCAAGGGGAATCAGGCAACCGCCAGCAGAGAGGCAAGATACGTTATCACCCCATCCAGGACAAAAATTGAAAAGAGGCTGGTAATGACAGCCCTGGTTGCAGCCTGGGGGATTTCCGTGGCACTGGTACCAACAGACATTCCGGCATTACAGCAGATAAGCGGGATAATCAGACCGAATGCCGCTGCCTTTGCCATCAAGACAATCACTTCTCGTATTCCAAGTGAGGCAACAATCCCCTGGATAAACTGATCGTACGATATATGGTGGCCAAACGAGACAATCAGAAAGCCACCTACAAATGAAGTCAGCACAAAATAAACGGTAAGGAGCATGACAGAGGTGGCAGCACCTATGACGCGGGGTAACAACAGGTAACGTTCCGGATCGATTCCCAGCCGTTCCAACGCGGCAATTTCACCATTAATTTTCATGGCCCCCAGTTCGGCTGCGATGGCAGTGCCACTGCGGGCAATGACAATCATTGCAGTTAAAAGAGGGCCTAACTCAAGAAACACAACCCAGACCAGCACTTTACCGATTAATGAACCGTTTCCACCGCCAACCAGACCAATCACCTGACTGACAATAACGGTTCCGAGGATAACAGCAACCAGCACAATGATTTTTGCAGCCTCAAAACCGGTAAAATAGAGCTGTTTCAGTAATACCATGCGAATAGCAGGGTTCCCCAGCGAGGGAGGACTGAGCAATGATACCAGAGACTGCAGAATGAGTCGTGTGATGGTGATAAAAAACTGCCCCCGGCGAAGCACAAAGGCCCCAATGCGATCAGGGAACTGCAGCACATTCGACTCAGATATCATAGATAGTCCCATCACGCAGCAGTTCAACCTGGCGGATCCCCATCTGTGCAATTTCATCCCGGATCAGCTCATAATACTGTGGCTTTGGATGGGTAATCAGAATCCGTTTGGGGAGTTCTGGGATCTTGGCCAACTCCTTTTCAAGCAATGAACAGCACAGATGCTGCGTCAAAAGCGCCAGCGACTCTTGACTGTTAGGGAACGACACCTCAACTATCAGGACATCGGCACCTGAGGCATAGCGCCAGATTTCTTCAGTCGGGCCGGTGTCACCGGTATAAACCAGACGGCGTCCGGCATGTTCAACGCAATAGCCAACTGCCGGGACCGTATGATGCACCGGTACTGCAGTCAATGAGTAGCCGTCAATACTGCGGCGTTCAGGAGTCAAATTACCAAGCACAACCGGTTCAGACGGTTGAATGACATTAAAACGCAACACCGGTTCTTCCGGCGTGGGCAGACAGGTAAAATCAGGCCAGATCAGGCCGTTAAACAGATGGGTACGCAGGGCTTCAATAACTGATAACGGTGCATAGACATCAACCAGGTGGCGCAGATTTTTGACGATTATATTGTCAGCCAGCGCCGGGATACCGCGAATATGATCCAGGTGGGCATGGGTAATAAAGATATTTCTGATTGACCATTGTTCATCTTCTGTCAAAACAGAACCGATAGTACCCGCATCAAGCAACAGTGAGTCATCGATCAGAAAGGCCGGCGGCCTGAAATCAGGAAATTCTGCCCCGGCACTTCCCAGAATACGCAGCTTCATTGCTTCTCCTCCCTGTTCATGGCTGATTCTGCACTACTGAAACTGCTCTTTTAATTGCCGGATGATTTCAACCTGACGGCCGTAAATATACTGTGAAATAACTTTGTCTGCATTCTTGTCCGGCTCGAACCGAAAGGTGTGCACAAACTCCCCTTCCTTTTCAGCCGATTTCACCAGCGTTGAAGGCAAGATCAATTCCGAACCATTGACCGAAAGCTGCAGGGTGCCATTTTCCGGGATACCTGCCGGTACAGACTGCTGGTTATGAATGGCAACCCCGGAAACTGAGATGTCGTCAGCACGACCGGACAGCGTTTGGGTGTCAGCTGTATAGGCGGCTGGCACAAAACCATCAATCTTTACGCGAACCGCACCACGTCTTTCTGCACGAATCGAGGCATAGGCAAAACGTCCCAGCACAGCAAAACTGTTCTTTACATTGACATATTCAACAAAACAGTGGACTCCCAAGCCTTGTGGAAAAGAAGAGCTTGTCAATAAAGCCTGCTTTTGCAACCCCAGGACGACTGATTGTGCCTGGTGTGCAGTAACCTCGATGCAGTCGCTATCAATTGAATCGATCTTTGCAGAATAGCTGATCGGGACTTCATGGTAGTAATTCAGCAATTTCAAATCGTTTTTGAGACGTCCTGTTTTCATCTCCCGCAGGGTGTGCAGGATCGACTCCAGGTCTTGTTTGCCATCTTTTATGCTTACGATCTGGAATGTTTCTCGCACAATCCCCCCATCCCCAAACTACCCGAGCGGCTGGCAAACAGGGCAAAAATGGGTTCCCCTCTGACCAAGCCGTTCTTTAACAATCAAAGTACCACAGACAATGCATGGTCTGCCTCCCCTGCCATACACCGCAACCGGAAATGAGCCTGCCTCAAAGACACCATCAATATTGGCACCTTTGGCAGCAACAGCCTGAACCAGCACACCATGCAGGGCATGATACAAACGCTCTGCCTCCGGTGATGACAGATCTGCAGACAAACGGGCAGGATGCAGCTGAGCACGGAATAATGTTTCATCGGCATAGATATTACCGACTCCTGCCACAAACGACTGATCCAACAGTAACGGTTTCAACTGCCTCCGCGTACCATGCAAACGGTCCAAAAATGTATTCTGCCGGATTAGCAGTGCATCCGGTCCCAGCTTGCCGGTGACTTCTGACGGTTCATCAATCAACCAGACTCGCCCAAAGGCACGGGGGTCGTCAAAACGAAGCGCCAAACCGTGGTCAAGCAGCAATGAGAACCGGGTATGACGTTCTGCAATCTCCTGCTCCGGCACCAGAAACAGGCGACCGGTCATGCGCAGATGCAGGGCCAGCCAAACCGGTTTCTGCTCAGAACAACCTTGAAATCCAAAGAACAGATACTTGCCATGCCGGCAAACAGCACAGCAGGTTAGTCCTGTGACTGTTTGTACAACAGTATCTGCATCCCCTTCAACTACCGAATCACGCAGAATCCGCACCTCACGGACCAGCCTTCCTATCAGCGAGGGATTACTGGTGGTCAGACATTGCAGAACACTTTCGACTTCCGGTAATTCAGGCATTATTTGCTTTTGGCCGTGTACACGCCATCCCAGTCTGCTGGAGGCGGCGTTTCAAGGTACTCTGCACAACGATTACTGTAGAGACGTGAAGGGCCATCAGAGTAGTCAGCAACTAACCGGTCAAAGATCTGCTGCGCTGCAACAAACTGCTTTGCACGGTATTTTTCAAGCCCTTCTTCAAACTGTGGCAACAGTGCAAGATTGGTAATCATCAGCTCATACATGACAATCGGCAAATGTTTGCCCTTGACCCGTACCCGGTCAACTTCACGGAATACAAAGCGCTCGCTTGACACCTGGTTACGGGTATCCTCACTGACCAGAATATGGGAGCCATAATACTTGTTCAGCCCTTCCAGACGGGAGGCAAGATTGACTGAATCCCCGATGGCGGTGTAGTCAAAACGGATATCTGCCCCCATGTTACCCACAACTGCCGGTCCCGTATTGATACCGACCCCAATATCCAGGGTATGCATGCCACGCTCTGCAAACCCCTCGTTCAGGCGTTTTAACTCTTCAAGCATTCGGACAGCAGCAGCGCAGGCATGCTCTGCATGACCGGGAACATCCAGTGGGGCATTAAAGATTGCCATAACTGCATCGCCGATAAACTTATCCAGCGTCCCCTTTTCTTCCAGCACAATCCTGGTCATCGGTGAAAGATATTCATTTAAAAGTGTTACGAGTTCAGGAGGCGTCAGACTTTCTGAAACTGTTGTAAAACCGCGGATATCTGAGAATAAAATTGAAATTTCACGTTGTTCACCCCCCAACACCAGTTTGTCAGGATTTTTTTCAATTTCGCGCACCAGATCAGGGGAAACATAATTGGAAAAAGCCTTCTTCAGCTGCCTCCCCTTTTTTTCAACCACCAGATTTCGCCAGGATTCGCTGCCCAGGTAGGTCAGGCCGATGCCAAGCATTGGATAGATGATGGTCATATCCCGCAAACCCAGGGTAAACCCAAAATAGTTTACCGCCAAAAACAGTACGGCCGTTCCAGCAAAGGCAGCCAAGCCGGCAAATGTGCCAGGCACAAAAGCCAGCACAACCCCCAGCAGGATCGGCAACAGCAGGATGCAGAGCATCTCCTGCATTTGCGTAATCCCATCGTACTTCAGGAAACGACGTTCAAGGGCATTTGCTGCAACAGTGGCATGCAGCTCAACACCTGGCTGGGTGGCATCAAACGGTGTTGGCCGGATATCGTAAATTCCGATCTCAGTGGCGCCTACAAAGGCAATGGCGCCTTTCAGCTCATCGGGCTTCAACCGTTTTTTGAGTACATCAGCTGCGGATACCGTTCTGAAGGAGTGAGCCGGTCCGTAATAGTTTAACGACATGGTGCCGTCTTCACGGGAGGGAATTCGCAGGGAGCCGATCTGCAGACCATCAATGCCGTAGGACTTCACCTCCAGCATGATATCACTGTTCAGATAGTGACGCAGCGCCTTCAGAGCCAGAGAAGGATAGATATCACCATTGTAGAGCAGCAGCAGGATTGAGCGCCGGTACAATCCATCACCATCAGGTCTGGCATTGAAAAAACCGAAATCACGTGCCCCGGCACCCAGCTGCGGCAGATTAACATCCAGGTTGGCATATTCAGTCAGCGGAATGGATTGCACCCCTTCAGCAACCCTCATCAGCTTGACCGTTGCCCGCTCCATCTGGGCAATGGCCGCCGGATCAACAGACTGTTCCTCGTCACGGAAAAAATAGCCCATGACCACATTGTCCGCCTTGGCAATAGAACTGGCCAGGGCAGCATCTGCGGCCGGGTTTTGGGGCTCTGAAAAGACAATATCCAGCGCAGTGACTTTGACCCCATAGCTTGCCAGGTTTTGGATCAAACGCCCGGTTACTTCTCGGGACCAGGGCCAGCGACCGATCTCCTTGATACTGGCATGATCGATCGCCACCACCACAACATTCTTGTCCGGCTTAATCGGCCCCCGGACACGAAAGCGGGCATCCTTCATCCGGTAATCAAGCTGTTGCAACGCCTGGGGGGCCTGTCGATAGGCCACAAACGTGAGGATAGCGGCAATCAAACCAAAGACAACGAAAGCAAGGCGTTTTTTCATACAGTTATGCCTACTTACCGATGCCGTTCAGCAGGGTTTCGGCATTGCTGCGTTGTTTCCCCTGGGGATACATCTTGAGATACTGTTCGAAGCGCAGCTTGGCCTGCTCGTTAAAGCCCATTTCAGCAAGGGTCTGAGCAGCATTAAACAGGGCGAATTCAGCCTGGGGCAGACTGGGGTATTCTTCCAGCACCAACAGATACTCTGCCAGGGCAAGTTCCGGATTGGACAGGAAGCGGGCATATACGGCGCCGCGCTCCATATGGGCATCGGCCCGTACAGATTCAACCTTGGTCAGGTCCAGTGCAATCTGAAACACGTTCAGGGCGTCCTGATACTTGCCGCTGTCTGCCAGGTAGTGGCCATGATTGATGTTCCAGCGCGCACAAATATCAACAATTTTTCCTGAGTCAGTCCATTCTTTGGGGGGCTCGGCAGCGGTTACGCCATCGAATATGCCTTTTGCCTCAGCCAGTGGTGTTCCCTGGTCAATCTTAACCGGCTCTGCCGGAGGCAAACCACGGGTATTCTGAACATAGGTGGACGAAGTAAGCGGCTGCTGCCCGGACTTCCCGTCACCGGAAACCGATACAGTGCCTTCATTGCCGAAAAACACGTTGGCCTGCCCTTGTGACAGCATGAGAAACTCGGTGCCCTTGATTCCGGCAACCGCCGTGCCGCTCTTCACTGTCATACCACTCTGTTTACCGCCGAACTTTACCACTGAAGCCCGCAACTTGCCTTCTGCCAGATTAAAGGTACCTTCCCGCTTGTTCTTGGTTAGCAGGAAGCCGGTCACCTCGAATTCGGTATTATTGGCCAGAGTGAAGGTGCTCTTATCATTCAGGGTCAATTCAACCCAGCCTTTGGGACCGGTCTTGATCCAGGTGCCGGTGGCAATAGCAGTGCCCTTGGTGAGTGGTGTATAAGGTACGCCGGCCTTAACCCGCATGTAGGCCTGGCCATTAAGTCCGGTGATTTTTCCTACCGGCGCAGCAAAAGCCAGTACCGGCATGAGAACGAGGCTAATCAGCAGGACAAACAACAGTTTTTTCATGAGACACCTCCAGAAAAGATATCAGGCGAAGTTGGATTGGATGGGAGTAATCAGGCTGTTTTCCGCCGATTGTACCAGTATTTCAGCATGAGTCAAACGTTGACGCAGAAAATAACCTGTATCATTTTCTTGAGTATCAGCCGGTATCTGGTATTCTTGCACCATTCAACGGTATCAGTAAGCCCCAATCTCGGTTTGGAGTACAATCATGGACCAATCTCCAACGTCAGATATGAACCTGCTCAAACAACAGCTTGAGTACCGCAAACGGTTGATGGACAAGATTAACGAGATCCATTCCGCTGATAATCTCAACACTATCCTGCTTCATATAAAAGACAGTATTGCAGCTCTGTTTACCGCCCAGCGCATCACGATCTATCTGGCTGATGCAAAACGCAATCTTCTGATATCAAAGGTTTTATCAGGCTCGGAGGTCAAACAGATCGTAGTACCGATCTCTGATACCAGTCTTGCAGGATACTGTGCCCTGTCCGGTACGGTACTGAATATCAAAGACGCCTACAATGATCATGAACTGAAGATGATCAGCTCCAACCTCAAGTTTGATCACTCCTGGGATCAAAAAACCGGCTTTGTTACCAAACAGGTCCTCTGTGTGCCGATGAAGTTCCAACGCACCCTGATCGGTGTGATTCAGATCATCAACAAGCAGAACGGCACCCCCTTTGACGATACGGATATCACCTACGCCCTGGAGCTGGGGACATCGCTTTCAATTGCCATTCACAACATCTACCGCTTGCAGGTAACCACCAAGATCATTCGCCAGCGCAGCCGCTACAACTACCTGCTGGACCGCAATATTCTGGATGACAAGGCGATTGAAAAGGCATCTGTACACCCGGATGTTGCCAAGTTCGGCCTTGATGCTGTTTTGATGCGCGAATACAAGGTCCCCAGAGAAGAGATGGCCAAGGCGCTGTCGCTCTTCTTTGGCACTGAGTTCATCAAGTATGAGCCGGCAGCCCCTCCCATGGAGGAAGAGCTGCTCAAGCGGATCAGGCCGGACCGTTTGATGAAGGAGTGGTGGGTGCCGTACAAGGTTGAAAACGGTGTACTCTATATCATCATGGATGACCCGACTGATCTGGGGCGTCAGGACATGATCAAATTCATCTATCCTGAATACAAACGGATCAGTTATGTCGGGGCCTTCAGGGATGATATTCAGAGTTATATCGGCCTATTCTACAACCGTGGGGCCTCTCTGGGATCAGGAGGCAGCATAGATGAATTGATCAACAAGCTGGACGCAACGGATGAGCCTGAAATCGAGCAGGAGTCATCAAAAGTCTCTGAACAGGACAGCGTCATTGTCCAACTGGTAAACAAGATCATCATTGATGCAGTCCAGGGCAAAGTGTCTGATATCCATATTGAGCCCTATCCCGGCAAAGAGGATGTCATTGTACGTACCCGGATCGATGGCCGTTGCAAGGTCTATCAGCGCATACCCTATAAATATAAATACGCCATCCCTTCCCGGATCAAGATCATGTGCGGCCTTGACATTTCAGAGCGCCGCAAGCCTCAGGACGGCAAGATCGACTTCAAAAAGTTTGGTCCGCTCGATATTGAGCTGCGGGTAGCCACAGTACCGACAGCCGGTCAGCTTGAAGACGTGGTCATGCGGGTGCTGGCTTCAGGTGAGGCCGCCCTGCCCTATGACAAGCTGGGGCTCACTGAGCGTAACAGCAAGGTCCTGCTGGAATGCATCAATCAGCCCTATGGGCTGGTACTGGTTGTCGGCCCCACCGGTTCCGGCAAGACCACCACCTTGCATTCTGCCATTTCCGTTATCAATACCCCTGAAACCAAGATCTGGACTGCTGAAGATCCGGTGGAGATCACGCAGCGGGGCCTGCGACAGGTGCAGGTGCACCCCAAGATCGGTTTTACCTTTGCCGCAGCCTTGCGTTCCTTCCTGCGGGCCGACCCTGATGTGATCATGGTGGGTGAGATGCGGGATCAGGAAACTGCCGAGATCGGCGTTGAATCATCCCTGACCGGCCACCTGGTCTTTTCCACCCTGCACACCAACTCGGCACCGGAGACGGTTACCCGTCTGCTGGATATGGAACTGGATCCATTCTCGTTCTCAGACGCCATTCTCTGTATTCTTGCCCAACGTCTCTGCCGTCGTCTCTGTGACTGCAAACAGGAGTATCAGCCGGACCGCAAAGAGCTGGAAGATATCATTATGGAGTACGGGGTGGAGGCGTTCAAAAAGACCGGCATAAACCCTGCCGACATCAAGCTTTGTAAGGCAACCGGATGCCCTAAATGTGGTGATTCCGGCTACAAAGGCCGTCTGGGAATCCATGAACTGTTACAGGGTACCGATGAAATGAAGACCCTGATCAAGCGTAAATCTGAGATTGAGGCAATCCGCCGTCAGGCGATCGATGATGGCATGACCACCCTGAAACAGGATGGAATTCTTAAATGCTTCCAGGGATTGACTGATCTGAAAGAGGTCAGAAAAGTCTGTATCAAATAACGACCAAGGAGGTGATAGAACAATGGCAACCTGGAAATGCGACTGCGGCTTCAGCAAGGAAGGACGCTGCAAACCGCAAAAATGTGAGAAGTGTGGAGAAAAGGGCAAGTTCACGAAGGTTGAGTAGGGTCTTCAGGCGGGGCGCTTCAGACTGAAAACGCCCCGCTATTCAGGTGGAGCAATACTGCATGGATAAACCAGACAAAGCCTTAACCGGCATCTCATATACCGACCAGCTCCTGCTGGAAAAATGCAAGACAATTGAACTGCTTAGCAGAGACCTCTACTACTGTTTTGCCGAGGCATATGCTGATTCCCCTGAGGCTGATTACCTCTGGCGGAAAACGGCTCGTGAAGAACAAAATCATGCCGACCAGTTTATCCTGGCCTTGAAATTACATAAAGGCATTCACCTCAGCACCGGTATCAGCCTTAAAAAAGCTGATCAGCTGATTGAACGGCTTACAACCGGTATAAAAAAAGTGACTGCTAAACCTCTGCCTTTGGTTGAGGCCCTGGCCTTTGCCATCAAACTTGAACATTTTTTGGTTGATCTCCACCTTTCCTGCATGGCTGAATTCACTGAGGAGTCTTTTGCAGGTCTATTCAAGGCGATGATGTCGAGCGATCAGGATCATGTCGCCTCAATTGAAGCCCTCTATGCAAAATTGACTACGGCTACCCGGACAGGGGCTTTGACTACTCCTGAAAAGAAAACAAAATCAGCCACAAATGACCGCAATGCTCAATCTACACTGGAACCCTACCAAAACAAAATACTGGAATTGTTTAAAGAACAGGAAATGTTAATGGCATCTATCTATCAGAAGCTTGCCCAACTTTTTCCTGAACATGCAGACAGTTATCTTGAACTTGTTTCTGAGGAAATGGAACACGCCGGTTGGATTGAACAGTTACAGACTGCCTGTCATGCAGGCATCGCCTGTTTTGGTGAAGGCAAAACACGGACTTATACTATTAGCGGTATGATTGCTTACATGCAGGATTTTTATACACGGCTTGAAACCAACCAACTTACCGAACTACAGGCCCTAACCGCGGTGGTTGATTTCGAGCAATCCTTGATTGAACGTAATATTTTTCAACGGTTTTGCGGAGATTCCCCTGACGTTGAAAAGACGTTAAGAATGCTTGAAAAAACACAAAAGATACATTCCGGTAACATTTTAGCCTTATTTCAACATGTTCGGTCCCCTGTTGCCTGACTGCACCTCCAATACCCTGCTAGCTACGGACCATTGACCTGACCGCACTTTGTGGCGGTTTTTCCTTTGTCGGCCTTGGTTTCAGCTTAACAGGCAGCAAAAAGTCAGTAAATCAGCACAAACAGCACATACTTTCTACACACGAGAAAACAACGGAGTGGCGCAAATGGGTGTCTATTGGCGCAAGGGACTGGAAATAGGCGTTATTGAAATAGACAAACAACACCAGAGCCTGGTGGAGGCTTTCAACTCGTTCCTGCTGGCCTGCCGTAATGGCAAAGGTAGTTCAGAATTATTAGAACTACTCAAGTTTCTTGATAGCTATGCGATCCAGCACTTTACTACTGAAGAAACCATCCAGAAGGCGTCATCATATCCCGAGTACGAATCACACCGGCTTCAGCACCTCGGTTTTATGAAAAAAATTCATGATCTCAAAGGGCAACTAACCTCAAATGACCCTCCTCAGATCAATCACCTGATAGCCGCCAATACGGTACTGCTGGATTGGTTCATAAAACATATCTCCGGCTCAGACAGTCACTTTGGCCGTTATCTGTTTGAAACCAACTATTTTGCTGAATCAGACGCACAATAATCCTATCTTAACAAGGAGTTAATCTCAGATGCATGATCTCATAAACATGGACCAGGTAAGCGAGCTGGCAAACGGGGTTTACTGGGTTGGAGCGGGAACCAAGACCTTCTTGAGTCGCAACAGCTTCCTAAGGATCTTCAAGGGAAATGGTACTACCGGCTCTCTGCTGATCGACCCGGGGCCGACCAATGATCTGGACAGTCTTTCCCAAAAGGTCTCTGCCGTGTTGCCCGGTGGCCTGTCAAAACTCAACCTGGTCTTTATCAACCATCAGGACCCTGATGTTGTCGGCGTGTTGCCCACATTAACCAAGCTGAACCAGAATCTGACGGTTATTGCCACAGAGGATACCTGGCGGCTGGTCAACCTGAACGGGATGTCTCAAACCAGTTTTCGGGCAGTTGACCGGGTTCAGGGACAGACCGTCGGGCTGCCCACCGGACATAAACTGCAATTTATCCCTACCCCGTTTTGTCATTTCCGCGGTGCCTGCATGATCTACGATCTGGAATCACGCATCCTGTTCACCGGCGATCTGTTCGGTGGCATTGCCGCAACAGGACTGCATGCCACTGAGGAAAACTGGGCTGGAATCAAGGCATTTCACCAGCTCTACATGCCCAGCAACGAAGCGATCCGGCTTGCGGTGAAAAAGATCCGTGCGCTTAGTCCGGCGCCACTGGCACTGATGCCTCAACACGGTGGTCTGATCAAGGGTGAGTTGATGGAGCTGTTCATGCAGCGGATGGAGGAACTGCAGGTCGGACTGGATATCATCATCTCCCTGACTGAAAAACTGCCGGCACTGATTGCCGGGTTGAACGAGATACTGGAGGGTGTAAAAGAGATTCTTGGTAACGATGAGGTGCATAGGATCATGGGTTTTTTCAAACCCGACGGCACCTACCCGGCCTTGTTTACCCTGGATCACGCTGATCAGGTCAAGGATATTAAAGGAGAACCGGTGGAAGCAGTGGAAGCACTCCTGCGCACCTTTCTCAGGTTTGCTTCAGAAGATCAAAAAGCCCTGTTGCAGCCCAAAATACTGCAGATCCTTCTACAGCACGGACTGCCGCCATTTGATTTTTTGCTGACCCGGGACGACCAGCCAATGGAACTAACTGTGCAATAGCTACTGTTGCCGGTGTATCTCTGCCCCGCAGTATTTACAGGCAGCCAGTTTCCAGGGGTACACTCCTCCGCAGGAAGGGCATTTCCTGAAGTAGCCCGGCACCTCCTGATCAGGCTTTTGAAACCAGAGAATAAACACAAAGAACGGAAACGGTGCTGACAAGAGCCCCCATAGCAGGGGGCTCTTGCCTCTGGAACGGGCCAGCCAGGCCCCCAGCAGCCCGGGTAATCCAAAAAAGGCTGCAATAAAAATAGGGTCATGACTAGAACAGCACATTAGAAAGTGTGCTAACATCTAGTCATGACAATGAAAAATAGGTACGCAAATCGTTCAAAAATTTCAGAGGCCAAATTCAGGGAATTATTACGGCTGTTTTCACTGAATTTGGAGGCGACTCAGATCGCTGAATTGAGCGGCCTGAATCGAAATACTGTTAACCGTTTTCTCAAAGCCATTCGTATTCGTCTGGCCGAGTTTTGTGAGCAGCAATCTCCATTTTCTGGCGAGATTGAAGTCGATGAATCGTTCTTTGGAGCCCGACGCATAAAAGGTAAGCGTGGGCGTGGTGCATATGGCAAAACAATTGTTTTCGGTGTCTTCAAGCGTAATGGTAAAGTCTACACCGAGATTGTTCCTGATTGCTCTAAAGCAACGCTACAAGCCATCATCCGTGGAAAAGTAGAGCCGGAGAGCATCATATATTCCGACGGCTGGCGTGGCTATAATGGACTTGTAGATGTCGGCTATGGCAAGCACCTAAGAGTTGATCATGGCCGTAATGAGTTCGCTAGGGGCAAGACCCACATCAACGGTATAGAAGGCTTCTGGGGCTTTGCCAAATCGAGGCTAACCAGGTTCAGAGGTATGAACTCTGCAACCTTTTACTTGCACCTCAAGGAGTGCGAGTTTAGATTCAATTTCAGAGATCAGGATTTGTACAAAATGATGCTTAAAATCATCAGACAAAATCCGCTGTTCTAGTCATGACCCTAAAAATATATTCTGTAAGTCCCATATCGTCCTCTTCCCCTGCCGTGCAATACGTCACCGATCGTGTATCAGACAACACAGAGACATGTAGCCAATCCGTGCTGGTATTTTCTCACCCACACGGGAGATTACTGACTTTGCTTTACCATTGCCATAAACTCAAGTGCAGCCGGTGACAAACTCTTGCCCCTGCGCCAGGCCAGATAAAAACTACGATGAACCGTAAGTCCGCTGACCTTCAACTCGACAAGCGTGCCATCTGCCAGCTCATGCCCAACGGCAAGGGTTGATACAAAGGCTGCCCCTGCCCCGCTTAATACGGCGCGCCGGACTGCCTCACTGCTGCCAAGTTGAGCAACCACCCGCAGCTGGCGCGGATCCAGCCCGCTTTTTTGAAGCGCAGCATCTACGGCCGTACGGGTACCCGAGCCGGCTTCTCGAATCACCAGTGGCAGCTGTAGGAGCTGATCACGTTCTATCATGGTTGCCGGACACAGATCAGGCCTGGCAACCAGTATGATCCGCTCGGTCATAACCTCCTGCATACTGATACTGTCATCATCAAGCTGTCCACCCACCACTGCCAGCTCAACCAGTTCATCTTGCAACAAGCGCAGCACCTCTCGGGTGTCCCCCTGCTGGAGTTCAAGGCGGACACCGGGCCAGGCCGTGCTGAAACGTCCCAGCATATCAGGGATGAGAAAGGCAGCCGGAATGGTACTGGCCCCTACCCGCAAGGTTGCCTGCTCAAGCCCCTGGAAGCGTCTGACCGCCTCAACAGCCTCATTGCAGTGCCTGCAGATCCCGGCGGCATGGTCGTAAAAAAGCCGCCCGACCTCAGTCAACGCAACCTGGCTTGCCGAGCGATCAAAGAGGCGTGCATTCAGTTCCTCTTCCAGTGCCCGGATATGCTGGCTGGCGGTGGATTGGGCCAGACTGACCGCCTCACCTCCCTTAGAGAAACTCCGGGTATCGGCAACGGCCAGAAATACTTCCAACTGTTTCAATGTCATAGCGTCACCTATCTAAATAATAAATTAACACTAACGCTTTTCTATCAGATTATCTATTTGCCAGGCAAGCATACAAATTGGTATCAAATATATTCACTTTTCTGCATACAAAGGAGAAACAACACCATGCTGAAGAAACTTGTCCTGTCATTTACCCTCACCCTTGCATCCGCAACAATGGCCCTGGCTGCCAATTATATTGAACCACAGGAGCTGAAAGAGCTTCTTGACAAGAAAACACCGGTCATCCTGGTGGACATTCAGCCTGCAGCTGATTTTGAAAAACAGCACATTCCCGGCTCGATAGAGACTAATGCCTTTCCTGCCAAGACGGATGAAGAAAAAGCACGTCTGGACAAGGTTCTTGCGCGTATCAAGAGCTCTAAAGATCTAGTGGTGGTGGTCTGTCCCCGTGGCAAGTCAGGCGCCAAAAACAGCTACAACTACCTTGAATCAAAAGGTGTATCAGAAGACCGGATGCAGATTCTGGAGGGTGGCATTGCCGAATGGCCCTTCAAAGAACTGTTTGTAACAGGCCGTTAACCTGAGAGAGCTACAGCAAACAACCAGGGCGGCCATGACAGATATGGCTGCCAGCTGCACCTCCTGCGGCGAATGTGTTCGCCCTTGCAGCTTTCTGCAACAGCAGGGTACTCCGCTGTCAATAGCCCAGCAGGGGGCAACTGACCGCAACCTGCTTGCTGCCTATGGCTGTTCATTGTGCGGCCTGTGCGATGCTGTCTGTCCTGAGAGTCTTTCACCTTCCGGCATGCTGCGTGCCATGCGTAGTGAGGCGGCAGATCGGGGACTGGTAGACCTGAAAGCATATGCCCCCTGGCTCAACTATGAAAAAATGGGGGCCTCTCCGTTTTTCAGACGGGATTTGATTCCGCCTGGCTGCACCATCGTCTTTTTCCCGGGCTGTTCTTTACCCGGCACTAGACCGGATGCAGTGCTAGAGCTGTTCAAGCGTCTGCGCCTGATGGAACCAGCCATCGGCCTAGTTCTGGATTGTTGTGGTAAGATATCCCATGACCTGGGATTAACAGACCGCTTCACCGCGCTCTTTGGACGGTTGTCACAACGGTTACGGCACAAAGGTATCACTCGTATTCTCACCGCCTGCCCCGGCTGCAGC
Source organism: Trichlorobacter lovleyi (assembly GCF_015239775.1). NCBI lineage: Bacteria > Pseudomonadati > Thermodesulfobacteriota > Desulfuromonadia > Geobacterales > Geobacteraceae > Trichlorobacter > Trichlorobacter lovleyi. Next base: position 1,941,198 of record NZ_CP058409.1, read on the forward strand.
AAGATTATGCGTAACTATGGAGAAGGGCTTGATGTTACCAGCGCCTATGAGGTACTTGCAGCAGGCACCCTGCCCACGCCTCCTGCTTCTCCTCTTAATGTAGTAACCATTCATGATCCCTGCCCAGCCCGGTTTGATCCGGCACAGCAAACCGCTGTCCGTCAACTGGTGCAATCCTGCGGGTACCAGATTGAAGAGCTGCCCTCCCACGGAACAACCACCCGCTGTTGTGGCCAGGGCGGCATGGTGGAAGGCTGCGTTCCGGGCACCATCAAACAGGAAACCAGGCTTATTGCTGCTGAGGCAGCCGGCCGGCCGGTCATTTCCTCTTGTGCATCCTGCAGTGATAGCCTTACAACTGCAACTGCAGCAGGCCATGTTGTTGATCTGTTGATCAACAAGACTGACTTTCCTGCCAAACCGGTCTCATCGGCCAGACGCTGGTTGAACCGTCTGAAACTGAGATTTGCGAGAATACTATGATCAAGTGGCCTGCACTAATTCTGATGTTTTTTGCCATCCCCGCCTTTGCAGACGAGATTGCCCTATCCCGTTTCGGTTCTGAAGGGATCAAGGGCTGGGAAAGCAAGAGCTTCAAAGGCACCACCGAGTACACAATAGTACAGGAAAATGGCAGGAGCGTCCTCAAGGCACATGCCAAGGCCGCTGCATCAGGCCTGTCAAAAAAGATTACATTCAAACCTGCCAACTACCGCTACCTCAAATGGAGCTGGAAAATTTCCAACACCATTGCTCAGGGCAATGAAAAGAGCAAACAGGGTGATGACTATGCTGCCCGGGTCTATGTGGTCTTTCCGGGCCGTTTCTTCTGGCAGATGCGGGCATTAAACTACATCTGGGCCAACAAACTGCCCAAGGGAGAGTTTGTCCCCAACGCCTTTACCTCAAATGCCATGCTGATTGCTGTTGAATCCGGGCCGTCAAAAGCAGGTCAGTGGGTTACTGAAGAACGCGACCTCCTGGCTGATTTTCGCCGTGTATTTGGCGAAGACCCGCCCGAGGCAGGCGCCGTTGCCATCATGACTGATACCGACAACACCGGTGCAGAGGCCACTGCCTGGTACGGAGATATCACCCTCTCGACAAACCACTGATGTTCTGTGCTATAATGTCTACCTGTTTAATCAACATATACAGGAGGCCTGTCGTGTGGAAAGCGATCTACCGTAGCATCCTTGCCTGTCTGGTCCTTATCAGCTGCCTGCACAGTACTGGTGCAACTGCAGCGACAACTGAGAGGGCGATCTTTGCCGGTGGCTGCTTCTGGTGCATGGAACAGCCCTTTGATACATTACCGGGCGTTCTGTCAGTCATGCCCGGCTACACCGGCGGCACCAAACTGAATCCGACCTATCAGGAGGTCTCTGCCGGCGGCACAGGCCATGCTGAAGCGGTTGAGATCACCTTTGACCCCAGCAAGATCAGTTACCAAAAACTGCTGCAGGTATTCTGGCACAATATCGATCCAACCGTAACTGACCGCCAGTTCTGCGACACCGGTCACCAGTACCGGGCAGCCATCTTCTACCTTTCTGAACAGCAGCACAAACTGGCTCAGGACTCCAAAGATCAGGTCAACAGGACAAAACGTTTCAAAGAAGCGATTCTAACCGGAATTGAGCCTGCCAGTACATTCTATCCAGCAGAAGAATACCATCGTCATTATTACAAAAAGAACCCGTTCAGATACCGCTTCTATCGTGCAAACTGTGGCCGGGACAAGCGTTTGAAAGAGCTGTGGGGAACTGCAGCCGGTCATTAACCGAAAAGGGGTGCTGTCATGAAAAGCATGCTACTGTTGGTAGGAACGATCCTGTTGGCCCTGTTGCTGGCCTGCAGCAACAGCACGACCTCCACCGCCACCACAGCCGCGAAAACAGCTTCAGAAGCGGTAAAAACCATCAAACTCTATTCCGTTGCCAGTAAGGGGTACATCATGAGCGACAAGGTTATCAAGACTGAAGAGGAATGGAAAAAACTGTTGACCCCTCAACAATACAACGTCACCCGCGAAAAAGGCACCGAAGCGCCGTTTAGCGGAGCGACCTGGAATACCCATGACAAGGGGATCTATCGTTGCATCGGCTGCGGCAACGATCTGTTCAGTTCTGAGCACAAGTTTGATTCTGGCACCGGCTGGCCCAGTTTCTGGCAACCGGTTGCCCCTGAAAATGTAACCGAGCGACCTGACAACAGTCTGTTCATGCGACGCACCGAAGTGGTCTGCAGCCGCTGCGATGCCCATCTGGGCCATGTCTTCAATGATGGCCCAAAGCCGACCGGGCTGCGTTATTGCATGAACTCGGCAGCCATGCAGTTTGTCAAGAGCCCCTGATGACTGCCGTTCCCCGGATACTGCCTGATACACCGTACAACAGGCAGCTGGCTGAAAATGTCCATCCCGGCCATTGGACTAACCCGGAACCGCTTGGGCGGTATAATCTGGTGGTGATCGGTGCCGGAACAGCCGGTCTGATCTGCGCTGCCGGGGCAGCAGGCCTGGGAGCAAAGGTAGCCCTGGTGGAACGCAACCTGATGGGAGGCGACTGCCTCAACACCGGCTGTGTGCCCTCCAAGGCCCTGATCCGTGCAGCCAGGGCAATACATGATGCTCGTACCGCTTCCGAGTTTGGCATGCAGGGCAGCAACCTTGCCGGCTTTGATTTCACGGTTGCCATGGAGCGGATGCAGCGCCTGCGGGCCGGGATCAGCTGCCACGATTCTGCCGAACGGTTCCGGGATGAACTGGGAGTTGATCTGTTTATTGGCGAAGCATGCTTCAGCGGGCCGGACAGTGTAAATGTGGCTGGCAAGACGCTGCAGTTTAAAAAGGCTGCCATCTGTACCGGAGCCCGGGCAGCGGCGCCAGCAGTACCCGGGCTGGCTGAAGCCGGGTATCTGACCAATGAGACGGTCTTTTCACTGACTGAACAGCCGCTTCACCTGGCTGTGATTGGGGCCGGTCCGATCGGTTGCGAGTTGGCCCAGACCTTTTGCCGCTTTGGCAGCAAGGTAACCCTGATTGAACTGGCTCCCGCCATCCTGGGCCGGGAAGACCGTGATGCTGCCGCAATCCTGCAGGAGACCTTGATTCGAGAAGGGATTGATCTTCAGCTTGGCGTTAAAATAGCAGCCGTTACATCCAGAGGTAGCCGGAAGGTTCTGCATCTTGAGCAGGAAGGACATCCCCTGGAGGTCACGGTTGATCAGATTCTGGTTGGTGTGGGCCGTGCCCCCAACACGGAGGGACTGGCACTGCAGACAGCCGGAGTCGAGTTTGACAGAAGCGGCGTCAAGGTCAATGACCGGCTGCAGACCACCAATGCGAACATCTATGCAGCCGGCGATATCTGTTCGGCCTACAAGTTCACCCATATGGCCGATGCCCAGGCCCGGATCCTGCTGGCCAATGCCCTCTTCAAAGGCCGACAGAAGGTGTCGGACCTGATCATACCCTGGTGTACCTACACCGATCCGGAGATCGCCCATGTGGGCATGTACGAACAGGATGCAACAGCCCAAGGTATCAGTGTAACCACCATAACGATCCCGCTTTCCGAGGTTGATCGCGCTGTACTGGATGGAGCAACAGAGGGATTTGCCAGGGTTCACCTGCGCAAAGGTACTGACAGGATACTGGGGGCGACCATTGTGGCCCGCCATGCCGGCGAGATGATCAATGAATTGACACTGGCCATCACCAACAACCTTGGTTTGGGTGCCATTGCCCGAACCATCCACCCCTACCCCACCCAGGCAGAGGTGGTCAAGAAGCTGGCTGACACCTATAACCGTACCCGCCTGACACCGTTTGTGACCCGCCTTTTGTCAGGTTGGCTGAAATGGCAGAGGGGTTGATGGTCCAGTTACCCGCTTTGACGGAAACCATCAGGCTGAGTGTGTTTGTTGGCCTGTTTGCGCTGCTTGCCGTGGCAGAACGGTTCTGGCCAAGGCGTCCGCTTACGGTCTCCAGAAAAAGACGCTGGCTGGCAAATCTCAGCATCATTGTGACCGATTCCCTGGTGATACGCCTGTTTTTCCCGATTCTACCGGTGGCACTGGCAGCCACAGCACAGGCGAACAACCTGGGCCTGTTCAACCGGCTGACGCTGCCGGGCTGGTTTCAGATGGCAGCAGGCCTGTTGGTTCTGGACCTGGTGATCTACCTGCAGCACCGTCTGTTCCACCGTGTGCCGCTGTTCTGGCGTCTGCACCGGATGCACCACACCGACCTTGATCTGGATGTGTCAACCGGCAATCGTTTTCATCCGTTTGAGATTGCTCTGTCTCTGTGCATCAAAATGGCTGTCGTGCTGCTGTTTGGTGTGAACCCGCAGACCGTACTGCTATTTGAAATCCTGCTGAATGCCGCCTCGATGTTCAACCATGCCAATCTGTCCATTCCCCTGCCGGTTGAGCGTTGGTTGCGCCTGATTGTGATCACGCCGGACATGCACCGGGTTCATCACTCGGTTATCCCCACGGAAACAGACAGCAACTTCGGCTTCAGCCAGCCCTGGTGGGATCGCCTGCTGGGCACCTACCGAGCGCAGCCCCGTGACGGGCACCTCAAGATGATGATCGGACTGCGCGAATACCGCGACCAGGACAAGCTGGGAATCTGGCGCCTGTTACGCATCCCCTTTGAATCCATTTCTGTCCGGAGAAGCGTGTGAAGAGTAAAAAAATCATCTTGTGCCTGATCGGCCTGGCTATTGTAGCCCTGTTCTTTTATCTTGATCTGGGCCGCTATCTGACCCTTGAGAGTCTCAAGGCCAACCGTCAACTGCTGCAGACATTCCATGCAGACCATACCGTGCTGATGGTGACAGCCTTCATGGCGCTCTATATCATCCAGACCGGCCTGGCCCTGCCCGGTGCCACCATCCTGTCGCTTTCTGCAGGCGCCATCTTCGGGCCGGTCATGGGTACGATCTACGCTGTCAGTGCCGCCTCTATCGGCGCCACCCTCGCCTTTCTGTTCACCCGCTACCTGCTGCGGGACGCCGTGCTCAGAAGGTTCGGCAGCAAGCTTGAAGGAATGAACAAGGAACTTGAAGAACGCGGCATCAACTACCTGTTATTCCTTAGGCTTGTCCCGCTCTTTCCGTTCTTTCTAATTAATCTGGCTGCAGGACTGACCCGCCTGCCTTTGCGCACCTTTATGCTGGGCACCTTCTTTGGCATCATTCCGGGTGGCTTTGTCTATGTTAACGCCGGGGCAAGCCTGGCCTCCATCAATAACCTGTCTGATATCGCTTCAGCACGGGTGCTGGGTTCATTTGCCCTGTTAGGCCTGTTTGCACTGATCCCGGCTCTGTATGCACAATTCAAGAACAGGAACACGACTACCCCATGACCTTTGATCCACCCCGTTGGACACGTTTCCAGCTTGATACCACTGCTGTCTGGCTATGCCCTGATCGTCCCGCCTGGTTTGTCCCCACCGCACATGGTGACCGGTTGCTGCAGCAGATGCCGGCCGCCGACACGGCCAGTCATGATCTTGCAACCACAACCTTCCTGCAACGGCTGCCCGATCCGCCTGCAAACAGCTACCAGGGCCGCCAGACGCTGCTGGGTACTGTACCGCAGCTACGGGAACTCTGGCTGCATATCACGGATCGCTGCAACCTGTCCTGCAGCCACTGCCTGTTCAGTTCCGGCCCGGACCAGGGGCGCCAACTCTCTCTGCAACAGCTGATACAGCATGTCGATGATGCAGCAGACCAGGGATGCCGCCTGTTTGCCCTGACCGGCGGAGAACCGCTGGTGCATCCTGATTTTGCAGAGCTGATCAACCATATCCTGGCCATACCGGACAGCCGGATTGCCGTTCTGACCAATGGTCTGTCTGTGTCTGACAAACTGGCGGCTGACTGGTCCAGGCAGCGGATTCACCTGCAGATCAGCCTTGACGGCAGGCCGGAGCACCATGATCAACTACGGGGAAGTGGCAGTTTTATCCGCCTGGAACAGCAGCTTTGCTGGCTGCGTGAGCAGGGCTGGCGCTATACCCTGAGTTGTTGCGTCACCAAGGAAAATGCCCGCGACTTGACCTGGCTGGTTGACTATGCTGCGGACCAAGGGGCTACCGCACTGCACCTGATGTGGCACTTTATCCGTGGCCGGGGCAGCGCTGACCAGCATCTGCAGCCGACGGAACTGCTGCAGCCGGTGCTGAATGCCCTGCAACAGGCAGAACAACGGGGCATCACCATCGACAACATCGAAAACCTGAAAGCCCAGATCTTCTCAGCACCGGGCACGATCCACGATGGCTCCAGTGCAGGCTGGGAGGCAGCGGCCATCGGCCCGGACAATCAACTCTACCCCTCAGCAGCCACCATCGACCTTACTGAGCTGGCGACCCCACTGGATCAGGGACTTTTGCAGGCCTGGCAGCAAAGCCCCGTACTGGCCCGGATCAGGCAGACCAGTGTAGCCGGCCTTGCCGATCCCTGGCGCTTTCTGCTGGGTGGCGGTGACCTTGATCATTGCTACCATCATGATGGCAGCTTTGTCGGTACAGATCCCTACCAGCCCCTGTTTGAACAGCTATCTCTGCAGCTGATCAAACAGGCGGCAGACCGGCTGCCTGAAGCTGCGCACCCCGGACTGCGTCTCAAGATGGGAGAACTGCTGGTCAGCTGCGGCAGTCACGGCCCGGTGGCGCTCTGCCACACCAATTGTTTACTGGCGCTGGAACCTCCTGCCGACAGTCGCAGCCGGGTGGGCAACTACTACGCCGAGGCTGTTGGAGACAAGCGGCTGGAGATCCTGAATCCAGTTCATTACGATGAAAACATGATGCACCACATCCCGGCTGCTTACCGCTTCAGGGGGTATGGCTGCGGCAGTCCGGTGCTGGATGCCGACCTCAAACCTGGTGAGCAGATGGTTGATCTGGGCTGCGGCAGCGGTGTGGAATGTTTTATTGCTGCCCGGCTGGTGGGGAAAGACGGCATGGTGACCGGCATTGACATGCTGGAGCCGATGTTGGATCTGGCCCAAAAGGGCGCAGTTGAAGTACAAGAGCACCTTGGCTATAACAACCTGCAGTTTTTAAAGGGTTTTCTCGAATCACTTCCTGTTGCTGACAGCTCGCAGGACCTGGTGGTTTCCAACTGCGTGCTGAACCTGTCTGCTGACAAGCGCAGCACCTTCAGCGAGATCATGCGCATCCTGAAGCCGGGCGGCAGGCTGGTGGCGGCTGATGTGGTCTGCGAGACCGAACCCGATGCAGCGATCCTGAATGATGAAACCCTGCGGGGTGAATGCATCAGCGGTGCCCTGACCCAGAAAGACCTGCTGGGTATCCTGGACGAAACCGGTTTCACCGGTTTCAGTGTGATCAAGCGCCTGCCCTACCGGGTGGTAAATAACCATCCGTTCTTCTCACTGACCTTTTGCGTGCGGAAGCCGGAAAACAGTTCTGAAAGCGTACTGATCCTCTACCCCGGCCCTGCAGCAGGCCTGTTGACCGCCTCCGGTGTCTGGTTGCGGCCAGGGCAGGTCAGTCGAATCCCCAGACAGGATGCTGATCTGCTGGGTTCCCAGGTCTGGCATCTGGACAGCCACGGCTTTGTTACCAATGTGCTGATTGAGCCCGGCGCCAACTGCTGCCTTCCACCCGAAGGCAGGAACAGTGCGCCGACAGCCCAACAAAACTTCGATAGCGGCTGTCTGGTCTGCGGTGCCCCCTTGGTCTACCATCCGGTCGAACAACAGACCGCCTGCCATTTCTGTGGCAAGACACGGTCAGCCAACGCCAGCTGCGAGCAGGGGCACTTTGTCTGCGACAGCTGCCATACCGGCGATACCTTAAGCCTGATTGAACACCTCTGCGCAGCCGGCAACACCTCCGACCCGATCCGGCTTATGAGGGATATCTGCCAGCACCCGGCAATACCGCTGCATGGCCCCCAATATCATGCCCTGGTGCCTGGTGTCTTATTGGCCGGCCTGCGGAATGCCGGGCACCCGGTTACCCCAGAGCAGCTGCATGCCGCTATCCAGCGTGGCGCCGGGGTCAGTGGCGGCAGTTGTGGTTTCATGGGGATCTGCGGTGCTGCAACCGGCATTGGTATCGCCTTCAGTGTGCTGTTGGAGGCAACGCCGCTCAAGGCGGCCAGCCGCCAGACCGTGCAACAGATTGTGCAGCAGGTTCTGGCCGAGATAGCGGAATATGAGGCCGCCCGGTGCTGTCAACGCGACTGCTGGACTGCCCTGCGTACCGGGATGCGGCTTGCTGCAGAGCTATGGGCACTGAACATGCCGGAGGTGACGCCGTTTGCCTGTACCCAGATGGCCCGTAACCATGAATGCCTGGGATTGGACTGCCCCCTCTGGCCATAGAGGCGCAAAAGCGGACAACAGCCATGGCTGCTTGACACAGGTCCGGACAGAGGTACTCTTACCTGTATGCATAGACACAGGGAGCATTCCTCAACATCTCACAACCATTTGACATTGTTAGATTGAGCAGAAAACGAGGCAGTTTCCGAACCAGACCGCAGATACGCCGCAACTGAATCGATTGGATCAGCCATGAATCCGCAACAGACAGATCTGCCCCTGATACTGCTGGTTGATGACAGCCCCTCCAACCTGCACCTGCTGGTGGCGGCGTTAAAGGATGATTACCGGATCAAAACCGCTGTCAGCGGCCAGGCCGCTCTAGAGCTGGCAGCCCGTGAAGACCGTCCTGAGCTGATACTGCTGGATATGATGATGCCGGAGATGAACGGGATTGAGGTACTACGCAGGCTGCGCGACAATCCTGACACTGCCGGCATTCCTGTTATCTTTGTCACTGCCGACAACTCTGAGCAAAGCCAGTTAATCGGATTGGAGCTGGGAGCCGACGATTACCTCACCAAACCGGTGGTCACGGCCCTGCTCAGGATACGGGTCCGTAATCTTCTGCAGCGCAAACGGATTGAACGGGAACTGCGCCTCGCCAGCCATGTCTTCAACTACAGTGGTGAAGCGATCATGATCACTGACCGCTCCAACCGGATCATTGAGATTAACAGCGCCTTTACCCGGCAGACCGGATATCCGCTGGAGGAGATAAAGGGACAGGATCCTAAAATACTGTCCTCCGGCCGCACCAATCCGGAAGAATATCGGGACATGTGGCAGAGTCTTCATGATCAGGGGTTCTGGCAGGGAGAACTGTGGGACCGCCGGAAAGACGGGAGCGTGTACCCCAAACTGCTGACCATCTCGACCGTCCGGAACCCCAAGGGGCAGGTTGATTTCTATATCGGCAGTTTCACGGACATCTCCCGCCAGAAGAGCGTAGAGGCTGAAATCCTCCATGTTGCCAATCACGACTACCTGACCGGCCTGCCCAACAGGATGTATGTACAGGTGGTACTGGAGCAGACCATAGCCCTGGCACGCCGGGAACATACTGAACTTGCCGTGATGTTTATTGATCTTGACCGTTTCAAGAACATCAATGACACCTTCGGGCATGCTGTGGGTGATGGGCTTTTGATACAGGTTGCGGCACGGCTTAAGCAGAGCGTGCGGGAAAGTGATCTGGTGGCCCGGCTTGGCGGAGATGAGTTTGTGGTGGTGATGACCAGTCACCTGACTGTTAACGGTGAGATTACCGTGGCACAAAAAATCCTGGAAAACCTGTCACTACCCTATCAGGTCGGTGAACTGACCCTGCGCAGCACCCCCAGCATCGGTATCAGCCGCTATCCTTTTGATGCACTGTCAGTCGAGGAGCTTATGAAGCATGCGGATATGGCCATGTATCAGGTCAAACAGTCCGGCAGAGGACAGTACCGTTTTTTTAAACCGCCACAAGCAGCCGGCAATCCTCAACAACCCGCATGAACAGTACCGCTTTTACCAAAGGGCAGCCCCGCCACTGGGCCATCTTCAGTCTTGGCGTCATCGTACTTGGTCTGGTGCTGTTTCTGTATCTGTTCAGGGAACATGAACGGGCAGGGATACGCGAGCAGGAACAACTTCTGCAGAAGGCGGAGATCATCAGTAAAAACACGGTCTGGAACCTGGAGTCGTTGAACAAACTGCTGCTCAGACTCCAAAAAGACCCTGCCCTGCTGGCAAACGACCCTGGCTACAAGCAACGCTTTGAAGACCTGACAAACGCCATGCCCGGTGTCCGTACCATAGTGCGGCTGGATGCCCGGGGGATAACCCGCCTTTCCAGCAGGGCCGAACTACTGGAAAAGGATTTCAGTGATCGTGAATATTTCAGGATTCCGCAACAACATGCGGGAGAGGATCTGCTGTATGTCTCTCCTCCCTTCAGGACAGCCCTGAACAGCTACGTTATCAACCTGAGCAGGACACTGTACAACCCTGACGGCAGCTTTGCCGGCGTCATCGCAGCCTCCCTTAACCCGGATTACTTCAGCACCCTGCTTTTATCCGTTTTGTACGCGCCGGACATGCGTTCTGCACTAGCCCACGGGGATGGCCTGCTGTTCCTCATGGAACCCGGCCACAAGGAGTTCATCGGCAAAAACCTTGCCGTGCCGGGCAGTTTCTTCAGCAGGCACCGCGCCAGCGGCAAGCTGCAGACAGTGCATACCGGTATTGTCTATGCCACCGGCAGAAACCAGATGATGGCGCAAATCACCATCCGGCCCGTGACGCTGAAGATGAACAAACCGTTGGTGGTGGCGGTATCCCGGGATCTTGAGGTTGTGTATGCCGACTGGCGGAACGAAGTGACCATACTGGGATCTCTGTTTCTGCTGGGTGTGGTGGCAGCCGGTTTCACCCTGCATTTTTTCCATACACGGCATGAGGAGTTTTCAAAACAGAAGGCAGCTTCAGACGAAAGCATCCATAAACTGAGTGAAGAGCTGGATCGATTCTTCAGCATGGCCCTGGATATGCTCTGCATTGCAGATCTGGAAGGTCACTTCAAACGGCTGAACCGTTCCTGGGAAGAAACCCTCGGCTATACCCTGGAGGAGTTGACCGGGAAGCAGTTCCTTGACTTTGTCCATCCAGATGACATCCCGGCCACCCTGGCAGCGCTGTCTGATCTGGATGCAAACAAACAGATTCTCAATTTCATCAACCGCTACCGTTGCAAGGATGGCTCCTACCGCTGGATTGAATGGCGCTCGGCCCCCTGCGCCAACCTGATTTACGCTGCCGCACGGGATATCACGAAACATAAGAATGCTGAGGCGGCGCTTGAAGAGAGTGAACGGTTCATGCGGGTATTGACCGATATCATCCCCGGCATGGTGGGTTACTGGGACAAGGACCTGCATAACCGTTTTGCCAACATCGCCTATCTGGAGTGGTTTGGGAAAACAGCTGACCAGATGCGCGGCATTCATATCCGCGAGCTGATGGGTGACGAACTGTTTGCTAAAAATGAACCCTATATCAAGGCAGCACTGAACGGCGAGCTGCAGCGGTTTGAACGCTCCCTCACCAAGGCCGACGGCAGCATCGGTTATACCTGGGCCCACTATATACCTGACATCGCCGCTGGGCAGACCAGAGGCTTCTTTGTGCTGGTCTCGGATATTACTGAGTTAAAACTGACCCAACTGCAACTGGAGCAACGTACGGCAGAGGCCGAGGCTGCCAACCGGGCCAAATCAGAATTTCTGGCCAACATGAGTCATGAGATCCGTACCCCGATGAACGCCATTCTGGGGTTGACCAGGCTGGTACTTGAGACGGAACTCGATCCGCGCCAGAGAGACTTTCTGCTCAAGGTCTACAGTGCATCTCAGGCCTTGATGGAAATTCTCAATGATATTCTTGACTATTCAAAAATTGAAGCCGGCCGTATTGAAATAGAACAGTTACCGGTCTCCGTTGAAGAGGTTATCAGGAATACCATAGAACTCTTCAGGGCAAAGATTGAAGAGAAAGGGCTTGCCACCACGGTAGAACTGCCTCCCTCCCTCCCTGCCGTGCTTCAGGGGGATCCGATGCGCCTGTCACAGGTACTCAACAACCTGGTGGGAAATGCCGTCAAGTTTACCGAGAGCGGAGAGATCCATATCAAGGTTGAACAGTTGCAGGAAGACAGCAGAACGGTCTTGCTCTGTTTTTCCGTACAGGATACCGGTATCGGCCTTGACAAGGGTGAAACAGACCGGCTGTTCCAGGCCTTTACCCAGGCTGACAACACCATCAGCCGCAAATACGGCGGCACCGGCCTGGGGTTGACTATCTGCCAAAGACTGGTGGGACTGATGGGCGGTTCCATCAGCGTCGCAAGCCAAAAGGGAGTTGGCAGCACCTTCAGCTTTGTCCTTCAGATGCGTAAAGTTCCTCCGGGAACGCAGGCAAGAAAGCTGCACAGCACTGCTGAAGACAACCGGGACAGACCTGACTCTTTGACAGCATCTCTAATGCACCAGAGAAAGCTTGAACTGGACAGGCTGCGTGTCCTGCTGGTGGAAGACAACCGGATCAATCAGGAGGTGGCTGCTGAGATGCTGCAACAGTACGGCGCAGAGGTTACCCTTGCCGAGCATGGTGCTGCTGCGCTCGAGCTGATTACACATCCCTGCTTTGACGTTGTCCTGATGGACCTGCATATGCCGGTAATGGATGGATTTGAGGCCACCCGCAAAATCAGGGAACGGTATGACAGTGCTACCCTGCCGGTGATTGCCATGACCGCTGCGGTCATGCAGGAAGACCGTGAACGCTGCGCTGCAGCAGGCATGGTGGATTTTGTAGCCAAACCGTTCAACCCGGTGGAACTGCTCACCGTACTGAAACGTTTTCAAAAAGCAGCCCCCCCATCGCTACTGCAGCATGATACAGAGGTAACACCTCCTGAGCTGAACGGTTCTGCCACGGATATGCCAGAGTTTGATAGTGTCACTGCCCTGCGTCGCCTGGGCGATCACAGCCTATTGCTGAACAAGCTGTTACTGGCCTTTGTAGAGGAACACGGCCGGTCGGCAGATGAACTTAAGGCCTTGTTGGCTGAAGGTAAAACCGCTGATGCACGGAAGCTGGCCCATAACATCAAAGGTGTCTCCGGCAGCATTGGAGCTGTGCAGCTGATGAAGGCTGCTGCTGCACTGGAGCAGCAGTTGCGTTCAGATGCACGTCAGGCGGATATGGAACTGTTCACCCATGAACTGGAGCTGAGCTTGTCGGCCATCAAACGCTATCTGCTCACCCAGGAACAGGTGGCAACCGGCCCTGCCAGCGATCATAGAGCAGCTGACCATGGGCAGCTGCTCCCCTTGCTACAGGAACTGACCACCTACCTGCGCGAACAGGAACTTGTCCCTGAACAGCTGCTACAGCAGATCGTAACGTTATCCGCCGCTACAGACCACCCGTTACTCACAATTCTACTGCGGCAGCTGGATCGCTTTGACCATGCCGGTGCGCTTGAGAGCGTGCAACAGCTCATTGCCGGGCTGACAGACCAGCCCCGGCCACAATGAAGATTTCAGTTATCATTCCGGTACTGCATGAGCAGGCACAGATCAACGGGATCATCAGCCACCTGCGTTCCATTGATCCTGATGTTGAAATTATCGTTGCTGACGGCGATCCAGGCGGCTCAACCATTGCGGTTATTGCTGATGGCACAGTGTTCCGGCTTGGCTCATCCATCAAAGGCCGTGGTAATCAGTTGGCTGCAGGAGCCGTCACTGCCAGCGGCGATATCCTGGTGATGCTGCATGCCGACACCTTTTTGCCCCCCCATGCCTTCAGCTCCATCCTTGCCGCGATCAACCGCGGGGCTGACTGGGGTGCCTTCCGGCTGGGGATTGATGCAACATCCCCCCCCTATCGCCTGATTGAACGATTTGTTGACCTGCGTTGCATGCTGTTCGAGCTTCCCTATGGTGATCAGGCCATCTTTGTCAGCAGGGCAGCTTTACAGGATATCGGTGGAATCCCCGCCATTCCACTGATGGAGGATGTGGCGTTGGCCCGCAAACTCCGGCAAGCCGGATTCAGGTTTACCCTGTTGCCTGAACGGGTCCGCACCTCCCCCCGCCGCTGGCAGCAGGATGGGATTGTCCGCCGTACCCTGCATAACTGGCTATTGCTATTGCGTTATCTATCCGGGGCTGACCCCCAAAAACTGGCCAATCAATACCGGGCAAATTGACAGTAACTGGTAATGTGTTACACAAACAAACAAAATTAATGATCCTATGGAGGAATCCCCATGAAGAGAGTAGCAGTAATCTCCTGTCTGTTGGTGCTGTTAAACATTGTCTGTGCCTTTGCCGCAGGTCCGGGTAAAGCGGAGTTTGATAAATGGGCCAAGACGGTAAAGCTTGCCGGTTACAGTTATGGCGGTGTGGACCAGACTGATCCCGGTGTTTTCATGGCCGGCTGGATGAGCAGCAAAGGAGATGTACTGGGGGTGCATCTGCATCCGCTTGCCAGCTTCAAGAGCTTTCAACAGGTGATCAACAAGAAAAAACCGGAATCCTTCAGTTACAAAGGACTGCCGGCAGTCTACAGCGACGGTAGCGGCTTTGGCCAGATAGCCATCAAATATGAGAAATCAGGCAAGGTGATCTCCATCAGTCAGATGGGACAATCAGCCCAGCCCAAGGGATTGTCAAAGGCAGAACTGCTCAAGCTGCTGGATGTTATGAAGCCCGAACTGCTGCTGAAATAACTGCTTTACGATTGCAGGAGAAACTATCATGAAAACAGTTCAAACAGTACTTTGCAGCTGTCTGTTCCTGGTTGCCACATCTGCCCTGGCCGCCGATTTTAGCGGAACCTGGTGCCGCCCTCAGCACAGCGGAATGCCGGATGACATTATCTGGGTTGCTTCAGGCACAGAACTCTACTCTGTCAGGCTTACAGAAGGCTGGCAGGGTAAGAATTATTCTCAGGGAGTCGCCTCTGAAGCAGGTAACAAACTGATTGCCACCTTAAAGGGCGAGAGCTCCGGCAAGACAATCCACGCTGTCATGACACTCTCCGGCAATCAGCTTTCGTACCGTTCCTACAAAGACAACCAGACCAGCCACTACTGGCAGGGCAACTACCAGCGATGCTCCAAACCGTAGCCCTGTTCGTCAAACCGCCTATCCCCGGCCGGGTTAAGACCCGCCTGGCCAGGGCTATCGGTGCAGATGAAGCCTGCACTATCTACCGCACTCTGGCTGATCGCACGATTCAGCAGGTACAGGCCAGCGGTACGCCACTGGCCTTGTTCTTTGACGGCTCTGATCCAACTCTGTTGCCGTCTGCATGGCAGCAGGCATCACAGCTCTGCCTGCCTCAAGAGGGGGCTGATCTTGGTGAGCGGATGGCCGCTGCCTTTAGCAGACTGTTTGCCGAAGGCAACCAACAGGTTGTCCTGATCGGCAGCGATATTCCCGGCCTGGATGCCAACTACCTGCAGGCTGCATTCAGCGCCTTGCAACAGCATGATGTAGTAATCGGCCCAACAGAGGATGGCGGCTACTGCCTGATCGGCTGTCACAGCAACTTATTCTCCCCCCGGTTCTTTCAGGGTATACAATGGAGTACCGAGTTCGTGTTTGGGCAGACCTGTCACGCCTGCACCCAGTTAAACCTGGATGTCTGTTGTCTGCCGCCACTCAGGGATATAGACACCCTAGATGATCTGAAAGCAGTACTCAGTTAGCACAGCCATACGTTCTATGGCTTGGTGCCAGACAGGAGCAGACCATGAACCACCTTTTTTCTCCTTTCCGGATGCGTAGCCTTTCAGCCAGAAACCGTATCTTCATGTCCCCCATGTGCCAATACTCAAGTGCCCACGGCATTCCCACGGACTGGCATCTGGTACACTATGGCAGCAGGGCTGCCGGTGGCGCAGGACTCATCATGGTGGAAGCTACGGCTGTGTGCCCCGAAGGCAGAATCAGCCCCCTTGATTGCGGTCTCTGGAACAGTGATCAAGCCAGCGCCTTTATCCCCATAACCCGCTTTATCAAAGAGCAGGGTGCCATTCCAGCATTACAACTTGCCCATGCCGGACGGAAAGCATCCACCCGCCCCCCCTGCCATGGCAGTGGCCCACTCGCTGGCTCCGAAGGCAGCTGGCAAACGGTGGCTCCCAGTCCGCTTGCGTTTGCACCTGATTATACCGTGCCCAAAGAACTGACTGATGCTGATCTGCAAAAAATAGAATCTGACTTTGTTGCTGCAGCTCTGCGGGCTGCATCAGCCGGTTTTGAGGTTGTAGAGGTGCATATGGCCCACGGCTATCTGTTACACCAGTTTCTGTCGCCGATCACCAATCAACGCACAGACAGGTATGGCGGCTGCCTTGAAAACCGGCTGCGCTTTCCGTTACAGATTGCACAGGCAGTCAGACAGGCCTGGCCTGCCGACCTGCCGGTTTTTGTCAGGATATCGGCAACAGACTGGGTTGATAACGGCTGGGATCTTGAACAATCACTTGAACTCTGCAAACAGTTGCAGCTGATCGGCATTGACCTGATTGACTGTTCCACTGGCGGGCTGGTGCCTGATGCTGTCATTCCGGCAGCGCCAGGATTTCAAACCGGCTTTGCCACAGCCATTAAGCAGCGGCTTGGCATTGCCACAGGAGCGGTGGGGTTGATTACATCGCCGATACAGGCTGAACAGATTGTTGCCACTGGTCTTGCCGACACTGTTTTTCTGGGTCGTGAACTGCTGCGAAATCCTTCCTGGCCGCTTTCTGCTGCCCAGCAGCTCAAGACAGAAGCGTCCTGGCCTGTGCAGTATCTCCGGGCGGCTTAACTCCTTCTCCGGGACATCCAAACCAGGCATTTTTTTATTGACCTTTCTACTCAGGAAGAATAGTTTAATATTAAACAATAAAGCATTGACCTATTGGTGATGATCATGAATGCAAAGAAGCCAGCCATACAACAGAGTTTAGCCTGCTATACCAAGCTGATGCGCGCTGCGGAATCGGTAACAGCACGTACCAGTCGCCATATGGCAGCCGCAAATCTGACCATAAGCCAGTTTGGTGTGCTTGAGGCATTGTTGCATAAAGGGCCACTCTGTCAGCGGGATATTGCGGCAAAAATCCTGCGAAGCACCGGCAATATCACCATGGTGATTGATAATCTGGAAAAACGGGATCTGGTTCGCAGGGAGCGGCACCGGCATGACCGCCGCTACCTGAACATTCATCTGACAGACAATGGGGAGCAGCTCATCAAGGAGGTTTATGCCACTGTTGAAGCGGCAATAGTTGCTGAAATGAACGTACTTTCCGATACTGAGCAGCAGCTGTTAGGAGGATTGTGCAAGAAACTTGGGCTAGGTAAAGCAACCACGTAAAAAAATTGGCAAACAATTCAAAAGCAAAACATACGTCAGAAACAGGAGGAAGATCATGAAACGCCTAATCTTTTCACTAATAACCATCATTGCACTGGGAATACCGGCATTAAGCCAGGCAGCAACCTGGAAGATCGATCCGGAACACTCGCATGTCGGCTTTCAGGTACAGCACCTGATGATTGCCAATGTGTATGGTGCGTTCACCACGTTCAACGGTGTTGTTACCCTTGATGACAACGATATCACCAAATCAACTGTTACGGTCACCATCGATACCAATTCCATCAACACCAACGTTGCAAAGCGCGATGAACACCTCAGAAGTGCTGATTTCTTCAATGTTGCCCAGTACCCGACCATGACCTTTGTCTCTCAAAAAATCATCAAAGGAGGCAAGGACACACTACAGATCATTGGCAACCTGACTCTGCACGGCGTCACCCGTCAAGTGGTGCTGAATGCCCGTGTACCGGAGAAAACCAGTAAAGACCCCTGGGGGAATCTCAGGCGTGGAGCAACCGCCAGTGCCACCATCAACCGCAAGGATTTTGGCCTGCTCTGGAACGCTGTGCTTGAAACCGGCGGCGTTGCCGTTGGTAACGACATAACCATTACCCTGGACGTAGAGCTGATCAAACAACAGATCAATAAATAATCAGGAGGAACTCGTCATGTCAACCATAGCCATTATCTATCACAGCACCTACGGCCATACCGAAGCAGTTGCCAAATCAGTGGCACAAGGCGCAGCCAGAGTTGCAGGAAGTACCGTTTCTTTACTGTCGGTTGAAGATATTGAACATAACTGGGAGACATTGCATCAAGCCGATGCCATCATCTTTGGTTGCCCAACCTATATGGGCAGCGCTTCAGCTGAGTTCAAGAAATTCATGGAGGCCAGCGCCAAATTCTGGATGGAACAGAAGTGGAAAGACAAGCTGGCTGCCGGTTTTACCAACTCTTCAAGCCAAAGCGGCGACAAACTCAACACCTTGATACAACAGGCAATCTTTGCCGCTCAACACGGCATGATCTGGGTCAGCCTGGGCATGCTGCCGGGAAACAACGCCAGTACCGCCAACATCACCGACAACAACCGTCTCGGCTCGTTCCTGGGGGCCATGGCCCAGTCAAACAACGACCAGGGTCCGGATGCCGTGCCACCGCCCAATGACCATGAAACAGCAGCACTGCTGGGCCAGCGGGTGGCAGAACTGGCACGCCGTTTCTCTGGCACCAACTGATGTTGCCAACCCATTGCCGGAGCCCGTACCTCAGCACCTGTATGGGCTCCGGTGTTTTACGGGAGTGATCCACCATGCAAACAGCACTACCGGCACTTTTTATCTCACATGGCGCACCAACGCTGATTCTTGAGCCGGGGACAACCCGCTCCTTTCTGACCAGTCTGGGGCAATCGCTACCACGACCCAAGGCAATCATAGCCATATCAGCACACTGGACCACCCATCAACCAACCGTTACCAGCACGCACTATCCAGAGACCATCCATGACTTTGGCGGGTTTCCGGATGAGCTGTATCAGATGACCTACCCTGCCCCGGGAAGCCCGCAACTGGCTGAACGTGTGCAACAGGCACTGCACCAGCAAGGTATTGCCGTACAACAGGACTCGCAGCGTGGCCTCGACCATGGCGCCTGGGTGCCGCTGAAACTGATCTACCCGCTGGCTGACATCCCGGTTATCCAGCTATCGGTGCAGCCCAATCTCAGTCCAGCTCACCATCTGGCCATTGGCAAGGCCTTAGCCCCCTTGAGAACAGAGGATGTTCTGATCCTGGCAAGCGGTTCAGCAACCCACAACCTGCGTGATTTTTTCGGGCGCCCCATTGATGCGGAAATGCCAGCCTATGTCGAGCAGTTTAACAACTGGCTGATCACGTCAATTCTCAACAATGACCAGGCCGCCCTGCTTGACTACCAGCACCAAGGTCCGCATGCTGTACAGAACCATCCCACGCCGGAACACCTGTTGCCCCTCTTTGTTGCCATGGGAGCAGGTCTGAAGCCGGAGTTGCTACACAATGCCGCCACCTATGGCGTCATCTCAATGGCTGCCTTTGCCTGGCACTGACACGTTCGGCTCTGCCTTGACAAAAGCAGGCAAACACTGAATGATGGCAACTCATTCTTTTACGAGGAGCTGCCATTTTATGACAACCATAGACCTGACCTGGAACACCGCCCTGCTCTACCCTGCCCCTGACTCTCCTGAGCTTGAGGCGGACCTTGCTTCATTTGACCAGCTTGCCGCTGACTTTCGCGCTCAATATTTTGAAAAGATCGCAACACTGGATGCCGCTGACATACTCAAGGCCCTGTCTGAGTACGAGGCGATGCAGACCCGGATGGCAAAGCCGTTCTGCTATAGCCACCTGTTGTTTGCCTCCGACTCCGGCAACGAGACCCACCGCGCCCTGTCCCAGCGCTGCTCCGAGCTGGGCAGCCGCCTCTCGCAAGCGCTTTTGTTCTTTGATCTGGAGCTGATGAACCTACCCGATGAGCTGTTCGCGCAGGTCTGCAGTTTGCCTGATGCCGCTCCTTTTGTTCACTTTCTGGAAGGTATTCGCAAGTTCAAACCGTACACCCTGCAGGAAAATGAGGAACGTCTGCTGACCCGCAAAGACCTGACCGGCAGCCGGGCCTTTACCAAACTGTTTGATGAACTGTCTGCCTCGTTGACATACCGGATGGAGTTTGAAGGCGAGATAAAGGAATTTACCGGTGAAGAACTGCTCTCCCTACTGCACCATCCCTCGGCAGAGATCCGCTTTAACGCCCAGACCTGTTTTCTGGAAAAACATGCAGAGTCCGGCAATGCCCTGGTCTTTGGCACGGTCTTCAACACCATGGCCCTGGACCATGGTCAGGAGATGGAACTGCGTGGCTACCAGTCTGCAATCCAGCCCACCAACATCGGCAACGAACTGACCGACGAGGCGGTGGAGCACCTGATGCAGACCACTGAGGCCAACTACACACTGGCCCAGGATTACTTTCGCCTTAAGGCGAAGATGCTGGGGATGGACAAGATCCGCAACTGCGATGTCTATGCACCGGTGGCTGAGGCGCAAAAAAAGTATAGCTTTGATGAGGCCCGCAACCTGACCATTGCTGCCTACCGGAACTACGATCCACAGTTCGGCGATATTATCCAGGCCTTTTTTGACGAGCGCAGGGTGGATGTCATGCCACGCCAGGGCAAGTCCGGCGGTGCCTTTGCCATGGGGATCTCACCAATTGATCCCCCCTTCCTGCTCTTAAACTTCACCAATAACCTGCGTGATATTGCAACCATAGCCCACGAAGCCGGCCATGGTCTGCATTTTGTCCTGTCCCAGAAGCAGAACAGCCTCAACTACCACGCACCGCTGCCTCTGGCTGAGACCGCCTCGGTCTTTGGCGAGATGCTGCTGACCCGCATGCTGCTGGACCAGGAGCAGGATGTTGAAGTCCGCAAGTCCCTGCTCTGCGCCAAGATTGAGGATATCATCGCCACCACCTTCCGCCAGACCGTCTTGACCCGCTTTGAGATGCGGCTGCATGCAGAACGTCAGAACGGCCTGCTCTCCAATGACCGGATCAGCCAGATCTGGCTGGAAGAGAATGCAAAACTGTTTGGTGATGCGGTTGAGATGATTCCGGCCTACAGCTGGGGCTGGTCCTACATCAGTCACTTTATTCACAGCCGTTTTTACTGTTACTCCTATACCTTTGCCGAACTGCTGGTGCTGGCCCTGTACCAGCAGTACCGCGAGACCGGAGAGAGTTTTAAACCAGGCTACCGGGCACTCCTGGAGTCAGGCGGTGCCCTGTCGCCCGCCGACACGGCTAAACTGGCCGGCATTGATATCGAATCTGCCGATTTATGGCAGAAGGGCTATGATTTTCTGGGTGGCTTGATTGAGGAATTGAAGGGAGTAATCGAATAGTTCAGCCCAGCTATCTATCGCACGGCTGTGCTGTTTCAGACATCCCGGTACGTTCCTTTATTCCCGAGAGCACTGCATACCAGACCAGATATACCCGGCGACTGATCGTGCCGGGTATATTTTTTTGTACAGCGCAAAAGTGTAAATAAACTTTACACCTGACCTTGTACTTGCTCCAAATACTGGTATACAAAATTTGACACCGTGATGTTACGAACCGGTGTCAGAAACAAACATCATGGCCAGGAGGCAATTATGCTGTCAAACATCAAGCTCGGTCCCAAGTTGATCGGTAGTTTTCTGGTGGTGGCGTTGATTGCCATGCTGATCGGCATCTTCGGTTATTTTCAGATCCACAGGATTGATGATGCCGACACCATGCTCTATGAAAAAGGACTTACACCTACAGCAAAAATCGGGATTATTGCTGCCAGTTTTCATCGCATGCGGGTTAATCTGCGTGACCTCCTGGCGGCAAAAGACACTGCCGAAACAGAAAAGTTTACCAAAAGAATCAACGAATTACGATCAACCATCGAAACAGCTGATAAAGAGCTTGAAAAAAACCTGCCAGACGCAGAAGCAAAAAAATTGTTTGATGAACTTTCAAACGCACGCAAAAGCTACATTCCCTTCTTAGATCAATCCATTGCCATGGCAAAAGAAAACAAGCACGCAGATGCCTTGGAACTCCTCAAAGGCGATGCAGCTAGCACGGCAGTACGGGCAGAAATTGAATCAATAGACAAGCTTAGTGAATATTTAACAAAATCAGGCAAATCCATATCTGACCAGAACACCGTTACCGCAAACAGGGCTGGCTGGATCATGATCGGGGCAGCAGCGCTTGGATCTATCCTGGCCTTTGTCTTGGGGCTGATTATCTCGCGTTCCATCAGTCTGCCGGTAACGACTCTGGCTGGCCAGGCCCGCCAGGTCGCTGATGGTGACCTGCAGGTACAGATTGATTATCGCTCCGGGGATGAAGTCGGTGAACTGAGCGAGGCGTTCCGCACCATGACTGAAGGACTGCGCACAACGCTCACCAAGGTGGCTGACACCTCAACCCAAGTGGCCTCTGCTGCCAACCAGCTGCAAGCCACGGCCATCAGAATCGCCACCGGGGCTGAAGAGGTTGCAGCCCAGTCAGCCACTGTGGCAACAGCCAGCGAAGAGATGGCTGCCACCAGCAGCAGCATATCCGACAATTGCCAGCAGGCTGCTGATGGTTCCAGCCAGGCCACACAGGCTGCGGTAACCGGTTCCAGTGTGGTTTCTTCCACGATCTGCGGCATGGAGCGGATCGCCAGCCGCGTACGCAGCTCAGCTGAGACGGTTGCCTCTCTTGGCTCCCGCTCTGATCAGATCGGTGCCATTGTTGCCACGATTGAAGATATTGCCGACCAGACCAATCTACTGGCCTTGAATGCTGCCATTGAGGCGGCCCGCGCCGGTGAACAGGGCCGTGGTTTTGCCGTGGTTGCCGATGAGGTGAGGGCCCTTGCTGAGCGAACCACCCGCGCCACCCGTGAGATCAGTGAGATGATCAAGGCGATCCAGACCGAGACCAGGGCAGCAGTTGGTGAGATGGAACAAGGGGTTCAAGAGGTACAGCAAGGCACCGAAGATGCTGCCCGCTCCGGCGAGGCATTACAGGAAATTCTCTCTAAAATCAATGATGTGTCAATGCAGGTCAATCAGGTGGCAACAGCAGCCGAAGAGCAGACAGCCACAACCAGTGAGATTACCAACAACATCCATCAGATCAGTGATGTGGTGCAAGATACCGCCAGCGGTGCTCAAGAGTCGGCAGCTGCAGCAAGTCAGCTGGCCGGCAATGCGGAGGAATTACAGCGGCTGGTTCGTCAGTTCAGGTTATAAAAATCAAGACAATGATGGCTAACAACGGTCTGATGCGCGGTACATGTCCAGAATGACAAATCAACGGGGAGGTCTACAATGGTAAAAAGAATCATCGCTGGGATAATCGGATCCGCACTGCTGGCAGCAGGCCTGGTATTTGCCTCAGCCACCCATCCGGCAATATCGGCTGACGAGGCGCTGCAAAAACTGGTTGAGGGTAACAAACGCTATTTGGATGAAAAACCGACTGCAGCCCAACGCTGCACCACGGCATCACGGGCAGCCCTGACAAAGTCTCAATCACCGTACGCCATCATCCTGACCTGTTCAGATTCACGTGTTCCACCGGAACTGCTTTTTGACAGCGGCCTTGGCGAACTGTTTGTGATCCGGGTGGCCGGCAATATCCCTGACCCGGTGGTGTTGGGCAGCATTGAATATGCCGCTGAACACCTTGGCACACCTCTCGTCATGGTGCTTGGCCATGAGCGCTGCGGTGCGGTAACAGCCACTGTTGATGCCAAAGGCAAGGCCCACGGCAATATTGGCGCAATCGTGAAGACTATTGCCCCTTCCATCAAAAAGGCAACCAAAGATTGCGCTGCCTGCAAAGAAGATAAACAGTGTGAAAAAACCAGAAAGAGTGAGTATGTGGAGTGCGTTATTGATACGAACGTCAAACTGGTCACCGCAAACCTGACCAAAAATTCAAAGGTACTGCAACATCTGGTTGAACAAAAAAAGCTGAAGATTGTTTCCGCCAAGTACGACCTTGACGACGGTAAGGTTACACTCTTCAAATAACAGGAGGGTCAGATAGCTGACCCGTTCCGCGTAGCAAAGCCCCCTCCGAAACCAGAGGGGGCTTTTTTGTTGCCATGCCTTGACTTATTCGGTTCACATGCTTAGCTCTAATTACAGGTACCGCATGTACTGATGAAAGGAAGCAAACTGTATGGACATCAATCGCTTGACCCAAAAATCACAGGAGGCCCTGGGGGCTGCCCAGGCTAAAGCAACCAGTTATGGCCATGTGGAGGTGGATGGCGAACATCTGCTCTGGGCCCTGCTGGATCAGGAAAACGGCCTGGTGCCCCGTATTCTGTCCAAGATGGATGTGGATGTTCCGAGCCTGCTCAAGGCCACCGAGGTCGAGCTTGACCGCAGGGCACGGGTCTCCGGCCCGGGTGCGGAACCGGGCAAGATCCATGTATCGCAACGTTTTTCCCGTTTATTGGTGGCTGCCGAGTCTGAAGCCAAGCGGTTAAAGGATGACTATATCTCGGTTGAACATCTGCTGATGGCGTTGATGGCAGAAGGAGAAGGCAGCGGCGCCGGCAAGCTGCTCAAACAGCACAACATCACGCAGGAACGGCTGTTGGCCGCCCTGACTGAAGTCCGGGGCAACCAGCGGGTAACCTCGGCCAATCCGGAAGAGACCTATGAGGCACTGGAGAAATACGGTCGCGACCTGGTCAAGATGGCCCGTACCGACAAGCTTGACCCGGTCATCGGCCGTGACGAAGAGATCCGGCGGGTGATCCGTATCCTGTCCCGCAAGACCAAGAACAACCCGGTCCTGATCGGTGAGCCGGGGGTGGGCAAGACCGCCGTGGTTGAGGGGCTGGCCCAGCGGATCGTGAAGGGTGATGTGCCTGAAGGACTGAAGGACAAGACCATCTTTGCCCTGGATATGGGTTCTCTGATTGCCGGTGCCAAATACCGCGGGGAGTTTGAAGAGCGTCTCAAGGCGGTCTTAAACGAAATCAAGCAGGCAGAAGGAAGAATCATCCTGTTTATTGATGAACTGCACACCATTGTTGGGGCCGGCAAGGCGGAAGGGGCCATGGATGCCGGCAACATGCTGAAGCCGATGCTGGCCAGGGGGGAACTGCACTGCATCGGTGCCACCACCCTGGATGAATACCGCCAAAACATAGAGAAAGATCCGGCCCTTGAGCGCCGTTTCCAACCGGTACTGGTTGATCAGCCCACCGTAGAAGATACGGTCTCGATCCTGCGCGGCCTTAAGGAACGTTTTGAGGTGCATCACGGGGTCAAGATTCAGGACAATGCCCTGGTGGCCGCATCCACCCTCTCCCATCGCTATATCACCGAACGGTTCCTGCCGGACAAGGCGATTGATCTGGTGGACGAGGCCTGCGCCATGCTGCGCACCGAGATCGACTCCTTGCCGTCTGAACTTGACACCATCTCCCGCCGGGTGGTGCAGCTCGAGATCGAAGAACAGGCGCTCAAGCATGAAAAGGATCAGGCCAGTCGTGAACGCCTTGAAACACTGCGCAAAGAGCTGGTGGAAGAGCGGGAAAAAGCCGATTCCATGCGGGCCCAGTACGATGCTGAAAAGGTAGCGATCCAGCGGGTACAGGGACTACGGGAACAGATTGAGAAGACCCGCCGCGAGATTGAGCAGGCCGAACGCTCCTATAACCTGGAACAGGCCTCTAAGTTGAAATATTCTGAACTGCCCGGTCTTGAAACCGCTCTCAAGAATGAAGAGGCAGCCCTCAACAGTAAACAGGGTGGCCAGAAACTGCTGCGGGAAGAGGTAACCGAAGACGAGATAGCCGAGATCGTTGCCCACTGGACCGGTATTCCGGTTACACGGCTGGTTGAGACTGAGCGGGACAAGCTGCTCAAGCTGGACGAGATCCTGCACCAGCGGGTGGTAGGTCAGGATGAGGCAGTGCAGCTGGTGGCAGATGCCGTACTGCGGGCCCGCTCCGGTATCAAGGACCCCAAACGCCCGATCGGCTCATTCATCTTCCTGGGCCCCACCGGGGTTGGTAAGACCGAGCTGGCCCGGACCCTGGCCGAGTCTCTGTTTGACTCGGAGGAAAACATGGTGCGGATCGACATGTCTGAGTACATGGAAAAATTTGCCGTTTCGCGCCTGATTGGAGCCCCTCCAGGCTATGTGGGCTACGAGGAGGGTGGTCAGTTGACCGAGGCGGTACGCCGCAAACCCTACTGTGTGCTGCTGTTTGATGAAATAGAAAAGGCCCACCCGGATGTTTTCAACATCCTGCTGCAGATCCTGGATGACGGCCGGGTCACCGATAGTCACGGTCGCACCGTAAGCTTCAAGAACACGGTGATCATCATGACATCAAATATAGGTGCGCCACATCTGCTTGAAGGAATCACACCTGATGGCGACATCCGCGAATCAGCCAGGATCGCGGTTATGAATGAGCTGAAGCATGCCTTCAGGCCTGAATTCCTGAACCGGGTGGATGATATCGTACTGTTCAAGCCGCTGCACCTGGATGAGGTCACCCGCATTGCCGGTCTGCTGGCCAGACAGCTGGTGGAGCGTTTGAAGGACCGCCGGATCAACCTGGAGATCAGTGACGAAGCCTTGAGGCAGATTGCCCGGGCCGGCTATGACCCGATCTATGGTGCCCGTCCCTTGAAACGCTACCTCCAGCGAGAGCTGGAGACAAAGGTTGCCCGGGCCATTATTGCCGGACAAGTAACTGATGGCGGCACCTTGCGGGTGGAGTTTGAGGACGGGAAACTGATCATCCACTGATCAGTCTGCTGACAGCATAATATATGGCACCTTTACGCGCCCTGGGCAGACAGTTCTGCCCAGGGCGTTTGCTTGCTTGCAAAAAACAGAATCAGTGCTATTTGATTATCATTGGTTAATCTTTAGCCAGATCCAGCAAGGGGGACGCCATGAAACGCCAGATCCGTACTATTGTTTATCTCGTTTTAGCGTCAATTCTACTCTCTACCCACCTGTGGGCAGAACAATGGAAGATAAGCTTCAATGGCTACCCTGGAACGATGGAACTTTCAGGGTCCCAGAATAACTACAGCGGACGTTTTAACCTGCATGGCAACTGGGAACAGATGCTGGATCTGCAGGTGTACCGCAATGCCATATTCTTCCGCCGTGCTGCGGCCGATCAAAAATATCTGGGAGTCATGGAGGGAGGCCGGATGCAGGGGGTCTTTACCCAGCACGGTTCTGGCCGGTACCCGTGGACTGCAGAACAAACTGACACCGTCTCCATTGATCCGGTTGTGCCTCCCCTTGCCGGTGGAGACACAGGAACAGTCAAAAACCTCGCCCTGAGAAAACAGGCCCGTCAGTCCAGTACGGGTTACGGCGGCAATCCAGAGCGCGCGGTAGATGGCAATAAAGACGGAAACTATTCTGCCAATAGTGTAACCCACACCAACAACTCCCCCAATGACTGGTGGGAGGTTGATCTTGGCAGCCAGAAACAGATTCAGACCATCAAACTCTGGAACCGGACAGACTGTTGCAGTGAGCGGCTCTCTAATTTTTACGTCCTGGTCTCAGCCAATCCGTTTTCAGGTAACAATCTGCAGGCATTGCTGAATGACCCGTCCATCTGGCACTTCCATCATCAAGGTGCTGCTGCACGAGAGACAACGGTTGCTGTTGCCGGCGAGGGACGCTATGTCCGGGTTCAGCTTGCCGGCCAGAACTGGCTGTCATTGGCAGAGGTCGAGGTGTTCGGACATGACAGCAGTGGCAGCACAGCATATCCTGCCGACACCGGCTCAGGCATTCCGGTTACCATCTATTGGCACATGGCTGATGACGCTGATGTCTATTTGAACGGCAAGGCCTTGCGCTCATACTCACCTTCGTTCAAGACCCGGCCTGATGAGGCACCGCGCCCTGCTTTCTCAGCCAGAGCCACCCTGCATAACGGCGATATCTTTACGGTCGGAGGCCGCAGAGGGGGCAGCTTCGGTCTGATGCTGCTGGCAGTTGATGATGGCGGCAGAATCGTCTTCAAAACTGATCGCAGTTCCTGGGCTATCTACGAACCGGATGAGCGCTCTGACTGGTACGAGCCGGCCGTGGCAAGCAGCTCAGCCAGACGTCCGGTCACCGTTCAACCAGACCCCTGGTATCCCCAAAAAGAATTAAATGCCAAGTATCACAATACTGCGCTCTCCATCTGGAGTGAACCTGACAAACGTTTTGCCTACCTGATGGGTACGGTCAGTCTGTCTGATCAGGCCGCCGGCACGGTCAATCCGGTCGGGACCTGGCGCCACCACCCCGGTGCAACCTGGGTGGTTTCACAGGGTGCTGACGGTCGCTACCACGCCCAGGAACATGGTCTGGGAAACGCCTCAGGACCGGCCTATTTCACCTCTTCCGGCAGTTTCAGGATTGATTATGTTACCCGTGACGGTGCGGTAACCGGCTTCTATGAAGTCACCTTCGCACCTGACGGCCATACCGCAACAGGCAGAGTGCAGGAGCTTTCCGGACCGCGGCGTAGCGGCAGTACCAGTTGGACAAAGGAACGCTAGTTAGATAACAGGATAGAGTCACCATGAAAAACCTGTTTATAACAGCTGTGGCCGTACTAATGACTGTTCTTCTATGCCACCCTGCTGTTTCGGCTGACCAACCGAGTCAGGCTGTTCCGGCAGAGATCAAGCAGTTCCTTGAGCAACGAGGCCTGCAGATCACGGCAACTGCAGCGGATGTCAAAAAGACCGGGTACATTCTGGTACTGGGAACAGCCAGCGGGGATAGAGTTACCGCCAAACGCGCTGCAACAGTGACTGCCCAGCGCGCCATGATTTCTCTGTTGGCAGAACTGCCGTCCGGCAAGGGAAAGGCAGGCAAACAGGTGGTCAGGACACCTCCAGTGACTAAAACCAGGGTTTCCGGAACGGTTCGGCGGGCAACGCCCCTCTTCAGTCATTATGACAGCTCACATGAGACCATGTACCTCTTGCTGCAAAAGGCGGTCACCGTGCCTTGAAGCTTTAAACTCAAAAATACGTATTGTATCAATGGGGGGCCTGGTGCCCCCCATTTGCATTTATGCAACATTGCAGATAATCCAGTCGCTGTTTGCACAAATGCAAACCGGATGTTTGGCACAAAATAAGAACATATAACAATAATATCAATATGTTAACAACAACAACACAGATTTACGCTCCTGCCACAAAACCACCACCACAAACACAACATACCGTATTTACACATATTTTTTAGATGGCATAACGTTTGCTTAGCAACAGACATATGTGCATTACGCCCAGCCAGGACCACAGAATGCCGAACAAACCGATCTGCCCTTTTTATGGAAAAAATGATGATTTTTGCGATGTCGGGTGTGGCTACATCTCACCATACGACGTCAACATGATCATCCGCTACTGCAGTAAACGCTACTGCGAATGCGCAAAATACCAGGAACTGGCAGACCGTTATCCTCAAAAAGATATGCTGCTTGTCGCTGCAGCCTGAAAGGAATCTCCCATGCTCTACATGCTTGCGAGCAAGACAGATCCAGCAACGCTTCTGATAGTCCTTACAGTTAGTATACTGTTTACCGTCGTCATCTTTGCAAAGGAGAAGAGACATGACCCAAAGAGAGCTTGAATTGATGCAGCGGATCGAAGAACTGGAGCGCCACACCTGGCGTAACAGCTCTATCCTGCGGGCAGTTGCCATGGTTTCCTTTACCGCCATGGTGGGGATCATTGTTGCAGCTGGTGTCATTGGTGGTGGACACGGCAGTCATTGGTCCGGCCCGGCCTGGAACACCATGTGGCTGTATGGCCTGTTTGCCGCCAATGCGGTCTCAATGTTCTGGACCACTCACAAGGATTAGGAGGAGATCTGTCATGCCGATGAAACTATCCCACGCTGCACTGCTTCTGGTGGTCTGTGTTATCTGTGCCGCCTTCAACATGCGTATCTTCCAGGGTCTGGACGACATGATGGGCGACAACTACTGGGTCGTTGACACCACCCAGGGCGACCATGGCTGGTATGCCATGGGGTTGCTGCCACATCTCAAGACTGTTCCCAAGGATGTCGTCAGGGCAGCCAATACTGACGCAACCATAAAAGACAAATTTATCATCTACGCCCAGAGCGGCGATTTTGCCGGCAACTCGGTCTATGGCATCTGCTTTGGTATCCCATTGATCATGTACCTGATCTGGTTTGCCTTTATTCTTGGATTTCCGGATCGAGTTGACCCCTATCTGTTACCTCGAAGGATATTCACCCTTGCCGTCATTGTTGCCTGTTCCGTCATCGTCAACCTGTTCCTGATGCGTATTGCTGCTGACTTCATCCGTGATCCGATGGCCCGTATTGCCAACATTGCCGGCAACCATTCCTCATTGTTGTTCCACAACGCCGGCATCTGGTTTGCCATCCTGTTCTCTGCCCTGGGAACCCACAACCACTCCTACAACGAGGCACCAGCACCGGATAGCCGTAACTGGCAGACCCAGGCTTCAGAAAAATTCAACTGGCTCTTCACCCTGCTGGCCTTTGTAACCATCCTTGAAGTGGCGCTGGTTAAAAACAAGCTTGCCCTGCCGGACGCTGCGGTTGATTACTCGGTCTGGATTATCTGGGTTGTTATCTTCATGCGTATGTTCGGTTTTTCCCCCAAGTACTGGATCAAGCGGATTCCCGGTATCTCAATCATGCTTGTCGGTACGCTGTTGACCCTGCCTGTCTTCTACCTGCTTGAGCGGGTAACCGGTACCCTTGGCGCCGGCTTTGCATCACCTATTCTTGCCAAGGCACTGGGTGCTGAGAACCAGAATATCGGTCTCTCACTGATGATCTCAATCTACCTCGTCTTCTGGATGGAGTTTGCCGCTGCCATCCGTATGAACGGCCCGGTGAAAAAAGCGGTACCTGAAAAGGCCTAAAGGCACGTTTTCCGCCATGAAAACGGAAAGGCCCCGGCGTGGGAACCGGGGCCTTTCGTATATCAGAGGGTAGGCAGTAGAAACAGAAAGAGACTGACACACTATTCTCAAGAAGCCTGCAGCAGCTATTCCCCCCCCACTCTATTTTTCCGTAACCCTTACAAGCTCAGCTGCCAGATCCTTTATCTTCAAAGGTTTTGTCAGATAACCATCAAATCCCGCTTTCTTGAGTTGTTCTTCAACCCCCTTCAAGGCATCTGCAGTCAGGGCAATTATTGGTGTTCTCAGGCCGGTTGCCTGCTCTTCTGAACGGATCTGTTCAAGGGCCTCCACACCATTCATGACCGGCATATGAATATCCATCAAAATGACATCAAAACTGCCCAAGCGCCAACGTTCCAAGGCTTCCTGTCCATTGCCGGTACAGACCGTCTGATGTCCGATCTTGTGCAGGATCATTTCAACAGTGCGCTGATTCAGCTGATTATCTTCAGCTATCAGGACGGTTAGCGACCGTGCTGGTGTGTACAGGTTAGTTGTCTGCAG
This sequence comes from Trichlorobacter lovleyi, assembly GCF_015239775.1. Lineage (NCBI taxonomy): Bacteria > Pseudomonadati > Thermodesulfobacteriota > Desulfuromonadia > Geobacterales > Geobacteraceae > Trichlorobacter > Trichlorobacter lovleyi. The sequence continues at coordinate 1,972,580 of NZ_CP058409.1, forward strand.
GTCAGGTGAAGCTGTTGATGCCTTTTGCTCGATTAAGGCAAAGGGAAGATCCAGATGGAAGCTGCTGCCAGCCCCAGGAGTGCTTTCTACAGTAATGCCCCCACCCATCAGTTGGGCCAGATTACGGCAGATGGCAAGCCCAAGACCGGTGCCACCAAAACGGCGGGTCGTGCTTGAATCCGCCTGCACAAAGGGGTCAAAAATTTTCTGCAATGATTCAGGGGTGATACCGATACCGGTATCACTGACCGTTATCCTGATTATAGCTTTGTCTGCAACACGCTCCAGTATCGATACACTGACCGCTATACCGCCCTGGTCAGTAAACTTAACAGCATTCCCCAGCAGGTTAAGCAGAATCTGTTTCACTCGCAGCTGGTCACCATTTACTACCTCCGGCAGGTCATCTGCGATCTCACTTTTCAACTCAAGGTGCTTCTCGAAAATCCGTGATTTCTGCGTTGTAATAATATCCTGAAGTGCCCTCTTTAGTGAGAAATCAGTGTATTCCAACTCAATCTTGCCCGACTCAATTTTAGACAGGTCCAGAATATCATTAATCAATATCAACAGATTGTTAGCTGAAGTTTCGATGCTCTGCAGATACTCTTCCTGTTCTGCAGTAAGCTCAGTGAAACCCAGCAATTGGGCCATGCCGATCACCCCGTTCATGGGTGTCCGTATCTCATGGCTCATATTGGCAAGGAATTCGCTTTTAGCGCGGTTGGCTGCCTCGGCAGCTTCCCTGGCCTCAATCAGTCTATGTTGGTACATTTTTAATTCAGAGATATCCTGCATAATACCAACCGCATGCCACTCACCATGCAGTTGGACTGATGAGAGACTGACCAATACCGGTATTTCCACCCCATCCTTTCGCAGGGCATCAAGTTCAATTGTTTTGCCGATAACCTGCCCCTGGCCTGTACTGCTGAACAGCGGAAACGCCTCTTTAAATGCGGCGTGATAACGTGTAGGCACAAGTACCTGATGGAGGTCTTTACCTAGCGCCTCTTGGGTTGAATAGCCCGTAATTGCTTCAGCTGCCGGGTTCCAGAAGGTAATCATGCCATGCGCATCTATCATGATAATTGCACTGAGACTTGAATCGGCAATACCACGCAGTTGTGCCTGGCTTTCTCGCAACAAGGCCTCAGTCTGCTTTTGGCAGGTGATATCAACCTCAATGCCGCTCCAAAGCAGATGACCGTCTGAGGCGCGGCGGGGGGTTGACTTGATAAGGCTCCAGCGGACCTCCCCGGCGGGTGTATGATACCGTGCCTCTATCTGAAATGATGTCATCGTTGCAAGAGCACGGTTTTCTTCATCTGCCATCGCTCTCTGATCTTCTTCAACATACTGACCATAGAGCAATTGGGGGTTGTTCTTCACCTCGTCCACAGCTACACCATGCAGCTTTTCCACACCGGCGCTGAGATAGGTAAATGAGCGCAGTTCTCCAGCATGCCCCATGTCAAGTTCATAGGTCATGCCGCCGGGGAGGTTGTCACCAATAATACGCAACCGTTCTTCACTCTGCTTAAGCGCTTCAGCGGCGTGGACATGCTCGGTGATGTCGTAGAGGATAACCAGATGTTCTCCAACAAACGCGTCACCGAGAGGAGCTGCACTGGCAACCACAATCCGGTCAGATCCATCTTTACATCTGATAATAATCTCCATCGGTTCAAAGCCGGTGTGATCTGTTTCAGCCTTGTGGAATCTTGCGCTCCAATTCTCAATTACCTGCTGGCGATAGACTGGATCAGGGTAGGCCTTTAGCCACCAGTCCTCAAGAGTAGGAATATCATCCAGGATATAGCCGAAGGCATTGGTAAAGGCAGGATTCAGGAAGGTGATCTGACCTTGGGAGTTGTTAATTGCCTTAGGTACTGGTGATGCCGTAATGACTGATGCAAATCTGTCAGCGACCTGCTTCAGTTCAAGTTCCATCTGAACTTTTTCGGTAATATCCAGCTGGATGCCATTTTTAATGATATCCCCATTTTCCAGCAACTCGGGGCTTGACTGGATATTAAACCAGCGTAACGAGCCATTGCTATACACCCTGCCAGTCCAGTTCATGGCTGTCATTTCTTTTGTAGCCTGTTCACTTGCTGCCAGAAGACCTGGCAGATCCTCCGGGTGAATGAGATCAAATGCTACCTGAGGGTTGCGCAAGACATCCTCATAGGAACAACCGATCTGCTGACACCAGACCGGGCTGACATAATCAAAACCGATCGTGCCATCAGCGCGTAACCGGTATTTATACACACCCACAGGAATATTTTTGAGTACGTTGGTATGTTCAGTAAGGAGGGATTGAAGGGCCTGCTGCGTCTGCTTACGTTCGGTAATATCCTTTCCGAACACAGAAATGCCAAATACCGTGTCATCACGTTTCAGAAGGTTAAAACTCAACTCCAATGAGGTGGTGCCTGAATAGGCTACATACTCAATGGTAAATGGCCCATCTTCAAGCACCTTCCGGTAAAACGTCTTCCATATCTGCACAAACTCATCAACAGGAAACAGATCCTCAGGCCGCATCCCCTGTTCAATGGCAATACCAAGACACGCCGCAAAATACCGGGCAAGCGAGCTGTTAAAAGAGATTAAGCCGAATGAGACAGGATCAACCGACCAGATCATATCTTCCGTACTTTCAAAGATAGAGGTCAGCAGGGATTTTGACTCAGCCAGCTCCAGCTCTACCTGCTTGCGTGTGGTAATATCATGGGCAAGGTAGACACTGGCCTGGTAGTTCCCTTCGGAATCAAAAAGTGGGGTTGTAGAGATGATATAATGGCCGTCAAACCGTTCGATTGGAGCCTCTGTACTATAACCGGCAAGGGTTTGCAGAGTTTTGGCCTGCGGGCAGTAATCCGGCGGCGTATCAGTTCCGTCGATGCAGGACAGGCAGGTTATTGCCAAGGCCTCATCGTGGGTCATCTGCAACTTGTCCAGAGCAGCCTGGTTAATTTCAAGTATCTTGAACTCACGATCAATAATCATGAGCGGATCGGATATGGCGTTGAAGGTGTGTTCCCATGCCTCTTTGGCAACGGTAAGAGCAACATTCTTTTGATACAGTTCAACGGTACGATCTTCAACCATCTGCTCAAGATCATCATGGGATTTTCGAAGGGCAACAACGGCTGCCTGATCGCTTTGCCAACGCAAGTACATCTGACGTGCGGCGAAGAGACTGGCGGCCATAAAGCAGCTGACCAGCAGTAAAGACTGATAGAGGCTGGTGTGCCATGTGGCCAGATAGTCACTGTCAGCCTGGGCAACAAGTACGTACATTGGGTGGTGAGCAAGCTTTCTGAAAGAAAAAATCCGCTCCACATTATCGAAACTTGAATACCCTGTGAAGGTACCTGCAGTGTCTCCCTTCTGAACAAGCCTGAGAAACTCCTTGTTGGTTGATTTCTGGCCAACAGTGCCAGGCAGCCTGCTTTCAGGGTAACGGGCAATAACCTTCAGATCTTGGTCCCTGAGGGCAATGGCTCCGTGTTTCCCGATAGTCAGGGTTGCAAAGAGATTGGTAAAATGTTGCTGGGACACGGATACAAGAACAACACCGGCAAACCTGCCATCTGGCCCGGTTATGCGCTGGGCAACCGGAATGACCCAGTGGCCACTGATACGTCCATAAACAGGATTGGTTATAATGGTCTTTGCATCAGGATTATCGCGGAGTTGTTTAAAATATTCCCTGTCAGAAACATTTACTTTCGGATCAGGTGTGTAGGATGGTTCACTGCTATAAGGGATGGTGCCACCGGCAGAGATAATACGGATGGCCACCAGTTCCGGAAGATCTTTGAGTCTGTTTCCCAGGTATCTGTTCAGTTGTGCACCGTTGACGCTGCCATTGGCCAGTTGCCGTTCAACCTCCTCTGTTACTGCATGGGCAATAAGCTCGGCCTTGTCAAAGACGCCATTGATATTCTGTTCAAGCACTTGCGCAATGTTCTGAGTTGCAGTCTTGGCCTCCTCCTTATGCTGCACATGGCCCCGGTAGACGTTTGCACCTGACAACAGACAGACTACAAGATTCGTGATAATGACACCAACGAATAGCAGTTTGACATACCCTGACACCCCTTTATGCGATAAGTTCTGCTTATCTGACATGGAAGACACCTCATTGGATTTAATTGTCTGTGGGCGAGGATTGATTCTCTTTCTTATGTGAGACTATAGCGCAATGTGAACAGATTACAACTTGAGCACAACGCCAAAACCACCCGGACAGGAAGTGCAGAAACGCAGCTACAGCCATATATATGGTGATTTAACCGCTACGTAATGAACTACAAGAGAAAGCATGATAATTATCAATTACACGAAAGGCCCCGGCGTGATAACCGGGGCCTTTCGTGTTGTTATGGTCTTACCTCTACTTCACCAACAAATCACCAGACGATCTATTATCCGAACTATCCTGGTACGGTTCCAGGCGTCCTTTGCTCAAAGTCTGATCAGGTCATCATGTTCCTCATCATGGGGATTAATATGGATCATGACATCTCCAACATTATGAAACCGTTCAAAGATCTGACGTTTCACCTCAGTTGCAACGTCATGGGACTGCTTGACCGTCATCTCCGGGTCCATATCCAGTTTCAGGTCGATAATAATGTACTGCCCTGATCGGCGGGCACGGATTTCATGAACATGCTCGACATGTTCAACCGCCTCAGCCAGGTTGGTAACATCCTGAATGTACTCGCCATGCACTGAACCATCCATCAAGTCATGGGTAGCCCCACGGAAGGTTTCCCAGCCGATATGCAGAATAAAAAAGGATGTCAACGCTGCTGCCAGCGGGTCCATGATGCCCCATCCCAGAAACGCACCAATAACACCGACGAGAGTGGCAATCGAGGTCAGGGCATCTTTACGGTGATCCTGGGCAATGGCCAGCAGAGACGGGCTTTCAAGCTGTCTTCCGGTGGCTGTTGAAAAGCGATACAACCACTCCTTGATGATAATGGTCAGAGCTGCTGCCGCAACGGCAATCCAGCCGGGAGATTTAAAATCATGGCGTAGAATGGCTTGCACGGCATCAACAAAAATCCAGATGCCGGTTGCGCAGATCACCAGCGAGATCAACAAGGCCGCCAGAGACTCTGCACGTCCATGGCCATAGGGATGCTGCTCATCATAGGGCTGACGTCCCAGTTTAAGGGCAACCATGGTACTGCCAATGGCGATAAAGTCGCAGGCTGACTCAACACCATCAGCGAAGACGGCATCAGACCTGCCCCAGTATCCAGCTGCCAGTTTCATGACCATCAGAACAGCATTGACCCAGAAACCAACCTGGATAATCCGCTCGGCCTTATCAAAACGTTCATTACGCTGCATGGTAATCCTCTGAAGAACGAAAATCCTTTAACTCCAGCTTGAGTTGCTCACGGCCATTCCAGGTTTCAAGCCTGACCGTGCAGGCCAGATCCACCAGTGCCGGTACGGTCCGCTCTGCCATACCCCACCCCACAGCCTTAAACTGGAGCCCATCCCGCTGTAGCCGCAGGTTGAGATGTCCTTCGCCAAAGCTACGACAGTCCAGAACCTGCATCTGCCTAAGCAGTAGAACCGGTGTTGCGTTCCCCATACCAAAAGGGCCCAGACGCTGCAGTTCAGCAACCAGTGCAGATGTCAAATCACGGGGTGCAACCTCAACATCCAGCACTAGTTCGGGGATCAGCTCCTGATCCCCGAGCCGCGTCAGCGCCGCCTGTTCAAAGGCATCGGCAAAGGCAGCCATCTGCCCGGGTTCAACCGTAACACCGGCTGCGGCACGATGACCGCCGTAGCGTTGAAGAAAGTCAGCACATTCATGCAGGGCCTCCAGTAGATGAAAACCACTGATGCTGCGGCCCGAACCCTTGCCGGAGGCATCGTCCCGCTCGGCAACCAGCAGGGTGGGACGATAGTAGCGCTCCACCAGGCGGGAGGCCACAATCCCCACCACCCCCTGATGCCAGTCAGGGGACGAGAGCACAATACTGTTCCGGTCCTGAAGGCCGCCCTGTGCCTCAATTTGTGCTATGGCTTCATCAAAGATCCGGCGTTCCACCTGACGCCGTTCAAGGTTGGCCCCATCCAGTTCTGCAGCCAATGCTGCGGCCTGTTGCGGATCTTCGCTCAGCAACAGTTCGACACCGGGCACGGCACTCTCAAGCCGTCCAACAGCATTCAGCCGCGGGGCCAACTGAAATCCGACCTGACCGCTGCTGACCTCGCCTTTGATACCGGCAACCTGTTTTAACGCAGCCAGACCGATACGGCTGCCTTCACCCATCCGCTGCAGACCTGCGGCAGTCAGCAGGCGATTCTGGTCCACCAGCGGCACCAGGTCGGCAATGGTGCCCAACGCCACCAGATCGAGCCATTGCCGCAGGTCAGGCCCATTGCCGTCAAAGGCTCCCTGGTCACGCAGACGGCTCCGCAGAGCCACCAGCAGATTAAAGGCCACCCCTACCCCGGCCAGCCCCTTGAAAGGATAGCTGCAATCAGAACGATGGGGATTGATCACAGCCACCGCATCCGGCAGTTGATCGAGCAACTGGTGATGATCTGTGATGATCAGATCCAGCCCGATACTGCGGCTGATACGGGCTTCCTCAATCGCGGTAACCCCGCAATCAACACTGACAGCAATCCCGGCGCCCCGCTCTTTGATCAGACGCAGGGCATCAGCATTCAGCCCGTAGCCATCCTCCATCCGGTTGGGGATATGGTATCCGGTAGTGAGCCCCATTGCCGTGAACCCGGATACCAGCAGTGCCGTAGCGCTGATGCCATCCACATCATAATCGCCATAAATACAGACCGGCTCCTTTGCAGCTCGGGCAGCAACAAGGCGCACCACCGCCTGCTCCATACCGGCCATCAGAAACGGATCAAGCATGGCCGCCAGGGTTGGGTTCAAAAATGACGCAACCTGCTCCGGCTCTGTCAGCCCCCGGCCTGACAGAATGCTGGCGGTAACCGGTGAAAGCCCGGTGGCGGAGGCCAGGGCAGCCACCGTGGACGCTGCAGTCTGTTTGAGTTTCCATTGTTTTTGCATGTTAGAAATTGAAATCCCCCGGCTGGCGGGGGATTTCAAAACCTTTCTGACTACTTGGCAGCAGGAAGCTGCTGGAGCATCTCTCTGGCCTGCCGGGCCAGATCACTGGTTTGATCCTTTTGCAACAAGGCCTCAAAGGTTGCCTTGGCCTTGGCCGGCTGTTTCAGGTCAACGGCATAGACAATACCTATATTGAAAAGACTTTGCAGATGTTTGGGATCAATCTTGTTGGCCTTCTCAAAGTTGGCAAGGGCCCGGTCAAAGAAACCCAGGGCACGGAACATAACGCCCTGATCAGTTAACACATTGGCATTATTCGGATCGATTGCCAGTGCCTTACCATAGGCCTGCACCGCTTTCTGGGCCTGATTGGCATCAAAGTAGTCATTACCAAGGGTAATCCAGGCCTGCAGATTTTTGGGATCTTTGGCGACCACTTGCTCAAGCTCGGCAACCCTGGCCGCAGCCTGCCCAGGATTGGGCATTGCCCCGCCCCCCTGCTGCACTGCCTGCTGACCAACAGAAGTGCCGCTGCCGGACATGAACTTCGCACCCACCAGTGCACCCAACAGGAAACCGATGATCAGGGCAGCTACACCAACGATGGTTGTTTCCTTGTTCATACCAACCTCCCTAGGCTTTTACCGGTTGGCCTGTTCCGGCATCCTGTTTGTTCATGGCACGTTGTTCCAGCAGCAGCACCACAGGACTGGCAACAAAGACCGATGAGTAGGTGGCAACGCCAATACCCACCAGCAGGGCAAAGGAGAAGTCATGGATGACCTCGCCTCCCCAGACAAACAGGGAGATGGCAGCCAGAAAAGTGGTCAGAGAAGTAATAATACTACGGGACAGGGTCTCGTTGATGCTGTTATTAAAGATCTTGTGCAGCGATCCTTTCAGGTCCTTGTGCAGGTTTTCCCGAATCCGGTCAAAAATAACCACGGTATCAGTCAGAGAATAACCGGCAATGGTCAGCACCGCCGTGATGAACAACAGGTTGAACTCTCTGCCGGTAACATAGTAGGCGGCAAACATGGCCAGTACGTCATGCAGGGTAGCAACCACCGCACCAACTCCGAACTTAAAGTCAAAACGCCAGGCAATGTAGCAGATGATCCCCAGCATGGAGATAGCCACGGCAATAATGGTATCCTTACGCAGCTTTTCACCAATGGAGGGTCCTATCTCAGTGGTACTGTCAACCGTGACCTGCAGACCCGGTTGGGCCTTGACAAAGGCAGCCGGTACCAGTTCTGCCGCCTTGCCGACTGCCAGGGCATTCTTGCGCGGCAGTTTTACCAGCAGTTTATTACCTTCTTTGACCTCTTGCAGTTCTGCCTCGATACCGGCTGCATGCAATGCCTTACGGGCATCTGCCAGGGCAAACGGCTTGTCAAACTTGAGCTGTACCGAGGTACCACCGGTAAAATCAATTCCCATATTGGCAGCGCCTCTGCTCATCTGGACGATGGCAATGATGCCGATGATCGAGATAACAGCAGAGATGACAAACGAGATATTCCTTTTGCCTACAAAATCTATCGTAGTTTTTCCAAGAAACTCCATCATATCAGTATCCCCTTTTATATACTCATCTTTTTGACGTTCCCCTTATGCAGGAACAGGTCAAAGATCACCTTGGTACCCATCAACGAGGTAAACAGGTTGATCATGATACCAAGACTCAAGGATACAGCAAATCCCTTGACCGGACCGGTACCGAACTGGAACAGTACTGCTGCAGTAATCAGGGCGGTCACGTGGGAGTCCATGATGGTCAGGAAAGCCTTGTCATAACCGGCCTCTAACGCAGATTTGGGTGATTTGCCCAGACGCAACTCTTCGCGGATCCGTTCAAAGATAATAACGTTGGAGTCAACCGACATGCCCACCAGCAGTACGATGGCGGCAATGCCGGGCAGGGTCAGGGTTGCCCCCAGGGCTGACATGGCCCCCATCAGGTAGAGAATGTTCAGCACCATCCCCAGGTTGGCCACCATGCCGGACAGTTTGTAGTAGATCGCCATAAAGGCGATGACCAGAACCACACCGATGGCACCGGCCATCAGACCTTTGTCAATGGAGTCTTTCCCCAGTGATGCACCGACCGTCACGTTCTGAATGATCTTGACCGGAGCAGGCAGGGCGCCTGCACGTAGCACGATCGCCAGGTCTGAGGCGGTCTTCTCCGTAAAGTTACCGGAGATCTGGGCTGAACCACCCGAGATCCGCTCCCGGATGACCGGGGCAGAGTAGACATTGCTGTCAAGTACAATGGCAAAACGTTTGCCCACATTGGCAGCAGTCACCTGATCAAACAGCCGTGCCCCCAGCGAGTTGAACTCAATCCCAACGTAGGGCTGGTTAAACTGTGAGTCAATCCGTACCTGGGCATCAGTCAACAGGTCACCGGTGATCAGGGCCTTTTTATACACCACCAGAGGAGTCTCGCTGGTGGCACCGGTAGCAGGGTCGGTGTGCTTTTCAAACAGCACTTCACTGTCCTCGGGTACTGCGCCGCCGGTGGGTGAAACCCCCTCTTTAACCATCTTGAACTCAAGACGGGCGGTACGTCCAATCAGTGCAATGGCCCGTTGCGGATCTTTAATGCCGGGCAGCTGCACCACAATCTGGTTAACCCCCTGGCGGGCAATTACCGGCTCGGACACGCCAAACTGATCAATCCGGTTACGAATAGTCTCAAGGGCCTGGGCAACCGCCTTATCCTTGCGATCCTGGATATCCTGTTCCTTCATCCGCAGGGCAATCCCGACCATCCCCCCCTCTTCCACCGTGGGGATGATCTCGTAGTCGCGGTACTTCTCCTTGACCAGTTTCTGAACAGCGGCAGCGGTATCCTTTTCGTACATGACAATCGCGACCTTGTCGCTTCCAGTACGGCTGATCCGCTTGAAACGCAGGTTTTTGCTATTGAGAGTATCCTCAAGATCGGTTGCAACCAGATCCAGGGTTCCCTCAACCGCCTTTGTGGTCTCCACCTCAAGCACCAGGTGAGTCCCCCCCTGCAGGTCAAGCCCCAGGTGGATCTTATCTTTGGGCAACATCCCCTTCCACCAGTCCGGCAGTTTGGGGGTCAAGGTTGGCACCAGATAGATGCAGGACAGGACAATAAAGGCTGCGATCAGGGCGATGCGCCATCCGGCTCCCTTAGGCATTGGCACGGCTCCTTCTGTTTGTAGTATGCAGAAATACTAAATTCTGAAACATGGATATTCTGTTCCGGTTCTGTCAAGCAGGCTGTGGGCGGAGGCGTACAACATCATACGCCGCACAAAGTACATGCCGAAGCTTGACTGGACCAGGACAGAAAAAAGTCGTTTCCCTACTTCACGACAGTCGTAACAAACGGCTTGTCAATCTTGATCTTCACCCCGGTTGCAATTTCAAGGGTTACCACCTGATCTTCCAGGGCGGCAATCTTGCCGTGGATACCGGCTGCGGTCTTGACGCTGTCACCAATTTTAAGTGCGTCAATCATCGCCTTATGTTCCTTGGCCTTCTTCTGTTGGGGACGAATCAACAGAAAGTAGAAGATGGCAAACATGAAGATCAGCGGAACGAAGTTCATAAATGCCGCTGCGCCACCCTGCGGTGCGGCCCCACCAGCCGGAGTTCCCATTGCGAAAGCGATACCAAGCATGTTCATACGTTGTATTCCTCCTTGTTATTTTCAGCGGTAGTCTGTTGCTGATGATAAAATTCCTTGCGGAATGCCTCAAACTGATCCTGCCTGATTGCCTCGCGCATCCGGCCCATCAGGCTGAGATACCAGGCAATATTGTGGTGCGTATTCAGCATTGATGCCAGGATCTCGCCGGAACGGAACAGGTGACGCAGGTATGCCCGGCTGTAATTTCTACAGACGTAACAGCTACAGGCCGGATCGAGCGGCCCCTGATCCTGCTCATACTGCTTGCGCTTGATGTTCACGCGCCCCTGGCTGGTAAAGAGCATCCCGTTACGGGCATTACGGGTCGGCATAACGCAGTCAAACATATCATATCCGCGCCAAACCGCCTCCACTAAATCTTCCGGTGTGCCGATACCCATGATGTAACGTGGGTGATCTGCCGGCAGCAGATCGCTGCAGGCATCCATCACCTCATGCATGACCGGCTTTTCTTCACCAACCGACAAACCGCCCAGGGCGTAACCATCAAAGCCGATCCCCTGCAACTCCTGCAGACTGCGCTGGCGCAGATCACTGAAGCGGCCCCCCTGTACAATGCCGAACAGCAGCTGGTCTCTGCGGGTATGGGCATCCTTGCAGCGCTGTGCCCAGCGGGTGGTCATGGCCAGGGAACGTTCGACATACTCCCGTCCGGCATCAGCCGGTGGACATTCATCAAAGCACATGATGATATCGGCCCCCAGCGCCTCCTGAACCTTAATCGACAACTCCGGAGTCAACAGGTGCATGGAACCGTCAATATGGGAGCGGAACTTGACCCCATCTTCCGTGATCTTACGCAGGTCTGTCAGGCTGTAGACCTGAAAACCGCCGGAATCCGTCAAAATCGGCCTATCCCAGGACATAAAGCGATGCAGGCCGCCCAACTCTTCCACCAGCCGGTGTCCGGGCCGCAGATAAAGATGGTAGGTATTTGCCAGAATAATCTGGGCACCGGCATCGGTGAGATCTTCAGGACGCATTGCCTTGACCGAGGCGTTGGTACCCACCGGCATGAAAATGGGCGTCTTAATCTCGCCATGGGGCGTGGTCAAGACGCCGGTACGGGCCCGGCAACCACTATCCTGATGCACAACCTGAAAATGATCTGGCACTGCTGCTCCTAGACAATCAGCATGGCATCGCCATAACTGTAAAATCTGAATTGCCTGTCGACGGCATCGCCATAGGCGGAAAGAACCAACTCTTTTCCGCCAAAGGCCGAGACCAGCATCAACAGGGTTGATTCCGGCAGGTGAAAGTTGGTCAGCAACGCATCAACCACCTTAAACCGATAACCGGGATAGATAAAAATATCTGCTTCACCTTGACCAGCCTGCAGTTGACCGGCATCGTCTGCTGCATACTCCAGGGTCCGGCAGGCGGTGGTGCCCACGGCAACCACCCTGCCCCCCCGTGCCTTGGTTGCTGCCACAGCAGCAGCAGTTTCTGGGGGAACACGGTAACGCTCACGATGGATGCTATGATCCTGAACCCGCTCAACCCGTACCGGCCGGAAGGTACCCAGACCGACATGCAGGGTGACCCGCGCAAGGCGTATGCCTTTTTCCTGAATCCGCCCCAGCAGTTCCTGCGTAAAATGCAGGCCAGCGGTTGGGGCAGCTACAGCGCCGGATTCAGAGGCATAGACCGTTTGATACCTGACACGATCCAGTTCTTCGGATTCGCGGTTCAGATAGGGAGGGATCGGCATCTGTCCTACTCTCTGCAACCAGCTTTCAAAATCATCGCTGCCATGAAAGCGGATCAGCCAATCCTGCTCACCGAGTTGTTCAACAACTTCAGCCGTTACCCCTTCAGCCAGCCTGATGATCTGTCCCGGCCGGCATCTCTTTGAAGATCGTAACAGACAGCGCCAGCAGGTATCGCCAGTCGGCTCAACCAGAAACAGCTCAATCCGCCCGCCGGTTTCCTTCTGGCCAAACAGCCGGGCCGGAATAACCCTGGTGTCATTCAGCACCAACAGGTCATCTGGCCGTAACCATTCGATAATCTGACTGAAGGCAATCTCAGAGCGTGCAGCCGTCTGCCGGTTAAGCACCATCAAGCGTGAACCGTCCCGCTGACTGGCCGGATAACGGGCAATCAACTCATCCGGGAGCGTAAAGGAGAACTCTTTAACCAGCATCTACCGTACCACAGTCCTAGAGCTCAGACAGTTTGCTCAGCTTGGTGCCGGGATAATAGTATGACAGTATCTCGGTATAGCTGAAACCATCAAGGGCACGCTGTTTGGCCCCATATTGGCATAATCCCACACCATGACCATAGCCGGAACCGCTGAAATAGGCGATCCCTCCTTCAACCCTGACCGAAAAGTTGGTACTCCTGATCACTGTTGAGCCGACCGCCATCCTGAATTTAGTGGCAGGGATCGTCATGGTTCCACGTTCTGTCTCCAGCTGCACCGTTTTCAGACGTCCGCGGTTGTTACGCGGGCCGGCCTTGATGTCGGTCAGGCCGTACACCTTTTGGGCCTTCAGCGATGACTCAATTTTAGACAAGGGTATGCTCTGTTCCCAGCTGCTGGTGGTTGAGGTCAGGCCGTACTGACACTCAACGCCCTTAAGATACGGAAGGGCCACCCCCCAAACATTTTCTGACGACTCTGTGCGCCCGCCACTATTAGCGTGGTAAAAAGCCTGTATAACCGTACCGTTATAGGTCAACACTTCACCTTCTGTCTCAGCAACGCCGCGTGCAGCCCGGCTGTCTTCCTCATCGCTACCTTCGTAGGCCTGGTCCATAACGGTTGATTCAAGGTGGTAATAGGCCTTGCTGCGTTCCTTGCGCTTTGCCACGGCAAAGGTGCGTGCAATCACAGCCTGGGTCTTGATTGATTCCATTGGCCAGGTTGAGGAGATCTCACTTGTAATGACGCCAACCAGATACTGTTCAAGCGGCAGTTCATTTACCACCAGTATTTTACCGTTGCTCTGGAGCGACAACTCAATCTGACCACGGTATGATTTGCCGTTAACCCGCATCAGACCGCCTGCAGCAAGCCGCACCAGTTGACTGGAGCTGTTTCCGGCAAGTATCCTGCCCCGTTCACTCCTCACAGTGACGGGAAGGTCAAGCACAATGGGTTTACCGGAAGCATCAGTCGCAAGCACGCCATCGCCGTCAATGGTCACGGAATCAGCACCCTTGATAATAGCTACCCGGATCAACCCGCTTGACTGAGATGGTTCTTTGGCGCTGGCTATTTCTACAGAAAAAGCGACTGACAGCAGACAACCTATGGTTATGATGAGAAGATATAAATATTTCATGAATAAATCCAGAGGGGTCAGATAGAACCATAAAGCATGATTACTGTCAAACAGTTTCCCTGCACCTAACCACCCTGTTTCGAGGTTTGACATAGACGGTTGCAGCAAGGTAAACTGCCTCACTATGGCACTACTTGAAATCAGCGACCTGGTAACAATCCTACCGACCCAGCACGGTTCTGTCCATGCCGTGAATGGTGCCAGCCTCAGTCTTGAGCGTGGCCAGACCGTGGCACTGGTGGGAGAATCAGGCTCCGGCAAAAGCATGACCGCCCGCTCGATCATGGGCTTGATCCCTGCTTCCGGTAAAATCAGTCACGGTTCCATCCGGCTGGATGGCCGTGAACTGCTGGAACTGCCAGAGGACGAGCTGCGGCTTTTACGCGGCAACCGGATTGCCATGATCTTTCAGGAGCCGATGACCTCCCTGAATCCGGTCCTGCGAATCGGCGATCAGTTGATGGAGCCGCTTCTGCTGCACCGTGCCATGGATGTACCGAGCGCCAGGCAGCACGCAATCGAACTGTTGCATCAGGTCGGTATCCCCAGCCCTGAACTGCGGATCAGGGATTACCCGCACCAGCTTTCCGGAGGGATGCGTCAGCGGGTCATGATCGCCATGGCCCTGGCCTGTTCGCCCGATGTTCTGATTGCCGACGAGCCGACCACCGCCCTTGATGTTACCATTCAGGCCCAGATCCTTGAACTGATTGACCAGTTGCGCCAGGACAAGGGGTTGGCATTACTGCTGATTACCCATGATCTGGGTATTGTGGCTGAACGGGCCGACCGGGTGCATGTCATGTATGCCGGACGGATTGTCGAATCTGCTCAAACCGCAGAGCTTTTGACGCAGCCGTTGCACCCCTATACCCGGGGGCTGCTGGCGTCCCTGCCGGAAAATGCCGAACCGGGCAGGCCGCTCAAGACCATTGCCGGCCATCCTCCCGACATGACCGCCGAGATTACCGGCTGTCCCTTCAAGCCCCGCTGCCCGGATGCCAGGGATTGCTGCACAGTCATGCCAGAGCAACGTGACATGGGCCTGTCTCACCAGGTACGCTGCTGGAACTACCTATGAACCGAACGGTCCTGGCTGCAGATAGGGTGAGCAAGAGTTTTGATCTGAAAGGATCAGGTCTTGGCGCGGGGAATAAACTACGGCTCAAGGCGGTGGATACCGTCTCTCTGAGCCTTACAGCCGGAGAAACCCTTGGCATAGCCGGGGAATCGGGCTGTGGCAAGTCAACCCTTGCCAAACTGATCACCGGGCTGTTGCAACCGGATAGTGGTGTGGTCAGTTTTCAGGGCAACGATATCAGACAGCTTGCTGCGCCGGATGCCCGGCAGTTCCGTCGTTCGGTCCAGATGGTATTTCAGGACCCGTTCTCATCCCTGAACCCCCGTATGCGGATCGGTGATACCATCGCTGAACCGCTCCTGATCCATAAGCTGTGTGATGTGAACCGGGTCCGGGAAACCAGCGTCAACCTGATGGAACAGGTTGGCCTGTCCGGTGACCAGTACGACCGTTTTCCCCACGAATTTTCAGGGGGTCAGCGTCAAAGGATCGGCATTGCCCGTGCCCTGGCTGCCAAACCTGCCGTGCTGATTGCCGACGAACCGGTATCATCACTTGATATTTCCATCCAGGCCCAGATCATTAATCTGCTGCAGGATCTCAAACAACAACATGGCCTGAGCCTGCTGATGGTCAGCCACGATCTGGGAGTACTGCGCCATATCTGCGACCGGATAGCGGTTATGTATCTGGGGGCTGTGGTTGAATTGGCACCGGCCAGTGACCTGTTTACCCGTTGCCGTCACCCCTACAGTCAGGCCCTGCTGACTGCAATCCCCAGCATTCACAAGGTTTCCGGGAAATCCTGCCGGCCACTGCGCTCCCATGACGTGCCATCTGCTGCCAACCTGCCGGAGGGGTGCCGTTTCCACCCCCGTTGTCCCTATGCTGAAGAGATCTGCCGAAAGCAAAGCCCTCCGCTGCAGGAACAGCATCCAGGCCACCTTGCAGCCTGTCATCTCAGTGGCAGGATATTCATCGATTAGGGTAAGCTTGCGCTTTAGATCAATGTGGCATGGCACGGCGTGGCGGGTAAAAGAGAGATCCCGGTCCATCCTGGAGACCGGTGTGCTGCCGTACCGGCCGTACGGCAGTATTCCTCGGTGACGGCAGAATGTTTTCTGAAATGGCTCAGGCTGGATTGCAGTACCTAAAAGACAAAATGCAATTTGACGCTTAACCCGTTAATCGGTGGGACTTCCTGGCTCGATGCCATGTTGACACGCGGTACGTCCTGTTGGGTATGCGGGTCTTCTGGTGGGCAGTACGCAAACACCATCTGCACGGAGCCGTATTTCACCACCAGATCCCCGCTTTGATTCAGACTCACGGTTGCGGCTGTTTTCTGTCTGTTCTGGGGAGTCTGCTGCCAGGAAATAGCGCTACCTGTGTCATCTTTAAAAAAGACCAGAAGCGGTTCAGCACAGACTGTTTGAGGGATAAGAACGGCAATAAGGGCGACTGCGGCAACAAGACGTTGAAAGGTTACAATGCATAACAACCTGCGACAAGCTGCCATTGGGAGCCCCCTTCGGGCATCTGCTGCCCGGTACCGTTGAGTGCCCCGGCACAAAAAAACCGGGACGCGTTCGTATCTGATGGCAGATATTTCGGCGACCCGGCTGTCTCAGAGAGACCCTGTAGGCTTTCCGTCCCATCCTCGCGAATGGTTTAGTATTATCGTGTATCCTGATATGTAGTTTCACTAATTTAGCATAAAGCATGCCCAGCTTGATATTTTTTCAGCAACCCGCTCAAGCGGCCGTTTTGAGGGACTGAAACAGTATACCGGCATGGGCAAGCAGCTCGCCTTGTGGCGCTTTTTGCTTTTATTGAGTGACATTTTTTTGCAGTTTTTTCGCAATTTCCAACAACAGGCATGGATCGCTTGACCAGAGTGTGGAAAACTGCAGAATAGTTCAAAACAACCTACGGCTTTCATAACAGCCGGCTCTGAAACAAAGAAAGCACACTATGAACTTTACCCTCGTAAAAAAAGACGCTCAATCAGCCGCCCGGCTCGGCATCCTCCAGACCAGCCATGGCGAGATTCAGACTCCGATCTTCATGCCGGTGGCCACCCATGGGGCCATGAAACCTCTGACACCGGCTCAGATTCACGAGACAGGGGCACAGATCATCCTCTCCAACACCTATCACCTGCACCTGCAGCCCGGTGAGGGGCTGGTTAAAAAGGCCGGTGGACTGCACAGGTTCATGGCCTGGGAAAAGCCGATCCTGACCGATTCCGGCGGGTTCCAGGTTTTTTCTCTGCCCAAGAAGCGGATCACTGAAGAGGGTGTCTTTTTCAAGCATGAGCTGACCGGCGAAGAGATCTACCTTGATCCGGCCAAGGCGATCGGTATCCAGCAGGAGCTCGGCTCAGACATCATGATGGCCTTTGATGAGTGCATCCCCTACCCTTGCGACAAGGCCTATGCTGAACAGTCCACCCGGAAGACGATCCGCTGGCTGAAGGAGTGCCAGAAGGCCTGGACCAACCGAGAAACCCAGGCCCTGTTCGGTATTGTACAGGGCAGCGTGTATGAAGACCTGCGGATCATGTGCGCCAAAGAGATGCGCAAGCTGGATCTGCCCGGCTATGCCATCGGTGGTGTCAGCGTGGGCGAAGGACTGGAGCTGCTTAAAAAAGTAGTGGGCTGGACCGCGCCGCACCTGCCTGAGGACAAACCGCGCTACCTGATGGGGGTCGGCCTGCCTGAAGACATACTGGAAAGCGTTGAGCGCGGCATGGATATGTTTGACTGTGTGATCCCGACCCGTTACGCCCGCAGTGCCACCCTGTTTACCCGTCGGGGCAAGATCAGGGTCACCAATAAAAACTACAAACGGGATTTTTTCCCGGTTGATCCCTCCTGCAGCTGCTACACCTGCCAGAATTTCAGCCGGGCCTATCTGCACCATCTGTTTGCCGCCAACGAGGTGCTTTCGGCCGTGCTATCCGCCATTCATAACGTCACCTTCTACCTGCAGATGATGGCAGAGATCCGCCAGGCCATTGCAGACAACCGCTTCATGGCCTATAAACAGGCCTTTCTGGCCGAGTATCTGGCTTCAGAAAAACAGTCCCAAGGATCAAAGAAACACTTAAAATGACCAGAATCACTGTAGTAACCGCATCAGTCACCACGGTACTCATCACGTCGTTATTTGCAGCAGATGCACCAGCAGCCACCCAGCCGGTTGTCCCGGCCATCCCCCGGATGGAGGTATCCGCGAAGCCACACCAATGCGAACTGCCCCGCTGCCTGACCCTCAGCGTGCTGCAGCAACGCAAACTGGCCAAATTCCATCAGGTCATGGATGATATCAAGGCTCAACGGGCACTGATCGCCGATTTTGAACGCTATGCCGCCTGGATGAACAGCAATCTGGCCGCCTACAACCGCTATATCCAGGCTGGGTCTGCAGCGGCAGCAATAACCAGATTCCTGCCAATCCCCTATGCCGGTCAGGCAGCAGTTTTCTCAAAGTTTGTGGCCCAGTTCAGCCAAACCCTGGGTACGGCTTCAAAATCCCTTGACACCTATTTACAGATATCTCAGCAGGTCTTGACTCTGGCAGCCAGGCTTGACCCGGCCACCCCTGATCCAAAGTCTCTGGCAGATGTCCATACGCTGGCTGATGTAGACCTGCTGAAGGCCATGTCTGAGGCGAACCAGCAACTTAAAAACGTTGCGGACCTGTCTTCCGGAGCCCAGGCCTTTCTGGTTGGGTTGAACAACTACCTGGCAACTGGCGATGAATACCTGCACAAGGTTAAAGGGGTCTTTAAAAAGGAAGCTGCCCAGCAGGAAAAGAGCTTTCTGACTGAGAGCATCGGAAATCTCAAGACCCAGACCGAGTTGTTTAACTCCCGACTGAAAAATTTTGAGATTCTGGGTGGCCGGATCAGCACGACAGTCAAATCACTCTCGGTTTACGATGAACTTGCTGCAGAGACCGCAACAGCTTCAGCTGATAAATAGCCGGGGCGCTATGTATTGATGCTTTTCTTTTCCTCACCCAGTTGCTATAAAAGTGAGGTTTTTGATCCAATTCCATGAGGAGGCAGTGATGAGCGAAATCGTTGATATCTACGCACGGGAGATCCTTGATTCCCGCGGTAATCCAACCCTTGAGTGCGAGGTTTTTCTTGAGTCCGGCGCCTTTGGCCGGGCAGCCGTGCCCTCCGGTGCATCAACCGGTGAACGTGAGGCGCTGGAGCTGCGTGATGGCGATAAAGGCCGCTATCTTGGCAAGGGTGTTCTGCAGGCGGTTGACAACGTCAACAACAGGATTGCTGATGAACTGATCGGCATGGAAGCCAGTGATCAGGTGGGCATTGACCAGCGCATGCTGGAAATGGACGGTACCGAGTCCAAGAGCAACCTGGGTGCCAACGCCATCCTGGGGGTTTCTCTGGCCGTTGCCAAGGCTGCTGCTGAAGAGGCAGGCCTGCCGCTCTACAAATATATTGGCGGCGCCAATGCCCGCGAACTGCCGTTGCCGATGATGAACATCATCAACGGTGGCGCCCATGCCGACAACAACGTGGATATCCAGGAATTCATGATCATGCCGGCCGGTGCCTGCTGTTTTGCCGAGGCGCTGCGGATGGGAGCCGAGATCTTCCACGCCCTGAAAGGGGTACTGAAGGCCAAGGGCTACAACACTGCCGTGGGTGATGAGGGCGGCTTTGCCCCCAACCTGAAGTCCAATGAAGAGGCCCTGGAAGTCATCATGGAGGCGATTGTCAAGGCCGGTTACAAGCCGGGCGATGATGTGCTGCTGGCCCTGGATGTGGCCTCATCCGAACTGTTTGACAAGGAAAAAGGGACCTACACCCTGGAGAACGAGCCTCAAAAGGAAAAAACACGGGAAGAGATGGTTGCGTTCTACGAAAACCTGGTCAACAAGTACCCGATCATCTCCATTGAAGACGGCATGGCTGAAAATGACTGGGATGGCTGGAAGTTGATGACCGACCGCCTGGGCAAGAAGATCCAGATCGTGGGCGACGACCTGTTTGTGACCAACCCCGCCATCCTCAAGGAAGGTATCCAGAAAGGGATTGCCAACTCAATCCTGATCAAGCTGAACCAGATCGGTACCCTGACCGAGACCCTGGAAGCGATTGAGATGGCCAAGCGGGCCGGTTACACCACCGTGATCTCGCACCGTTCCGGCGAAACCGAGGACACCACCCTGGCTGACCTGGCTGTGGCCGTCAATGCCGGACAGATCAAGACCGGCTCACTCTGCCGTACTGACCGGGTAGCCAAATACAACCAGCTGCTGCGGATTGAAGATGAACTGGACACCACTGCAGAGTTCAAAGGACACAATGTTTTCTATAACATAAAGAAATAGTCTTAAAGTACCAGTTGACAGATGTTCAAAGGGCGGGTTTATCCCCGCCCTTTCTTTTTGGGGCTGCTGACCTGGATTTTCAGGTTGTCTGTGGTATAGGTACAGCATCATCCCTATCTGAAGGAGCAGACCTGATGCCTACAAACACCTGGAACCGCTTTCAGCAACATCTCTGCCACTGCCCCGAGATCGGTCTCTGGCTGGATATCAGCCGGATGAACTTTGATGACGAGTTCCTGAACCGGATGGAGCCTGCCATGCAGCAGGCCTTTGATGCCATGCTTGCCCTTGAACAGGGCAGCATAGCCAACCCGGATGAAGGGCGTATGGTGGGTCATTACTGGTTACGCACCCCTGCCCTCGCCCCCAGACCGGAGATCCAGCAGCAGATCGAATCCACGCTTGAGCGGGTTGCAGCTTTTACCGGCGATATCCACTCCGGCAAGATTACAGCTCCAGGTAATCGCGTATTCAAAAAGCTGCTGATAATCGGGATTGGCGGTTCTGCCCTGGGCCCCCAGTTTGTGGCTGATGCCCTGGGCAACAGCTCAGACAGGATGACACCCTTCTTTCTGGATAATACTGACCCGGACGGCATGGATCGGGTCTTCAGCCAGATCGGCGATCTCTCTGACTGTCTGGTGATTGTCATCTCCAAAAGCGGTTCCACCCAAGAGACCCGCAACGGCATGTTGGAGGCGCAGGCAGCCTGGCAACGGTCCGGGCTGGATTTCAGCAAACAGGCGATCGCCATTACCGGTGATGGCAGCGAGCTGGACAAGCTGGCCCTGGCAGAAGGCTGGGTCACCCGTTTTCCGATGTGGGACTGGGTCGGCGGCCGCACCTCGGTTACCTCGGCTGTCGGGCTTGTGCCTGCTGCCCTGCAGGGGCTGGATATCAGGGCACTACTGAAAGGTGCCCAGGTCTGCGACCAGATCACCCGCAGCAGGATTACCACCTTTAACCCGGCGGCCCTGATGGCCTTGATGTGGCACCACGCCACGGATGGCTGCGGAAACAAAGATATGGTGATGCTGCCGTACAAGGATCGCCTGCTGCTCTTCTCCCGCTATCTGCAGCAACTGATCATGGAATCCATTGGCAAGGAGCTGGACCTGAGCGGCAAACCGGTCTGCCAGGGGTTAACGGTCTACGGCAACAAAGGCTCCACTGACCAGCATGCCTATGTGCAGCAGTTGCGTGAAGGGGTGCACAACTTCTTTGTAACCTTCATCGAGGTGTTGCAGGACCGCCAGGGTGGCTCCATGCAGGTTGAGGAAGGGGTGACCAGCGGCGATTTTCTGTTTGGCTTCCTGTACGGCACCAGACAGGCCCTGTCTGAGAAGGGACGCGAGTCTCTGACCATCACGGTTGAGCAGATTGATGCTGCCACCATAGGTGCCCTGATCGCCCTGTTTGAACGGACTGTCGGGCTGTACGCCTCATTGGTCAATATCAATGCCTACCACCAGCCGGGTGTAGAGGCAGGCAAAAAAGCTGCAGGAGCCGTGATCACGCTCCAGAAGAAGGTGCAGGCATTTTTGGCTGCTCATCCTGATGAAACCTCACCAGAAAAGATTGCCAACGCAATTGGAGCAGCCGAGCAGGTGGAAACCGTGTATGCCATCCTGCGACGTCTGCAGCACCATTAAGCCTCTGTAACAGCAGCACACAAAAGGCTCAACAGACAGTAACCATCCTGCCTGTTGAGCCTTTGCACAGTGTACGGATCACAGCCCGCCCCCATCACGGGGGTTACCCCCTCTTCATCAGCACCGTCACCCTGTTGATGCCGTTGTTGCGCTGGTAGTCGATCTGCTCTGCCAGGTGGGTGATGATGTTCAGTCCCAGCTCATCGGGCAGGCGGTCTTTATCCAGCAGGTTGATTGCCTCCCCCCGGTTCTCCAGGATGATCTCCAGGCTCTCCTTCTTTTCAGAATAGGCGATGGTCAGGTCAAGGGGGGTCGTGGCCAGCAGCGGGGCATGGATCTGCAGCAGTTCCTCCACCAGCAGCAGCAGGTTGTGCCGGGTCTTTCTGGGCAGGATCTGCCGCTCGCAGAAGATCTCGATCTCCGCGTTCATGGCATACAGGTCATAGTCAGCTGAGCTGATGCCGTAGCTGAAGCTGCGGATCCGGTTGATAAAGGCCCTGGTCTTTTCCTGCTGCGGGTTTTCAAAGATCTGCTGCGGAGTGCCTTCTTCATAGATCAGGCCTTCGTCCATGTAGAGTACCCGGCTGGAGACATCACGGGCAAAGTCCATCTCATGGGTGACGATCAGCATGGTCATGCCGTCTTTGGCCAGCCGCCGGATGACCGCCAGTACCTCGCTGACCATGGTGGGGTCAAGGGCCGAAGTCGGTTCGTCAAACAGGATGATCTCCGGATTCATGGCCAGGCAGCGGGCAATCGCCACCCGCTGTTTCTGACCACCGGACAGTTCATCGGGAAAACTGTCGGCCTTTTCAGCCAGCCCCACCAGTTTGAGGATCTCCAGGGCCTTCTGTTCTGCCTCGCCTTTTGGCATGCCCAGCAGTTTAATCGGGCCGATGGTCAGGTTTTCCAGGGCGGTCAGGTGGGAGAAGAGGTTGAAGGATTGAAAGACCATGTTCATCCGCTGCCGGATCCTGGGAATGTCGCTCTTTCTGTCCAGCAGGTCGATCCCGTCCACGGCGATTGAGCCGCCGCTGGGTTGTTCCAGCAGATTGAGGCAGCGCAGGAAGGTGGATTTGCCGGTGCCGGACGGTCCGATGATGGAGATGACTTCTCCCTTGGCAACGCTGAGGGAGATATCTTTCAGTACGGTGACCTCACCGTAGGTCTTTGAGAGGTGTGCGACCCTGATCATGCCCTGCCTGCCTTTCTCTTTTTGTATTTGGGATCGGTGATCCGTTCCAGGTACTCAAGGGATTGCATCAGTGTCCATGAGATCAGGAAGTAGAGGATGGCCACCATGACCAGGGGAAAGAAGGCGTCAAAGGTGCGGCTGCGGATGATGTCGCTGGCCTTGGTCAGATCCTGTACGGCGATGTAGCCCACAATGGAGGTCATCTTGACCAGGGAGATGAACTCCCCCTTGTAGACCGGCAGGATCCGCCGCACCATCTGGGGCAGTACGATCTGGAAGAAGGTACTGGTCCTGGTGAATCCCAGTGAAATACCTGCCTCGGTCTGTCCCTTTTCCACCCCTTCGATGCCGGTCCTGAAGATCTCGGCGGTGTAGGCGCCGAAGTTCATGCCAAAGGCGATCACCGCCACAATGACCGGGTTGATGTTGACTGAGGCAAAGACGACATAGAAGATCAGCATCAACAGCACCAGTACCGGTGTGCCCCGCAGGATGGCGATGTAGAGCCTGGCAGGAGCAGAGAGCAGACGGCTCTTTGCCATCCGCATGAAGCAGATCAGCGCCCCCAGCAGGGTACCGAAGAGGGTGGCAAAGACCGAGATGATCACGGTGGTCTTGAGGCCGTCCAGGATCAGCAGATAACGCCGCTCCATGATGATGTTGCTCTGAAAACTGGTGACAAGACCGCTGAGGAAGGAAGGAACGGCTGTTGTCGCAGACGCGCCGGTCTTTCTGACCAGCACCGATATATCATTTGTAATATAGGGAACAGAAAAACTGACCAGCTTTTTCCGTTCTTCTGTCACGTTGAAATTGGAAAGTGCAAAGTCAATCTTGCCTGATTGCAGCGCTGGAATCAGGGCTTCAAAGTTCATATCAACGATCTCGATTTCTTTATTGAGACGCTCCCCGATCAGCTGGCTCAGCTCACGATCAAGCCCGGTGATGATGCCGTTAGACTGGAACGAGAACGGTTCAAGGTTGGCGCAGGTTCCCATTCTCAGCACACCGTTGGTATGCACAGCCTTGGCGGGCGGTAACTGCGGAGTGACGGCATATCTTGTATCAACCCATTTTGTTCTCAGGCGCTGCAGTTCACCTTCCTGTTTCAAGCCTTGTAATGCCTTGTTCATGCTTGCAAGCAGCGCCGTATTATCCTTTCTGACCGCTGCAGCCACCTCCAGTTTATCCACCGCCTGATCAAGAATCATCAGCTCCGGGTTCTTTTCAACCAGATTCAACAGCACGCTTTTGTCATAGACAAAGGCATCGGCCTTATTGGTCTTGATTGCCAGGGCAGCATCCGCTGATGCTGTAAAGGTTTGAAACTCTGAACCGGGAAAGGCTTTACGGGCCGCCACATCACCGGCAGAACCGGCCAGGACGCAGATCCGCTTCCCTTTCAGGCTGTTGATCGAGTTCAGCTCGGACTTGGGGTGAAAGGCAGCAGCAGGCTTTCTGACCAGCATGACCTGTTTATTGGCAAAATAGGGTTGGGTAAAATTGACCGTCTTTTTACGTTCATTGGTTGCGGTCATGCCGCTGATGATCAGATCAACCTTGCCTGACTGCAGGGCCGGAATCAATGCCATAAACTTCATATTGGAAAACTCAACGGGCCTCTCAAGTTTTGCAGCAATGATACGGGCCAGCTCACCGTCAAAGCCAGACACCCTGCCGTGGTCATCCACAAAACTGAACGGTTCCCGGGTGGCACTCACCCCTATTTTGAGTGCATTACCCTGCCTGGGAAGAACAATGGCACGTTCTTGGTACGGGCTTAAATCAGGCTTCAACCACCGTTTTTCCATATCCGCCAGCGTGCCGTCAGCTTTCAGTGCAGCAACAATCCGATCCACCGTTGCCAGCAGCTGATCATTGCCTTTTTTGACGGCAATGGCGGTATCTTCAAAATCAAGCGGTTCCGGCAGGATTCTTAATTCAGGATTCTTTTTTGAGACCTGCAGGGCAGCGGGAAACAGGGTGATGATCGCATCCAGCTGCCCTGATTTTATGGCAGCAACAGCATCCATGATGTCATCAAAACTCTTGACCTGGGCCTTGGGAAACCGCTTGACAGCAACAGCCTCGCCGGTTGAACCTGTCATCACGCCGATCCTGGCATTTTGGGCATCGGCAAAACCGGCTATACTTTTTTCATTCTTGCTGCAACCGCTAAAGAAAATACTCAGCACCAAAAGAACAAGTGCCAAATGTACAGCTTTTTTCATGCATCACCCTTTCCTGTCATCCTGCATTCCCCGATATTTTATGGCGATCATGGTAACGTCGTCGGATTGCGGAGCCCCATTGGCATGGCGTGTAATTTCGCCACGAATATAATGCACCATATCAGTCAACTCCTGATCGGGAACACGTTGCAGGGCCTGCAGCAGCTGTTCTTCCCCGTACAGCTCGTCAGCACTGTTGGTCGCCTCGGTAACGCCGTCGGTATACATAAACAGCGTATCTCCCGGCTGCAGGATAAGGCGCTCGGCTGTATAGGCCATATCCTGCAGGGGACCCAGCACAAAGCCCGGTTTCAGGTCCAGGTAACGTATTCTCCGGGACTCTATCAACAGCGGCGGATTATGACCCGCATTGGCAAAACGGACCTCGCCGGTTCTGACATCCAGAATGCCGCAAAAAACCGTAGCAAACATACAGCTGTCATTGTCGCTGGCAAGCACGTTGTTCACGTATCCCAGTATCTGGTCAGGCTCCCCCAGCCGCTGACCTTCAGACTTCAGGAGGGTCTTTGCCACCATCATGTACAGGGCGGCAGGTACCCCCTTGCCAGCCACATCAGCAATCAGGAAGCAGAGGTTATGCTCATCAATAAAAAAGAAATCATAGAAATCCCCGCCAACCTCTTTGGCCGGGTCCATTGAGGCAAAGATATCGAACTCAGGACGGTCCGGGAACGCGGGAAACAGACGGGGAAGCAGGCTGGCCTGGATATCGGTGGCAACCTTGAGTTCACTCTGAATCCGCTCTTTGGCAGCAGTGGTCTCTGTCAGATCCCTGATGTACTCCTTGAGGGACTCCTTCATCATCTGAAAGTCATGGGTGAGCAGACCGACTTCATCTTTCGTGCGGATCGGCGGCAGATCCAGATCAAAGTTTCCTGATGCCAGCACGTGGGTTGCTGCAGCCAGCGAACGCAGCGGTTTTGTGATGGAACTGGCAATTGAAACCACTGCCGCAGTCAGAACGAGGATACCGACAAGCCCCATGGCGGCCATGGTCATGCTCAACCGTCTGACATTTTCCAGCAGCTCCACCTCGGGAAACACCACGGCAAGCGTCCATCCGGTCGATCTGATCGGTGTGTAGTACATCCAGCTCCTGACCCCCACCAGACTCGTGTAGAGTATGAACCCGGACTCGCCCCTGATCATCTTTTTGCCCAGTTCCCGCAGTGACGGATCCTTGCGTTCCTCGGCAATGCTGAAGAAGGTCTCATTCATGACCGCATCCTTCAACGGATGGGCAAGCAGCATCCCGTTACGGGAAAGAAGCGCGGCATAGCCGGTCTTGAGTATCCTGGTAGAGGAAATAAGCTTCGTCAGGGAGTCCAGTGAGATATCAGCCGTCACAACCCCCTTGAGCCGCCTTGTCCCGTTGGCCGCATCGTAGAAGGGCACCGAACAGGTGGACATGGAAATATTGCCGGCCCCTTCATCAAAATACGGTTCGCTCCATTCACGTTTGCCCAGTTCCCGCGGGATCTGGTACCAGTCCCAGTAGAGGTACGGCACATGCTGGTAGGCCTTTTCCAGGCGACTGAAGGCAATCGATCCCTTTTCACGGTAAAAATAGGGAGCATACAGGCGGGTAGATCTGCTAAAGGCGTAGGGCTCAAAGGCCACGGTAGATCCGTATATTTCGGGGTTTTTCTCAACCGTTGCCCGGATCAGCGCCAGCAGTTCCTGCTCGCTATAGCGACCGGTCTCCAGTGAACGGGCCACCCCTTCCGTCACCTTGGCCACCGCAACAAGCTCTGTCTCCACCCGGTGCACCAGTGACATGGCTAGGTTGCGTGCGTTGTTTTCCAGCTCCTGTTCAAGTATCTGCCGGGAACGGTAATAGTTATAGCCGAGTGCTGCGGCAAAGATAGATGAGCAGCAGAGCGTGATCACGAACACCAACCTGACGACAATGCTGCTTTTACCGGGCATTGGACCTCCCGCTGAAGGTGGCATAGTCGGGGTAGCTCCGGATCAGACCAGTTGCACGCAGGGCGCGACCAACCCCCTCATAATCCTGCTGTTTAAGCTGACCGGGCAGTCCCTGCGGTACGTCATACATGATCAGGTCCTGCATCCGCTCAAGCATCCATTTCTGATGAACCCGGTTGGCCGGCACCTGAGCCTCACGCATATATTTGATGACAATATCCAGCGTCTCATCCGGATGGGCAAAGGCGTAACGCCATCCCTCCAGCGATGCCGCCACAAAGGCCCGTGCCAGTGCCGGATCATTATGCAATGTTTTTTCCAGTGTGTAGATCCCGTCTTCCGGGTACTGCATCCCCAGTTCATGGAGCGGGAAGAGCTGCAATTCATCGGGATCAAGCCCTGCATTGAGCATCACATGATATTCGTTGTACCACATGGCAGAAGTCAGATCGATGCCACCACGCAGAAAGAGGTTTATCGTGTGGGACTGGGGAACCTCCCGCACCTTGACCCCGTACCTGTCAAGCAGGGCGCGCGGCGGTATTGACAACTCTCCGCCCCACATCCCCACCTTCCTGCCGCTCATATCCTTAACAGTTTTAATACCGCTGGATTTTTTAGCGATCAGCATCATTGAGGACCGTTGAATGATCTGCGCCAGGTTCACCAGTTTGACACCGGCAGAGCGGCGTTGCAGAGCCGTTGTCAACCAGAGCACGGCAAAATCCGCCTTACCCTCCTGCAGGGTTTGTGCAGGAGAATAGCCCGGCCCGGCCTTGAGGATCTTCAGGTCAATGCCGTGGCGGGCATAGATCCCTTTGTCAAGGGCCACATAATACCCGGCAAACTGGGCCTGGGGGCTCCAGAGCGGCATCAGGGAGGCCTTCTTCAGGACAGCTTCAGCGGCGCCGGCAGGAAACCAGGGGGCTGAGCAGAGCACAAACAGCAGCAGTGCGCTGATCTGCCTCAACCAGGGCCATCCGGTGTGATTGCGTTGTGAGTGGGGTAAGATGGTCATAGTGTCTGCCGGTCAGGTGCAAAACCAGCCGCATTCCTCATGAAGTTTTCAGGGGATCTGGCAAAATCGGCGCAAGCAGTTATTGGGATCTACTGCCGGGCTGTTGTGTGTAAATGGTAGCACCAGCCTAGCAACTGTCAATCTGAAAGCGGGTTCGCAGTGCATGGCCGCATTGCACTCCCGCTTGCAGCAGTGTTATCTAACTGCAGCAACTCTGCATCTGCAACGCCCCGGCCGGGCAGACATGGCTGCAGAGTGAACAGCTCTTGCAGACAGCCGGATCAATCTGCGGCAGCCCTTTGTTCCAGCTGATGGCCTGGTAACCTCCGTCACGGCAGGCGGTAAAGCAGGCGCCGCAGTGAGTGCAACGATCAGCCAGCAGTCTTGGAGGAACCATCGTGCCAGCAGGCAACTTTTTGAAACTGGTGGCCGCATCTCGACAGAGCCCGACAAAATCAACCGGAGCGGTAAAATCATGCCATGTCATGAACTCCCGCAGTTCCTGTTGCATCCTGTCAATTACGCCAAAACCGCGGAGCATTACTTCGGTGGCCACCTGCACGACAGGGGCGCCCAAGAGCATGAACTCCACGGCGTCAAAGCCGTTTGCTATTCCACCGCTGGCCATGACCGGCAAACCGGGTGACTGACAGAGTTCACTGACCGCCCGCAGGGCAATCGGCTTGATACCCGGACCGGAATAACCGCCATAGCTGGTTTTACCGCCGATATCAGGTTTTGGCCGCAAGGTGCTCAGATCAAAGCCAAAGAATGAGGGAATGGTATTGATGGCACAGAACCCGTGAGCACCGGCCAGGGCCAGCTCTTCTGCAATATGCTGGATGTTGGCTACAGCGGCAGTCAGTTTGGGAATCACCGGAATGCTGATCTCTTTGCTGCCTGTTAACCAACGGGTGATCTGTGCCGCATAGTCCGGATTCTGGCCGATGGCCGCCCCACGGCCCCGTTCCGGGTAACCGTGGGGGCAGGAAAAATTCAGCTCCAGCAGGTCTGCCCCGGCATCCTGACAGCCCAGGGCAAGGGAGAGCCACTCATCCGGTGAATTGGCAGCCCCCATAATACTGCCGATGATCGGACAATCGGGAAAATCAGCCTTGATGCACCGGATGGCCCGATACCACTCATCCGGTGTCTGTTCACTCAGCAGTTCCAGGTTTTCAAAACCGGTGATCCGATTACCATGCCTGATTGCAGCAAAACGGTTGGGCAGGTTGTGTACCGGTTCACGAATCAGGGTCTTGATCACGGCCCCGCCCCACCCTGCTTCAAAGGCACGCCGCACCATGTCAGCGGTGGCAGTGGGTGGGGCCGAGGCCAGCACAAATGGATTCCGGAAGACTACTCCCAAATAGCTGGAACTCAGAACAACAGGCATATGGTTACCCCTGTCTTCATCAAAACCGCAGTAACGTGACACAACTTTGAAAGATTCAATCTGAAGTATTGCAATCTTTTCCGATTGGACGAAAGTCGGTGACCATCATTCTCCTATGCAGTGGCCAGGCCCCTTGGTGACGTTTCAGCTACAGGCAAAGACCTCTCTCCGTTACAGGGCTAAGGCCTCAAACAATGATCCACCTATAGCCTGTCTACTCAGGGCACTTACAAACCATAGCTGCCTGGAGGGGGCAGCAAGTTTTTCCTTTCACATCATCTTTGGCTGAATGTCCGTCTGATACTCTCAGCACCCTCTGTCCCTACATTTATACCGGTGTGCCTGCGTTGGCGATGACTGACTGCATTGTTGGCGTCAATTGTACCACCAGTTCTGCATTTATCGAGTGAGAGGTTGTATCACTCATCGGAACATTTCCGGTGATCCGCGCCGTGGCAATGGCGTTACCCCGCGAGGTTGTTGCCGGAGATGCAGTTGATACCGCAGGATCAACATTGGTAATAATAATTGAGACGGTGTTGTTGGTATTGCGGTAGATCCTGAAGGTACGGAACTGCTGCGGAAAATCCCGCAGTGATGAGGTCTCGACCTCCCAGAAGCTGCGGGTTGGATCAGTGGGGTGAATCTGCGGCGTGACGGTGTTCATATGGCGGTGCCCGGCAATCCACATGATCAGGTTCGGATAGCCCTGAAGTATGTCAAGCAGTGATTGAGGAGTGCCACTTGATGTTGGATAATCATTAACAACGGAAAAGGGGACCGGGAGAAACAGATGCATACGTTCAGGATTTAAGGCAACCTGGGATGGATCAGTCACCAGATTTGTGTACACGTTAAACGGAATATGGGCGGCAATGATCATCAACTGGTTATTGTCCTGACCGGCCTGCAGCTCACTTTTGAGCCAGTCCAGGCGGATCTGGTCAAGAGCGCCTCCGGCGTAGTTTGGCTGGCCAGTCCCCTTGCAGGTATCATCCAGCACAATCACCTTGATCGGTATGTTTGCCTTGGGCACAAAGCTGTAGCAGGCAAAGCTGGCTCTATCGCTGACTGGAACCAGGTTAATATTCGGGTTGGCTGCAACCAGATTAAAGCCATGCCCCATCGGGGTTGATGTGGTGGCAAAAAACTCCCGGACCCAGTTTTGACTTGAAGACACGGAGGTTGAAAGCGAACGGCGATCAGGGTCGGCTGTAACAGTCGGTGGCACTGCATAATCAGTTTTGGGTCCTGAGAAAATAACCGGCCCCAGGGGATCAGAGCCATCAATTACCCCCGAATAAAAATCACCTGTACCCATGCTCTGACATGGCGACGTCGAGTTGTTTGTAGTTAGTATGGTACTGGAGATATGAGCGGCCTGAAACATTGGGCTTTCATAACAGGACCCCATCCAGAACTGATCATGATTCCCCAGCACCTGATACCAGGGAATTGACCTGTCGAGTCCGTAGGCCTTAAACGGTTTCTGATAATCAATAAATCCGGCTCCGGCATGGTCGCCGGAACTGGGGGTGATAACCTTGCCGTCAAGCACGTCAATATACCACCTCAGCTCGTTATACTGGGTGTTGTTACAGGCGTCGCCAAGGGAAATTCCGAAGTCAAGCGGCGATTTTTTATGTAGTGCATTGATGGTCTGAACGGCAGCATCAAGCAGATGGGTTGATGCCAGAATAACCGGTGAATAGGCCGACGAATTCATCGTTGTTGAACCTGCGGGCTTACTCCATTCGTAGTACAGCGGCTGGGCTGGCGATTCCTTGTCTGCGATATGCACGTCGGTTATGGTAAAAAACGACAGCAGCAACGCAGCATTCGGTGCTTTGGTGGCAATGGTTTCCCACACCGTCCAAGGCAGCCCCGGCCCGACGGTCCATGAGCTATAGTTATACTGGCTGTAGCGTGCCAGCTCTTTGGGGGCAATCAGTGGAGCGCCTGCCGCCACCGGAACCGGGAGTATCTGATGTTCTGCAGTTGTATAGACCGTGTTCGAGATCGGCCATTGGACAACCTGTTCCGTGCTGCTGCTGCATCCGATATGCAGCGTCGTCAGATACATGCAGGCAACCGTTCCGGCTGAATATTTCACAAAATCCCGCCGTGTTACCGCACCGGACATCGTTGGATCGTTGCTTGCCATAACCGTCTCCTTTTTAAGGTTTTCAACAAACTATCAGCAGGGTCCACACACGTCATGACAATCAAAAAAGCCCCTTCTGCATACAACAGAAGGGGCTTTAAAGTAATAATCCATGTACAGCTACTGGCTAAAACTCTGTCTCGCGTGTCTCAATCAGAAGTGACTCAAGCTCTGCAATCTGCAGCTCACCAATATCAAGCACCTCCGCCTCCAGGGTCAGCTGCAGGGCCAGATCCGGTTCTTTTATCAACCCCAGTCCAACCCTGTGGCAGGTGAGGTTAACAAAGCGAACAATGGCCAGCATTTTATTGACCGGATCCCACTCTTCAAGATGATGATCCCTGATGACATCGCAATACATGGAGGGGAAATTCCAGTGTTGCATCAGACGGTAGCCCTGCTCGACATGCATCGCATCAAAGATTTCCATGATCAGGTCGTCATCAAACATGGAACTGATGACACCTGCCTTGACCAGACGCTCAATTGCCTTGAGCAGGTAGAGCTTGCCCACATCATGCAGCAGGGCAGCCAGATAGATCTCATCTGCGATGCCGCGCATA
Source organism: Trichlorobacter lovleyi (assembly GCF_015239775.1). Lineage (NCBI taxonomy): Bacteria > Pseudomonadati > Thermodesulfobacteriota > Desulfuromonadia > Geobacterales > Geobacteraceae > Trichlorobacter > Trichlorobacter lovleyi. The sequence goes on from NZ_CP058409.1 coordinate 2,005,283, forward strand.
CCGCAGTTGTGTGCCAGCCAGCGGGCTCCCAGGGCTGAACCGTGGCTGTGCAGCCAGAGTTCTTTCATGTAGGCATCCAAAGCCGGATTTTCAGAGGCATGGGCAGAGGCCTGCGAAGCGGCAATGGCTATATTGATCACCTGCTGGGCACCAAGTCGGATTACTGCTTCTTTGATGGTGGCGACCTTGGTACGCCCCATGTACATCGGCGAGTTGGCCATCTTCAGCATCTGACTGGCCAGCGACTGATCTTCGTTCGCCACCTGGGCCACTTCATCAACGGTAAAGTCATAGTCTGACAGCATACGCTGCAGCTTCAGCGCCACTGGATGGAAGATCGGCAGCTCGATCGGTTGAGAAGCCAGTAATTTCCTGACTGTTTCAGGCAATGCTACCTGGGACATGCATCCCTCCTGGGAGAACTAACCTATAATTGTAAATTTATGTTATTTCTAAGTTAAATTAGTCAATATGTCAATCAATCCCAGGAAAATTATGCCACTCCAAGCGTTAAATTAACGGGGTACTCCCTGATGGCTCCCTCCCTGCCCTTCTTGACCGACATAACCTGGATCGTCCTGACATTTGCAAATCCGGCATTTCTGAAATAGCCTTCCATCTCAGCAACACTGAAACCATTGTGATATATGCCGGTTGGATCATCATGGAAACTGCCGTCTTCCGACTCCAGGTCTGCAATACAGAGTTGTCCGCCACTGCGCATGGCCGCGTGGAAGACTTCAAACAGCGTGCCCGGGTCGGCAATATGGTGCATGGTCATACTGCTGACAATCAGATCAAATGGACCCGGCAGGGTAACCGGCCCGGCATGCTCAAGTTGAAACGGGAGGACGTTTGTTATGCCGGCATCAGCCAGTTTTGCACCTAACTGTTCAAGCATCCCTTGAGAACTGTCTGCTGCCACCATCTCCTGCACCAGCGGTGCAAGGGCAAGTGTCACCAGACCGGTGCCGGCACCAAAATCAAGCACCCGCATCGTCTGATTCGGCCTCGCATTCCTGATGATTGCCTCACTGACGGCAGAGGCCAGCAGGACACGGCGGGGCTCCTGATCCCATCGTGACGCCACAGCATTAAAATCACGTAGTTGTTGGCTCATTGGCACGGTTTAGCTCCTAACATCCGCAGCCACAATTGTGGCATACTTTTCTGAACTCGACATCCGGGGCCACGGTTTCCGGCGCAAAGGCAACCCTGCGAACAGCCCGTGCAATATCCTCCATGATATCCAGGCGTTCACTTTTGCTAATCAGATGACCGACACAGTGGTTGTGATGATTATCCTGTGGTGATGAGATCTTGATACAGTTTAGCAGATCGGCATAGCTGTTGATGGTGATGGTGATATCTGTGTTAAAGACCAGCCTGACACCAACTCCGAGCGGTTCCAGATCTGCAGTAAGTCCTGCGACAAAGTCAGCAAACGGCGCCCCTTCAAAATCAAAAATCCAATCCTTGCGCTGATGATTCTGGCCTAACACGGTGATGATAAGTGGTTTCATACCGTACCTTTACCTCCCTGCAGCGGGCATTCCCGCTCCCAGGCATCGTAGCCGTCTCCCTTCAACGCAAGAAACTGCCGGATACGGTCATGGTAATAGTCTCTCAGGTCAAGCTCGGCTTCGATCAGTTGCAGCTCTTCAGCGCTGATCAGATGCCGGTCTCGCAAAAAACGGTAGAATGCTTCAATGGCATCCAGATAGCGGTCCAATACCGTCATGTCCGGTTCAAGTGTGCGGGTGATATACCAGGTAGCCGCAAATCGCTTAACCAGCCCTGCCTGCGGCCGTGCCAGATTCTGCTGTGAAAAATCGATCAGGTAATCCCGCACATAGTAATCGGCACCATATGCCAGTTCCGAAGCTTTTTCAGGTGTTAGCCCACTAAGTTGCAAGTGGGAGTAGAACTGTTGCAACAAGGTGCGGCACCGTTCATCCACACGCAATTCATCCTCAAGTGTTTCACACTCAAAATCATCATGTACAAATACGATCTGTGGTTGTTGATCTGGCATGGTAAAGAAGACCTTTAGCGGGAAGTACGCGGGTCAAGGGCATCACGGATCCCCTCCCCCAGCAGGTTATAGGCAAGTACCGTAATCAGGATTGCCTGACCGGGAAACAGGGAAAGCCACCAGGCAAACTCGATATAGTCTTTCCCCGAAGTCAAAATGTTACCCCAACTGGGGGTAGGAGGCTGGACCCCGATTCCCAGAAATGAGAGTGCAGACTCAGTCAGAATCGCCCCGGCAACCCCCAGGGTGGCTGCCACCAACACCGGTGACAGGGCGTTAGGCAGGATATGGCGCAGGATAATCCGCAGGTCGGAACAGCCGATGCAGCGGGCAGCCAGGATGTAGTCCATCTCTCGAATCGTCAGGACCTCGGCCCGCACCAGACGGGCCACCCCCATCCAACCGGTCAGACCGATCACGGCCATGATGATCCAGATCGAGGGGTTCAAAAACGCGATAACCGCAAGGATCAGAAAGAATGAGGGGAAGCAGAGCATGATATCAACACAGCGCATCAACAGGCTGTCCACCCAGCCGCCATAATACCCGGCGACCAGCCCCACTGCCGAACCGAGCAGTACCGCAATGCCAATGGCCACAAAACCGACCTTCAGCGAAATCCTGGCCCCGTACAGAACCCGGGTCAGCACATCACGACCCAGCTCATCAGTGCCGAACCAGTGGTTCCAGGAAGGGGGCTGCAAGACATCCCAGGCATTGATTGCAGAGGGATCATAAGGGGTCAGAAAAGGGGCTAAAAACGAGATTACAAACAGCAGCAGCACTACCAGCAGCCCCCCCATGGCCATCCGGTTACGTTTGAGGCGCGGCCAGAAAACTGCTGCGATGAATGAGGTCTTGAATGCCGTCATTGTTGTCTGATTCGCGGATCTGCCAGCGCATAGCTGATATCGGCTATCAGGTTGCCCAGCAGGGTCAGAAAAGCACCAATGACCAGTATACCCATTACCACCGGATAGTCCCGCGACATAACCCCCTGATAGAAAAGCTGCCCCATGCCGGGGATGGCAAAGATGGTTTCAAATATGACACTGCCACCGATCAGTCCCGGAATGGAAAACCCCAGCAGGGTGATCAGCGGCAGGAGGGCATTGCGCAAGGCATGTTTCCAGATGACAACCCGCTCAGACAGCCCCTTGGCCCGTGCTGTGGTGATATAGTCCTGACCTATCACCTGCAGCATGGCTGAACGCATGTAACGTGAAACACCGGCAAAGGAACCGAATGAAGCCACACAGATCGGCAGGACAAGATGTTTGGTAAGATCCCAGAGCCGTCCAAGCCAGCTGTATGATTCATACCCCAGCGTATGCAGGCCGGAGATCGGCAGCCAGTTCAGTTTGACGCCAAAAAAATACATGAGCAGCAGGGCCAACCAGAAGGTGGGTACCGCGAATCCCAGAAACACAACAACGGTGATCCCCTTGTCAAGAATTGTATCCCTTTTTACCGCAGCCAGCACCCCGATCGGAATGGCAAGACCAAACTCAATTATCAGGGCCACCAGATTGAGCGAAAGGGTAATCGGCAGGCGTTCCTTGATCTTGTCCAGCACCGGCCGGTTGTCACTGGAAAAGGAACGGCCCAGATCAAGACGGGCAAGCCTGCCCAACCAGGTGAAGTACTGTTCAGGGAGCGGTTTATCCAGGCCATAGAACTTGGTCAGCCGTTCTCTGGCCTCTTTGCCTACCTTTGGATTCATGGCCATCTGCATATCCACCGGTTCCCCCGGCGCCAGATGGATTACCGTAAAGGTGATCAGGGTAATCCCCAGCATCAACGGCACCAGCATGGCTATACGTCTGAGCAGATAGGCTGTCATCTATACGCCGCCAAGGAAGTTTTTAAAGGCCTGCAGGGCCTGGCCGCGGTGGCTGATCCGGTTTTTCTCCTCAAGCGGGAGTTCTGCCATGGTCTGCTGATACCCATTAACCAGAAAAAGCGGATCATAGCCAAAACCGTGCTCTCCCCTGGGCTGATCAATAATCGTTCCTGCCACTCTACCTTCAAACAGTCGTTCAACACCATCCGGGCTGACATAGGCCATACTGCAGACAAAGGCAGCACTGCGCTCAGGTTGAGACAGACCGGCTATTTCCTGCAACAGCTTGAGGTTATTGGCAGTGTCAGTTGCATCAGCTCCTGCAAAGCGGGCAGAGTAGACACCGGGGCGGCCGTTAAGGCCATCCACCACCAGTCCCGAGTCATCTGCCAGAACGGCAAGCCCGGTTGCCTTGCTGGCTTCGCGGGCCTTTTTCAGGGCATTTTCAGCAAAGGTGGCACCATCTTCAACCGTTTCCGGCAGGTCCGGCAGATCAGCAGCACAGATAACCTCTTCCACCAGACCGTCCAGCAGAGCCTTGATCTCCTTGATCTTGCCCCGATTCCGGGTGGCAACCAGCAACTGCATCATCGTGCCAAGGCCTCTTGCTGATGCGCAAACAGCTGGTTAATGCCTGCCATGGCCAGGGTACGCATGGCATCCATCTGCTCCAGGGTAAACGGCTCAGCCTCGGCAGTACCCTGCACCTCCACAAAACGACCGGATGAGGTCATGACAAAGTTCATATCCACTTCGGCGCTGGAGTCCTCCTGATAGTCAAGATCAAGCACGGCCTGACTGTCAACGATCCCCACACTGACCGCGGCAACGGCCTCTTTCAGGGGGTTCTCGGCAATCTTACCCTGGGCAAGTAGCGAAGAAACCGCATCAACCAGAGCCACATAGGCACCGGTAATTGAAGCGGTACGGGTACCGCCATCAGCCTGAATCACATCGCAATCCAGATAAATGGTGCGCTCGCCAAGCTTGGCCATGTCGGTTACAGCCCGCAGTGAACGTCCGATCAGACGTTGAATTTCAAGGGTGCGGCCACTCTGCTTGCCCTTGGCAGCCTCACGGGAAGAGCGGGTATGGGTTGCACGGGGCAACATGGAGTATTCAGCGGTAACCCAACCGGTACCTTTACCACGCAAAAACGGTGGAACCGACTCTTCCACTGAGGCCGTGCAAATCACACGGGTATCGCCAAACTCAACCAGCACAGCACCTTCAGGATGCTTGATAAAGTGACGTGTCATTGTTATGGGGCGCAGGTCTGACAGTCCCCGTCCTTCTCTTGGCATCAAACGGTCTCCTCTATCAGTTGTAATTGCAGGAAATGTACGGATACCACAATGACATGTCAAACAAAAAGGGGGATCCTTATCTGGATCCCCCCTGGTATCATCAGGCTACCTATTTCAGTTTGGGTCAGCCAAGAAACGTGCTGCTGCTCCGAACCCTGTTCTGCAGGATGGTCGAATCAACCAATTCACCACAGCAACTGCACTTCCACGCATTAAAGGAACGTACAAAGTCATAGAATTTTTCGGCGAACATGCGACCCTGGCAACGTGGACATTTCATGACATTCCCTCCTTCAACTGTATAGGTTACACATCAAAATCAGCAGGTGGAGATGTTCTATACACCTTGTGTGCCAACAGGAGAGATGTTATCCGGTTTTATATTAACAAAACGAAATTCTATTTTGATATTGAATGGTTAAAATAGGGATAAAGCTGCTTCAACTTCTTTTCACCTATCCCGTCCACCTGAAGCAGATCATCAAACATTAAAGAATCGCCATTTTTTTGACGAAATTCAACAATACGGTACGCCAGGGCCGGTCCAATCCCGGGGAGTAACTCAAAATCTGCCTGGGACATCGTAGTCAGGTCAAGTGGCAGGCCGAGTGTCAGGAGTTGACTGGCTTTCATGCTTGATACACTGACTAACCCCCTATTTTCTCTGGTTTTGCATACCAGATGAATTACTTTACCAGTCTGAATGGGCATTGAGAGCAGATCATCAGAAGGAACCAGGAGCACGGCACACAGCGGAACCGCCATAATTATGGCGTCAATCGTCATTTTTTTGCCATCAACCCGATATATCCCCGGATGGGCAACATCTCCGGAAACCTGCACCACAATGCTGCCGGACTGTCCAGCAGAAAGGGCCGTCAGACCGGAATCGTTTCCGGCCTGACGGCCCTGGGCACATAACATCAGCGCCATTACCGCTGCAATCAGGGTAATGGCGCCACGTTGGAGATACAAATAATTATACCGACTCCTCATGGTGCAACTTGAAGTCTATGCCATCAATCAAGGCCTGGTACGAGGCATCAATAATATTGTCAGACACCCCGACCGTACCCCAGCGGCTGGTTTTATCACCCAGCTCAATCAGAACCCGGATGGACGATGCAGTCCCCTGACCGGCCGGCAGCACCCGAACCTTATAGTCATGCAGCTTGACCTCTTTCAGCTTGGGGTAAAACTTTTCCAGGGCTTTGCGCAAGGCATTATCCAGCGCATTGACCGGTCCATGCCCCTCAGCCGCAGTATGCTCGATCTTGCCGCCCACTTTGATCATGACGGTTGCTTCTGAGGTTGGCTTCTGGTCGTCGGTCCGTTTTTCATCAATCACTCTGAAACCCATAACCTGGAAAAACTTCTTATGGGTACCCAAGGCCTTTTTCATCATCAACTCAAAGGAGGCCTCGGCTCCTTCAAACTGGAAGCCGCGATTCTCCATCTCCTTGATCTCCTCAAGGATTTCTTGGGTAACCGGATCTTTGCTATCCAGGTTGATCTGGAATTCTTCTGCCTTGGCCAGGATGTTGGACTTGCCGGACAGGTCAGAGACCAGTACCCGGGTGCTGTTGCCGACAAGCTCTGGGCGGATATGTTCGTAGGTTTCAGGATGACGCTGGATGGCACTGACATGCACCCCGCCTTTATGGGCGAAGGCAGACTTGCCCACGTAGGCCAGGTGTTTGTCAGGAGAAAGGTTGGCCAACTCAAAGATATAGTTTGAGACTTCACGTAGATGACGCAGTTGCTCATCACTGATACAGTCCTTTTTAAGCTTAAGCTTAATGGCAGGGATGATGGAGCAGAGGTTGGCATTGCCACAGCGCTCGCCAAAGCCGTTGATAGTCCCCTGTACCTGCACAATACCCTGGTCGACCGCCACAATTGAATTGGCAACCGCACACTCACCGTCGTTATGGGTGTGAATTCCAAGCGGCGTCTTGATCTGCTTCCTGACCTTCGCGATAATATCAGCCACTTCATAAGGCATTGAACCGCCGTTGGTATCACACAGAATGATGCAATCAACCCCGGCATCTTCCGCAGCCTTCAAGGTCTTGATGGCATACTCGGGATTGGCCTTGTAACCGTCAAAGAAATGCTCGGCATCGTAGAAAACCTCCGCCACGTTCTGCTTCAAAAAAACCAGAGAATCGTTGATCAGTTCAAGATTTTCCTCCAGCGATATTCGCAGCGCTTCACGCACATGGAAGTCCCAGGTCTTGCCGAAGATGGTAATGACATCCGGCTCTGCAGCAATCAGGGTCTTGATATTATGGTCATTGGCCGGAGTGGTTTTTGCGCGGCGGGTAGAGCCAAAGGCGGCAATCTTGGCCTGGTGCAGTTTTTCCTTTTTGATGTCCTTAAAGAACGCGACATCCTTGGGGTTGCTGCCGGGCCAGCCTCCTTCAATATAATGAACGCCAAGCTCATCCAGCTTGTGCGCAATCCTGATTTTATCCTCAACCAGAAACGAAATATCCTCAGCCTGCGTTCCATCACGCAGCGTTGTATCGTACAGTTTAACCAGGCTCATCAGTTGGTGCCTCCCCTTTCATGGAATCCTACTTTATAACAATGTTAGAATAAAAATCAGTACCCCATAGCCCACACAGGTGTCAAGCCCCTTCTGACGCCTAAATTCTGTCAAGACGGTTGAGCAGCAGCAGCATGTTCCTGACAAGCAGCGGATTGAATTCGGTCCCTGAACCCTGCATCAACACATTGGCAATCACCTCGGGAGGACGGGGTTCCTGGTATGGTCTACGGGTCCGCATGGCATCAAAACAATCTGCAATGGCAGTCAGTTGACTGGCCACTGACTGTTGCCAGCCAGGCGGCACAACCGGATAACCTGACTGATTGTAGCGCATATGATGTTCAAAGGCGACAATTGCCGCCAGACGCGGCACCCCGGGAGTTTCCATCAGGTACTGGGCACCAAGTACCGGATGCCGTTTCATCTTTTCAAACTCTTCATCGCTTAGTTTTTCCGGTTTGGTCAGAATTTCTTCAGGAATAAACATCTTGCCGACATCGTGCAGCATGGCAGCAATACCGATATCATTCAACATCTGTCCGGCAATACCCAAAGACATTGCCTGAGCCAGGGTCAGGATGCAGACATTGGCGGCATGGGTAAAGGTATACTCATCCTGCTCCCGCAGGGCTGCCAGCACCAGCAGTGACTCTCCTTCCCGCCTGAATGCCTCCACCAGTTCGGCAACGGTTGCAGCGATACCACTGGGCTTCAGGCGTTCCTTACGCTTGATGGCCTCATACACCTCACTGAGTCGTGCCAACTCAAGTGCCGATATCTCGCCAAGGCTGACAGCCCGTGCCCCGTTGCCCACACCTGTTGTACCGGATGGGCCGCCACCGGCACCAAGGCTGCCCTCTTCATTCCCGACCTCCGGCATCTCAACCTTGCCAAGCCGGATATGTTCTGTGGATCCAGCCTCAGGTCCGCCAGACTGACGGGCAAGCAGGGCGATCAGCTGGTCAATCTCTTGCCGGGGAGTACCGGCCAGAAAACGGAGGTGACCGATACCATGCTCATGCATAATCTGGATAAAGCGATCGAATACCAGAGAGAACGCTTGTGGCCTGCCATCAATGACCAGCTCGCCATCGACTTCAAGTAACGCAATATCCGGCCGTTCTGCCAATGCCCGGGTAAGACTTGCGTGGGCAGCATCGGCAAGGCGGAAGACCTGGGGGTGATTAACGGTATAGAGCGCAGCTCCAGCCACCGCAGAAAGCAAGTGCCGGATAAATTCGCTGATTTCATGCAGAGCGATCGCGCTGTTCATGATGTCTTGCTCCGCAGGATGCGTAATGTTTCTGCAGCTTGACGCGCCACCTCATCATTACCATCAGCAATCCTCTCCAACAGAGGCAACACGGCTTTTGCCGGATAGCGATCAAGGGAGCGGACAATATCAATTTTCAACCGGTTAAGTGCCTTGAACGCCAGCAGACTGCGGCTTGTCAGCACCTTGACCAATTCCGGCAGCATCTCAGGTCTGCCGATCTCTCCCAGGGCCTGGATTGCCGCAGATTTAAGTTCACACTCAACCGCAGTATAGCCCCCTCCGGTAACCAGTGCCAACAGCTTGCGCATCATCTCGGGCGGGCTGCTCCGGTCAGCCATATTAATGGCGATCAGCTGTGTTTCCCGGTCAGAAGAATCAAGATCACGCAACACCTGGCGCTGCGCCACCGGATCACCGGACTGTATCAACAATTTTAATGCCTCAACACGAACCTTTTGATTGGCATGCCTGAGCAGAGGCCGTACCAGTTCGTTATCCTGCATCGGACCAAGAGCCCGCAACATGACAATGATATTGCGTAAAACATACCAGCGGTTGTCGGACAGCCTGGCAAGCAGATACGGCCGTGCAGCTTCACCAAAGGATTGCACGCGGTCCATCATAAACCGTCGCAACGACATATTCTCTTCTTCTGCCATCCGGTCCAGCAACGGCTCTATAAAGACCCGTCCCAAGACCTGAATCAGCAGCGTAACCTGATCATATTTGGGCTTACCCCAGATGGTAAGTCCGCTCAGAATCTCATCAAGGAATTCACGACGGCAGAAGGCGTCACGCATGGTACTGCGAAGCAGTGGCGGCAAGCGGGGGTCAGCGGCCTGGCTGAGGATCTTCAAGACCTGTCCGTAGTCCCCCAGTTCAAGGAAATGACCACAAAGATCAGCGAGGTTTTGAATCAGCTCCTGAGCAGTTTCGCTCGTTGGGTCTGCAATCACCAGCTGCAGAATGATCTCACTGCCACGACTGTTGATAAACACAGGGTTGAGGGTCGCCAGCAAACCGGACAGCTCCGTTGTGTCCAGCTGTTTCAACGCACCGGAATTCAGGGAGTCGAGCAGTCCCTGCATATACGCATCCGGCATGTAGGCCTCACGTTGGTGTTCCTGCAGCAGGGTCTGCATCCTGTCACGGACGTCATCATCCTGGGTCGTGGTCTGATAGCTGTCCATCAGATGGGGAAGCAGTTTTCTGAGTATTCCCTGCAAAAGCTCCGGGGCGGCGGCGTACTCGTCCGCAGAAGCATAGGTTTCCTGCAGCACGGTAGCACCGAGGTAACGAAAGAGCTCATCTGTTGTTGAGGCATCTGCGGTTCCGGTTTCACAGAAACCGTTCAGGATCTGACGCCTCAGCAGTGGGTCCAGGGCCGCGATAAAGGCCACCAGATCCGCTTTGATCACGGCAGCTGTTTCATTCAGCTCCGACCAGTCACCGGCCTCTCCAGTGTATCCGGCATCTCGGGCGGCACCGGTGTCGCCAGCATCAGAAAGTGCAATAGCCTGTTCTATGATCGCTGTGGCACGCCTCAGGGTATTATTGGAAAGCCCGCTACCGCTTCCCAGGCGGCGTGCAAAATGGGCATTCAGGGTGGCGGCAAGGACTTCGGGCCGGATCTCCCCCTGGGCGTCGGTACCGGCAAGTCCGACCTCACCTTTGGTCATCAGCAGCACAAACTGTTCCCAAAGGGAACCGCGATGCTGTTCCTCATCAGGTTCACTGTTAAGCAGTTCTTCTTCAGTACCACTAAAGCGGTCATAACGGATGGCACGTATTTCCAGCGCAGTAATACCAGCCTCTTGCCAGAGTTTTTCAATCCCCCCCTGCGCCAATACCTCTTCGCGTTTCAAAGACAAAAGAGCAAGTAGCGCCAACAGCTCTTCGTGATCGGGCAATCGGGACACGATCAGGGCACCGATACCCCGCTCAAAAAACGCAGCTGCCAAGTTCCTGCAAATCTGGTTGTTCTTTTCAACATACTCGTCGCCCAACAGCAGCCCATCCCGTGTAATACCGAGCTGAACACCAGTGCCTTCGTTGCAAAGGGTCTGAAATGACGAAAGAAGTTTTTGAACAGAGGACTCTATCAGGGGATGGCCGGACGGATAGGCATTCCAGTTGCGTCGGGCAATGTTCAGATCGCCGGCAACAGCAACAACAGCCTTTACCCGAAGAAGGGGGGCGGCAAGATCACTGACAACAGATTCGAGCACGGAACTCCCTGATGGTGGAATGGTTTGACTATAACGTACAAATTAGGTAATTCAAGCAGAAACTATGTTTTAACGAGGTGAACGATGACAGCCAGAAGACGTGCAGGCGTATTGCTGCATCCAACATCACTGCCCGGATCAGACGGCATCGGCACCTTTGGAACAGAACTAACCGGATTCCTTGATTTTATCTCCAAGGCCGGTTTTACGCTTTGGCAGGTTTTGCCGCTGACGCCACCTGCTGCTGGAAACTCGCCCTACTCCTCCTATTCCGCCTTTGCCGGCAATCACCTCTTGATCGACCTGCAGCAGCTGACAGAGGAAGGAGATCTCTCCAGCCGGGCACTGGAGAAGCGGTTCCCGCTGGAGCTGGTTGATTTCAAACAGGTGATTCCCTGGAAAGAGCAACTGCTGCACGAGGCAGCGCAAAACTTTTTCAATCAGGGGCAGACGCCGCGTCTGGAGGAGTTCTGGCAGTTCTGCGACACAACCTACTGGCTGCATGACTATGCCCTGTTCAGGGCACTGAAGCAGCATTACCGCGATCTCCCCTGGCACCGCTGGCCCGCTGAACTGGCACAGCGCAACCCGCAGGCACTCCAACAGGCCTCCCGGCAGCTTGGATCGGAGATCGGTGTCCAGAAATATCAGCAATGGCAGTTCTTTCGCCAGTGGCAACGGGTCAGAAACGCGGCAGCAGAACGGGGGGTAGCACTCATCGGGGACCTGCCGATCTTTGTGGCACACGACTCAGCCGATGTCTGGTGCAACCAGGAGCTGTTTCTACTCGATGCCAAGGGAAAACCGACGGTGGTTGCAGGAGTCCCGCCGGATTACTTCAGTGTAACCGGTCAGCTCTGGGGCAATCCGCTCTACAACTGGCCAGCCATGGAACAGCAGGGGTATGGCTGGTGGATCGCCCGTTTCCGTCAGTTATTTGAACTGTTTGATCAGGTACGTATCGACCATTTCCGGGGATTTGAGGCGGCCTGGCATGTGCCGGCCACGGCTAAAACGGCTGTCCGGGGCAGTTGGGTGCCTGGCCCGGGATCCGGCTTTTTTGATGCAGTAAAGGCCTCGCTTGGAAATCTGTCGTTCATTGCTGAGGATCTGGGGGTTATCACGCCGGAAGTTGAGGCGTTACGGGATCGCTATGACCTGCCCGGCATGAAGATCCTGCAATTTGCTTTTGACTCTGATGCTGCCAACCCCTATCTGCCCCACAACCATAGTATCAATAGCGTTGTCTACACCGGTACCCACGACAATGACACGACCAAAGGCTGGTTTCACAGCCTCTCCCCGCACAGCATCAACCGGATGTACAACTATCTCGGACTGCCTGGCACAGAACCGGTCCAGGATCTGATCCGGGTGGCCCTGATGTCAGTGGCCCGGACAGCGATCATACCGCTGCAGGATCTGTTGGAACTACCATCAGAGGCACGCATGAACCGGCCCGGTGTTGCACTGGGTAACTGGAGCTGGCGCTATCAGTCAACACAGCTGAAACCTGGATTGGCTGATTACTATGCCGATTTGCTGAGCCGCTATGGGCGGCGGTAATGACCGGTTTGAGCAGACCGTGAACAGGCTTTTGATTACTGCAACTCGTCAAGCAGCCGGTCAAGCTGCCTGATCTCGTCAGGCCCAAGCTTTTTATCCTGATACACAGCGGCAGCATACCGGTCAACAAACTGCCGTACCCGTATGTCACCGCTTGCAGCAGCAATCTCAAACAGCCCCAGGGTGTCAAGACCGTCCAAAGCCTCAAACCTGTGTTTCACAATCCGTTTGAAACGCCGCAACAAACGTTCCTCCCGGCTGCAGAACCACTGTTTTCTTGACTTGAATAATGCCAAAAGGACAAGCAGGATTACGCCTGAAGACAGCAGCCATCGCCATCGCATGGCGTGCTCCAGGGTTTGCAGCTTTGCCCCGGCACTGCGCAGTTGTTCTGCCTGGCGTTCAAAGTCATAGGAAACCACTGTCCGGGTCCAGCGGTAATCCAGCGCATCAAGAAGAAGTCTGAGTCGCGCAGCAATCCCCGGTTTTTTTCTTTCACTCCAGAGCGTTGCGGCATTGACGGCAAAACGGCTTGGATCGGTCCGTACCCATCCTTTACCTTCAACATAGGCCTCAACCCAGACATGGGCCCTGTCCTCGCTGACAAGGTAGTAACCTCCCAGCTCATTGTATTCTCCCCCCAGGTACCCACCCACCAGCCGGGCAGGAACACCGGCAGCCCTGAGTAGTATCGCCAGTGACGAGGCAAAAAACTCACAATGCCCCTGCTTTGAGACGAACAGAAACTGATCCAGGGCATCGTGTCCCGTTGGAAGCCCTACCCTGCTGTAGCGGTAGCCACCATTCAGAAAATGCTGTTCAGCCCGTTCAAGCCGTTCAGCATCGGAGCGCCCTTCCTGCCTGATCCGGGCAGCCAGCTGCCTGATCCCCGGAGAAAGTTTCCCAGGCAGTGTCAGATAAAAAGCGCGCCTAATCGGCACACTGCCCGTCAGGATGCCGCCGGTAAAGGAACGTGCCGTATAACTGGTCCGCCTGGAAAAACTCCGCAGATTTTCAAAGACGGCATCCGGCGCCACCTTGAGTCTTGGCAGGGAGATCTCTGCAGCAGTGTCAAGACTGATCAGCAAACGGGATGCCGAAGGTTCCACCGTAATGGTCTGGCTGACAGAGGCCCCACTGGGGATACTCACCTCAAGGGGGACAACAGGATTGCGACTCCACCTGTTGCCCTGTATCTGGTTAAACACCGTTACCCGCCAATAGGGCGGTTGTGTCTGGCGGGGCAGCTCTGCCCTGAATGCCAGGCTGCGGGTCTCTGCGGCATTGGCAGTACTGCCGGGCTCAACCTTGTCAGAGATGCCGGTTGTGGCTGAAACAGGGGGATTAAGAAAATGCCAGAGCGGAAATGCGGTACGCGGCAAAACCGGAAACAAGACTGCCATGGCTGGTAGGGTGACAAGCAGAATCAGCAGGGCCGCCATGAGTATCTTCCTGAACTCACTGTTCTGCAAAACCAGCCTGCTGTTCTGGGCGTGAAAGGTCAGCACTATCAGCGAGACCGGCAGCAGCAACAATAGCAGCCCCAGCCAGAACAGGAACGTTGGGCTCAGATCAAAGAGCGAGGTGGAGGCAAGACAAAAGAGGGCAAGCAGGTTAATCTGCAGCAGGTTACGGGTGTTTTTTTCACCGCAGAGCCGTACAGCCAGCATAATCGCCAGAACACTGACCACCGGCTGAACCGGGTTGCTGCGGCTGTACTGCAGGATGTACCAGATGAAGATCGGTACCAGGGCCAGATTCAGCTGCCAGCTTTTGATATACCAGCGTCCCTGCCGGAGTTCCTGCAGCATACCGATTGCAAGCCCCAGGACAACAATCAGACGGGGAAAGGTCTCAAGCCAGACAAACAGCGGTATCACCCCTGCCAGGGAGATCGCCAGAGAAAGGTACGCAATCAGTCTGCTAGTGGTGACCATAGAGAGCCAGCTCTGTCAGCAGGAGTGAAGCGTGACGTCGGCCACTGGCCGGCTGGATGATCCGGTCATCAAGCTCCAACCCCACCGGCTGTTCCATAACCCGCTGCTTGATAAGCCAGGCCGCATGGGACAGCTTTTCCTCAATATCAGTACCGGCCAGGCTCTCCAGTCTGATTATCAGAGGTGGCGCTGAGCGGCTGCCAAACTCCTTGACCAGCAGTTCTTCACTGCGCGCCGACAGTTTCCAGTGAATCGCCCGCAATGGTTCCGCACCAGAGTATTCCCTGATGCCTTCCAGTTCACCATCCTGGCCATGAATCTCCTTAGTGCGGCTACCCGGCCGCGCAGCGTCATCACCAGCCCCGTCATCTCCGGATGGCAACGGGCGAGGATAGACGATACAGGTTGTAGCATCTGCATAGTTCCAGTAACGGGTAAAAAAATTGACCGGAAAGGGAGAGCTGACGCTGATCAGGCCGACCGTCTGCCTGCCCCGTTCAGGAAAGCTGAGGGTAAGTGTTGATTCAAGCTTTTCAGCACTGCCGACAAACGGCAGCAGCGTCTCACCATTACCCGCCACACTCAGCCGTATCAAAAAGGAGGGAAGATACCGTTTTTTATTGCGCAACAGCACTTTAAACCGGGCCGGCGTCCCGGCAAAAATCTCGTCAGGAGGCAGCAGTTCAGGAATCACCCCCTTGATATTGAACATGCCTGCATAGCCGGTGGCTGCCATAAAGGCCAGCAGAGCAGACACCACCAGAAACAGCAGGTTGTTGCCGGTGTTCACCGCGGAAAATCCGAGCAGGATGGTGACAACGATATACAGGGCACCAGCCTTGCTGATTTTCAGACCAAAGGAAGGGGTATGCCGCTGATGATCTCCCGTAGCAGTTCTCCTCGGTCCTGGATTGTTTGGCCAGGCCGCATGACAAGACGATGGGCGCAGACTGCAACGGCAATGCCTTTCACATCATCCGGAGCAACATAGTCGCGGCCTGCCAAAAACGCTGCTGCTCGGGCTGCCTGTGCCAGGTTGATGGCTGCCCTGGTTGACAGACCGGTTTGTATCTGGGGGTGAAGCCGGGTAGACTGTACCAGGGCATGGATATAGCCGACGACCTTGTCGGCCAGATAGATTGACTGTTCAACCACCCTCCGGGCCGTCAGAATCTCTGCAGTTGAAACCAGAGGCGTGATGCCGGCTATCCGCTCACGGATTCCTCCACCTGCGATAATAGAGCGCTCCAGCTGTTCAGGCGGATACCCGATGCCGGTACAGATCAGAAAACGGTCAAGCTGCGATTCAGGCAGAGGAAAAGTACCGCTCTGATCAGAGGGGTTCTGCGTGGCAAAGACCATAAACGGATCGGGAAGTTGATGGGTCGTGCCTTCAACCGTTACCCGCCGTTCCTCCATCGCCTCCAGCATGGCGCTCTGGGTACGGGGCATGGCCCGGTTGATCTC
The DNA here is from genome assembly GCF_015239775.1 of Trichlorobacter lovleyi. NCBI lineage: Bacteria > Pseudomonadati > Thermodesulfobacteriota > Desulfuromonadia > Geobacterales > Geobacteraceae > Trichlorobacter > Trichlorobacter lovleyi. The sequence continues at coordinate 2,021,496 of NZ_CP058409.1, forward strand.
ATCCAGCAGAACAATATTGTTGAAGACCGGACCCGGCACAAAATTGAAATGCCCGGTCTCACGGTTAAAGACCGAAAGTCCGGTAATGTCTGAAGGGAGCAGGTCGCTGGTACACTGTACCCTACCAAAGGAAAGTCCCGTAATCCCTGCCAACGCCAGGGCAATGGTTGTCTTGCCCAGACCGGGCAGGTCTTCCACCAGAATATGACCACCTGTCAACAAGGCGATGACAGCAAGGCGCACAACCTCATCCTTGCCCTGCAGGTGGTCTTTGCAGAGCGCATCAACCAGGACGGTAACAGGCTTGACGGTATGGGCAATGGCCATGACAACCTCGCGTTAGGAACATGCTTCAGACAAATGATCCGCGTAACTGACGACAGTGTACCCCAAACAAAAACAGGGACTCAACCAATTTGGTTAAGTCCCTGTCTGTATGGTCGGTGCGAAAGGATTCGAACCTTCGACCCCTAGACCCCCAGTCTAGTGCGCTACCAGGCTGCGCTACGCACCGAAATCAATCGATTTCGTATCTTCTATCCCACCTGCACACCTAACAAAGGGCGGGCGAAGAGTTTTTCTATCTAGCACAAGAGCGTACGTGCCGTCAATCTATTATCAGCGGCTATCCCTCTTTATTCGGTACACATAGTTCTCCATTGTGCCAGGCCTGTTGAAAGATCGTCACCAAACGGGGATCAAACTGTTGCCCTGAGCAACGCTGCAGTTCAGCAAAGGCAGCTTCAAAGGTGAGGGCCTTTCGGTAGGGCCGATCTGATGTCATGGCATCAAAGGCGTCAGCAACGGCAATAATCCTGGCATGTAGTGGAATCTCTTCAGACTGACGCCTGTGGGGATAACCGCTGCCGTCATACTGCTCGTGGTGATGCAAGACCCCGGGAACAACCCGTGATAACTGGGGCAGATGCTCAATAATATCGACACCGGCTTCAGGGTGGCGGCACATCTCGTTGAACTCTTCCTGGTTCAGGCGTCCCGGCTTACGCAAGACCTGGTCAGAAACACCTATCTTGCCGATATCATGCATAATAGCAGCAAGACGCAAGATATCCATCTCCTCCTCAGACAGCCCCAGATGCGAGGCGATCAGAACAGAATACTCATGCACCCTCCGGGTATGCCCGCCTGTATAAGGATCACGCAGCTCCAGGGCCTCGGCCAGGGCAGTGGTCACCCCCAGAAAGGTCAAACGCATTTCCTGGTACATCGAGGCGTTTTCAATGGCAATGGCAACCTGGTCAGCCAGGGCCTGCACCAGTTCAAGGTCATGGTCATTAAAAACGCCTGTCAGCTTATTCAGTACCTGTAACACTCCCCAGACCTTTTCCTTGGTGGCAACCGGTGCCACAATCATGTTTCTGGTGTCATAACCGGTAAAGCGGTCAATATCTGACGCAAAACGGGGGTCATGTTTGACATCATCCACAATAACAGCTCCACCTTTACGGGCAACCCAACCGGCTATCCCTTCACCGGGTTTCAGGCGCACCTCTTTCAGGTGCCGCCCCTTTTCACCGCTTGCCGCCTCAAAGTAGAGTTCACCGGTCTCACCATCCAGCAGCAGCAGACTGGCAGCATCAGCCCCTACGCAACGCGGCACCGCCTCAACGGCCAAACGGCGCACCTCGGCAGGGTCAAGAGATGAATTAACCAGGGAAGCGAGCTCCATCAAGGAGCGTAAGGAGGTTATTGCAAATGATTCTGTTTTTTGACTGGGCGGAGTCATGGACCGGTACCTTTTTAAAAACAACCATGCTAGTCTTAATGCTTCATTTCTATCATTATCACCCGGTGTGTCAAGCCGGTAACCAAAAACAGGAGCTTTGTCCAGATGACAACCAACCACGATCAATTCAATCAGATCATGTCTATTATGCGCCGTCTGCGCGCCCCTGGCGGATGCCCTTGGGACGCAGAGCAAACCCACGAAAGCCTGAAGCGCTACCTGCTTGAAGAATCCTATGAGGTCCTAGAGGCGATTGACAGCGGTTCTGATGACCTGTTGAAGGAAGAGCTGGGAGACCTGCTGCTGCAACCGGTCTTTCATGCCGCCATTGCCGAGGAGCGCGGCGCCTTCACCATGGAGGATGTTTTGGCAACCTTGTCTGACAAACTGATCCGGCGTCACCCCCATGTCTTTGGCGATCAGGTGATCAAAGACAGTGAAGCCCAGGTAGCTAACTGGGAAAAGATCAAGAAAGCAGAAAAGGGAGAAGAGCGCCGTTCCGCCTTGTCAGGGATCCCCCCTCACCTGCCGGCCCTGATGAAGGCCCAGAAGATAACTGAAAAGGCGTCCAGGGTTGGATTTGACTGGGAGCATGTGGATCAGGTCATGGCCAAGGTGCTTGAAGAACTGCATGAGTTTGAAGAGGCCATGGAGCAGGGACGTCAGGATCGTATGGAGGCTGAACTTGGCGACCTGTTGTTTGCCATTGTCAATCTGGGACGGTTTCTCGCACTGGATCCTGAAGAGGCACTTCGCAAGACCATTGCACGTTTCCAGAATCGCTTCAGCTACATTGAAGACCGTCTGCACGCCAATGAACGTCATCTTCAGGATGCAAGCCTGGACGAGATGGAGGCCTTATGGGTCGAGGCAAAGTCGCGGGAAAATTCCTGAGGGTGACTGATCCCATCTGCTCGTATGAAAGAATTTCAGCAGGTTGAATCCTTATCCACACAATCTGTGGATAAGTTGTGGATAGTACTGTTGATGAAACAGGAAAGTAATATTCTTACAAGTGATTTTTGCCAAATGCACATTATTTAGGCATTATATTTATACTGCAATAACAGCAAGTTACACAAGAATACGGCTAGTTCTCCAATTTCTCGAGGTTTTTTTGTGTCAAGCAAAATAAATCAATTTTCTTGAAAAAAATGCTGTTCATAACTGGAGAATATCAGACCTTTTTGTTTGCCCTGAAATCAACACCTTCCAGTGATAGTAAGAATTTTTTCATCATAATGCCCCCTGTGGCACTGTACCCGGTCAGGGCACCACTGGAGGCAACAACACGGTGACAGGGAATGATGACCGGCACCGGATTGGCACCCAGGGCACCACCCACCGCACGGGCGGCCCCCGGAGAACCGACCTTGCCCGCCAGTTCTCCATAGGTAGTACTGCTGCCATAGGGGATCTGCATGGTCAGTTGCAGCACCTGCTGCTGAAACAGGGTAAGCGCAGAAATATCAACCGGTAGATCAAACTGTTGCAAATAGCCCTGAAAGTACTCGGTCAACTGTTGCGCTGCCTTTCTGGTAAGGTCAGATTCACGGAAGACGCTCCTGTCAAGATCAGACAGATCATCACCCGGCAACCAGACCCGGCAGATCCCCTGGTCGGTTGCAAGCACGGCACCGGTGCCCTGCCCGGTGGTGTAACGTGATGCACAGACGGTATGCATGGACAACTACCTCCGTATCTTTTTCTTCACCAACCCGAGAAACTCGGTGGCCTCTTCTGAGCGGAACAGATAACTGGACAGGCCGTATAACAACAGGGCAGTCAGCACAATGCCGCCCAGCCCGGCCACCTTCAACAGCTTCTGGTCCGGTAGAGACCAATTCATCAGCCCGGTCATCCACCAGGCAGCCACCCCCATCGGCAGAGAAGCCGCAACTGCGGAAAGGGCTGTGCGCACCATCCTGCGCCCCCCCAGCAAACCTGCCTTACGACGCAGCAGCCAGAACAGAAGCAGCATATTGCCCAAAGCTGACAAGGAAGAGGCCAGGGCCAGACCACCATGCAGAAGTGGCCCCATCAACCAGAGACTGAAGCCAAGGTTAAGCAAAAAAGAGACAAAAGCTGTCATGACCGGAGTTTTTGTATCTTTCAGGGCATAAAAGGCCGGAGCCAGCACCCGCACCAGTGCCACACATGACAGACCGGTTGCATAGAAAAGCAGGGCCCGGGCCGATTGCTGCGCCATGACGTAATCAAACTTCCCCCCCATGAACAGCAGTGCCATCAAGGGCTCAGCACAGACGGCAAGTCCAACCAGGGCCGGGATGGTCACAAACAGGGTCAACCTCACCCCGTAGTTAAGCGAATCCTTCATGGCCTCAAGATCACCTTCAGCTGCCTGACGGCTCATGGCAGGCAGCACTGCCTGGGCAACCGACACCGTAAAGACCCCCTGGGGAAATTCAAACAGACGCTGGGCATAGTACAGGTAAGAGACAGAACCTTGTGGCAACAGTGAAGCCAGAATATTTCCGACTGTGATATTAAGATAATAGACCCCAACACCTAAAGTGGCAGGTAACATCAGCAGGGCGATCTTCCTGACTTTAGGTTCGTTAAATCCAAAACGGGGACGGATCGGAAAGCCTTTCCGCCACAGTACCGGCAGTTGCAACAGTAGCTGGATCAGCCCTCCCAGCAACACCCCCACTGCCAGGGCAGTAATCGGAAATTGAAACAGGGGGCGTAGCAGCAAGGCGGCCAGGATCATGGCTATATTCAGGAAGACCGTAGAGATGGCCGGGGTAAAGAAGTGGCGCACCGTATTGAGGATACCCATACAAAGGGCCACCAGCGAGATAAAAAAGAGATAGGGAAACATGACCCGATTCAACAGGACCGTCAGTTCAAACTTGCCCGGTACTGCAGCAAAACCAGGAAACATCAGCTTGATGATCAGAGGAGAAAACAGGATACCCAGCAACGTGATAAAGGCAACCACCATAGTCAGCAGGGTGAAACAGAGGTTAGCCAGCTCCCGCGCCCTTTCTTCTCCCTCCTGCACCAGGGTCTCGGAAAAAGTGGGCACAAAGGCAGCAGTCAGCGCCCCTTCGGCAAAAAAGCGGCGTAGCATGTTGGGAATCTGAAAGGCTGCAAAGAAGGCATCCGTGGCCATACCGGCACCAAAAAGACGCGCCACCACGATATCCCGCACCATGCCCATCACGCGGGATAATATGGTGGCGCTGCCCAATACACCGGCAGCCTTCAGAATCCCCTTCTTTTCAGACATATGACCTATTTCCTCTCACAAACTATCACTAGGTGATTGTCGTTATTCTTAGCGGGCTGTGGTCTCAGTGGCCGTATAGGTGGCATAATGCAGATCCGTGGTCTGCTTATACCCCTTGTAGATGCGTGCGGCTATCAGATTTAGCAGCGGGTCGGAGATGCCGTTGAGAAAGGCATAGCTGGTATTATCCTGCAGATGGTGGCGGACATGATGCCGTTTTGAAAGCAGGATGCCGCAATTCCCGAGCAGCCGTGAAAGACCGGAGGTGGAACTGTGACACAGATAGTGGGACACCTCGGCAACGGAGGAGAGAATCCCCACATAGACCAGAACAAACAGAACCACCGGGGGGATAGCGAAAAAAACAGCAGACAGGTAGATAATTGCAAGATAGCTAACCAGCCAGACCTTTGATCCGGTTTCAATAAAATAGACAGCCAGCAGATTGCGTTTCTTGTACTGAGGTGTTTTGTGGTGCAGGTGGAAATTGGCGATCAACGGCCCTGCCAGGGACTCATACCGGTCATTATTGTCCATGTACATATGCACCAATCCATTAACGAAATCAGTGACCGGAAATGCCACCAGCATGACCGCCACCTGCCAGGCTGCACCGATCGAGTAGCGCCAGACACGGAACAGAAGGCAGCACTGCAGGGACAGATTGGCAACGGCCACCAGGGTACTGACTACCTGATACCGTTGTAGGCCGGTATAGCGCTGCATGGCAGCGTTAAACTGCTGCTGTTTGCATGCGATCTGAGACATCAGTTGCGTGTCCTGCAGACGCCCGGCCTAACGCCTGCGTTTTTGATCCAGTTCCAGGTCTAGGTTCTTCAGTTTTTCCAGGTTGAGCCGGAGCTCCTTGTTCTCCCGGCTGAGCTGCAGATTGAGCTCCCGTAGCGGCCTGGTCTCGCGCTGTTTCTCAAACAGCCTCTGGGTTGACACAAGGTAGCCGGATAATGCGGCTGACTGGTGGGTCCAGATGCTGTCAGGGTATTCTTTTGCCAGCCGGGCCAACAGGCTGTAACCCTCCTGCCCCCCTTTTTCACCCCCGTCCCGCAACCTCAGCAAGGCAAGCCTGAAAAGGGCATCATCTGTCACCCCCGGCAATCCCGGAGCCATAACGACCTGTTCCAGCAGTTCCCGCGCCCCCTGTTCATTACCCTGGCGCAAAAGCTGTAGTGCCCCGGCAAACTTCCGTTCATGGGACGGCACGGAGACGTCGCTATCGCCATGCTGGCGGTTCAACAGCATACAGCCGCTACAAAGCTGTACTACACAGAAGACTGCTATCCATCTACTCCAGGACAGTCCCATCACCTGTTCCCCTTCTGACAATACAGTAATTACTGCCTGTCTCTTTCTTGACCTGATCCTTCAACTGGGCGGCAGCGGTTGCAATCTCGGCAGCACTGCCGCAACTGCCTGGTGTACAGACCAGCGCAGAGATTGAGATGGAAATCAGGGGAAAGACCCGATGCACGCCGTAACGATCAACCCCTTCAATCGCCCCTTTGAGCCGGTCTTCAGCCGAATAAAAGTCGGGTATCAATGCATCGACGGCATGAATGATAGCCTGGCACGCCGCTTCAGCCTTGCCGGCAGAGATGATGACCACAAAGTCATCACCGCCGATATGGCCGACAAATGCCTGGGGTTCTTGCAGTCCATGCACGGCATCGTAGATCACCCTGCCTGCTTCCCTGATCAGATCACTCGCCTTGATATAGCCATAGCGGTCATTGTACGACTTGAAATTATCCAGGTCCAGATAGCAGACCGCAAAAGGAACCGTACCGGCCAGACGCTGATGTATGGCCCGCTCAATGGCAATATTGCCCGGCAAACGGGTCAGCGGGCTGGCGTCCAGACTGATCTGTTCCAGCTGTTTCAGGCGTATTGCCATGCGACTGAAATCCTTGGCCAGCGTACCGATCTCATCCCCCGGCGGGATCTCCGGGTCATAATCAAATTCCCCTTCGGCAATGCGATGGGTTGCCTTCTGCAACTTGCCAATCGAGCGTGCAAAGGAGTAGATCAGCAGAACGGCGATCAGCGATGAAACCACAACACCGAATGATGCGAGAAAGATTGAACGGCTGACGGTCCTGGTCTCCTGCTCGTCGGTTGTTTTCAGTTTGTACACCAGGCTTTCCTGCTGTTCATCCCTGATCTCGGCAATAATTTTCTCAATGCGTTCGGCCGATTGTTTCATTGCAGGGACAACCGACGTATTGCCGGCAAAGATTTTCTGACTGGCCTGATGGTAGAGTTTATAGGATGTCTCCAACTCCTTCAGCTTGCTTCCCTGATAAATCTGTTGGAATGAAAACAGAGTGTTGTTGAATTGCTGTACATTCTTATCAAAAACATCCCTGAAGACCTGTTCCTTGAGGATCAGATACTTGCCCAGTGCGCGCTCCTGGGCCAGAATTGCATCACGCAACCCAATGGTCATGGTGACCGCTGCCAGGTCTTTACGGGCAAACTCCTCCTCCACGCGATGCATGGCATCAAGACCTGCCAGGGCATAGACAAGAGCAGCGGTCAGGCAGACACCACTGACAGCAAAACTCAAAATCATTTTTTGTACCAGGGTCAACCGAAAGGACAGCATCACGTCGTGGTTCCTCTAGTTTTCATCAGCTACCGCATCAATACCCAACAGCGACTGAGCCTCGCCGCTGGGCAGGGCCTGCACGTTCTTCAACTTGCGCTCCATCTGACGGGTGCGGGTGGCTGCAGCCTCAATATGGTTGCCGGCCTCCTGCAGCTTCTTGCTGGTCTTGTCCAGCATCTCGCCAAACTTGCCAAACTCGGTCCGTACCGCCCCCAGCAGATTCCAGACCTCGGCAGAGCGTTTTTCAATGGCCAGGGTACGGAACCCCATCTGAAGAGAGTTGAGCAGGGCTGCCAGGGTGGTAGGGCCGGCCACCAGCACCTTTAAGTCGCGCTGCAGGGTATCAGCCAGACTGGGCCGGCGCAGCACCTCGGCGTACAGCCCCTCAGTGGGCAGGAACATGATCCCGAAATCGGTGGTCTGGGGCGGATCAAGATATTTGTCACGGATATCGGTTGCAGCCAGACGGATAGCCCGCTCCAGCAGCTTGCCCGCTTCTTCGGCTGCCACTGCATCAGCCCGCTCCTGGGCCTCAACCAGCCGCAGGTAATCCTCCTGCGGGAATTTGGCATCCAGCGGCAGATGGACCACGCTGTCCCCGCTGCCGTCACGGCCAGGCAGCCGCAGGGCAAATTCCACCCGTTGCCCACTGCCTTTACGGGTTTCCACATTGGCGGCATACTGCCCCGGAGCCAGTACCTGTTCCAGCAAGGCCCCCAGCTGCACCTCACCAAAGGTGCCACGGGTCTTGACATTGGTCAGCACCCGCTTCAGGTCCCCTACCCCGTTGGCCAGGGTCTGCATCTCGCCCAATCCTTTCTGAACCAGCTCCAACCGCTCACTGACCAGCTTGAATGACTCGCCCAGCCGTTTTTCAAGGGTATCATGCAGCTTTTCATCCACGGTTGCCCGCATCTGTTCCAACTGTTTGGCGTTATCCTCCTGAATGGCCTGCAACCTGATCTGCAGGGTCTCCCGCAGCTTTTCCATCCGGCTGTCATTGGTACTGGTCAGGTTCTTGAGCTGATCGGCAAAGATATCCAACTGGCTCTTCTGCAGGCCGGCCAGCTCGCTCATCCGCTTCAACAGACCGTCTCCCAGGGTTTGCATTGCACCAATGCTCTCCTCCCGCCCCTGCCGCCCCAGCGTCTGGGCCTCTTCCCGCCCGCGGGCCAGTTCTTCACGCAGGGTGCGCTCATTGCGCTCAAGCATCCGTTCAAGGGAGGCAAGACGGGGTTCGAGGCTTTGCCCCCCTAGGCGGGAGACCTTCACCAGCAGGATAACGGTGATGACCAGGAGTACACTAATCAGGGCAGGTAGTAACAGTTCAGGCATGGCAGCTGGTTCCTTATGGTTCTGTGATACTGCCTCAAGGTTATACCAGAGCAGACAGAGCGGTAACAAGCGGAAACCAGAATAGTTATGACAGGGAAATTCTCACCCGGCAGACAACTCCGCCTGAACCATGGCAAGCAGGGTCGGCATGGCAGCAGCAACTGCCGGTGTTAGCTCGGTATCCATCTCAAGGCTGGCCGGCTGTACGCCGATCAGCACAATCTCATCCGGCAGGTGCCCCATCAAACGGGCCACCGCCAACAGATCCTTCATCCCCATTTGGTGGGGCGAGAGCTTGGTCTCCAGGGCCATCGGCACCTCATCGCCGGCCAGACGGACACAGCTGCCGGCAGGCTGCCCGATCTCAACGGCGTCCACAATAATCAGACGCTTCACCCCTTCCAGGTGGGGCAGCAGATCCAGCCCCAGGGTTCCGCCATCCAGCAAGACCACATTTTCCGGCAGACCGCCACCTTGCAGCAACTGTTCAATTACCTTGGGGCCGATACCATCATCAGACATGATGGTATTGCCGAGCCCCAGTACCAATATTGGCGTCATGATATTCCTTTCAAAACAAACGGGGTGGTCACCCACCCCGTTCCAATCGTTCTATTTTTTACTCTTCCAGGGGAAGAAATCCCAGAATCTGCTCTTGCAGACCGCATAGGGACTGGTGGTGAACTTGTAGCCGCTGAACATGCTGGAGATCTCTCCACCCTTTTCCTTGATGTCCATCAACCAGGCACTGTAGACATGGTTGATCACAAAGCCGAAGATCAGATACATGGCCAGGTGATGATAGAGATGCATCTGCTGGGTGCTCATCATGACATAGACCGGTTTCAGCAGGCTGTGCATGGTGCCGCCCGGCGCATGCTCGGCATACATGGCAAAGCCGGTCAGGATCATGAACCAGTAGACCAGAAACAGCACAAAATAGGCGGTGGCAGCCATGGGGTTGTGCCCTGTGGTCTCAGGTGGATGCTTGCTGCGGAAGGTGTAATAGTCAAACACCTCTTTCATCTCTGCCCGGCCGGCTGCCCCCATAAAGGGAAAGTACTCCCGCCAGCCGGCATAACAGTTGCCCCGGAAGGTCCAGATCATCCGGGTGATAACGCTAACAGCAAAGGCATAGGCAAAGACAAAGTGGATGAAACGGATCCAGCCCATCAGATACGCCTCTGGAGAGCTGCCGATAAAGACCGGATTGCCGATCAGGACACCGGTCCCCGCCAGCACCACAATCGAGAGCACATTGACCCAGTGGCACCAGCGGACCGGCAGTTCCCAGATATACTGTTTAAACTTCTTCTCACCCATGGCAGCCCCCTTTCCTAGGAGACCTTGACCCGCACCAGCTCATTGCCGGTGGCATCAGTAACATGCACGGCACAAGCCAGGCAGGGGTCAAAGGAGTGAATGGTGCGCAGGATCTCCAGCGGCTGGTCAGGCTTGGCCACCGGTGTCCCCACCAGGGCGGATTCATAGGGGCCGCGCTGCCCCTTGGCATCACGGGGCGAGGCGTTCCAGGTGGACGGTACCACGGCCTGATAGTTGTAGATCTTCTGATCCTTGATCTTGATCCAGTGCCCCAAAGCTCCGCGGGGAGCCTCATGCCAGCCATAGCCGCTGGCCTCGGCCGGCCACTGCTTGGGATCCCACATCTCATTGGCATGGATGCGATAATCTCCCTTAGCAATATTGGCGATCAGGGCATCCAGCCAGAGCGGTGTCTGGCGGGCGATCAGCAGGGCATCAATCCCGCGGGCCGCAGTACGCCCCAGGGTGGAGAACAGGGCTGCCGGACCGACTCCCAGCTTGCCCAGCACCAGATCAACAGCGGCCTTGCTTTCTTTATGGCCGGCAACATAGGCCACCAGAATCCGGGCCAAGGGACCAACCTCCATCGGTGCTTCATCATAGCGGGGTGCCTTGACCCAAGAGTATTTCTTATCCGTGTCCAGGAACTCATAGGGCGGTTTGGGGCCGGTGTACTTGGCCTCTGACTCACCTTTCCAGGGATGCAGTCCCTTGCCTTTTGCATCCTGATACTCATACCAGGAGTGATCAACGTACTCAGTCACCTTCTGTTGATCCAGCGGCAGCACCTTGGAGATATCCTTGTTCATGATGGCGCCTGGCGGGAACCAGAGGTTGCCGCTGATTGGATCTGGGAACTCACCATAGGAGAGGAAATTGCCCACCCCGCCGCCGATGGCGGCCCAATCCTTGTAGAATGAGGCAATGGCCAACAGATCCGGGATGTAGACCTTTTCCACAAAATCCTGGGCCTTGGCCAAAAGACGTTTGATGGTGATCAGCTTGTCGGCATTCAGGGCGTTCTGGGAATCAGGATCCACCGGGATCGACATCCCCCCCACCAGGAAGGTCTGGGGATGGGGATTCTTGCTGCCCAGAATGGCGTGAATCTTGATAACTTCCTTCTGCCACTCCAGGGCCTCAAGATAGTGGGCCGTTGCCATCAGATTGGCCTCTGGCGGCAGTTTGTAGGCAGGATGGCCCCAGTAGGCATTGGCAAAGGGGCCCAGACGACCGGTACCGACAAAGGCCTTCAGTTTTTCCTGCACTGCCTTGAAGTGGGTGGCCGAGTTGTTGGGCCAGTCAGAGATGGAGGCAGCCAGGCTGGCGGTCTTGACCGGATCGGCCTTGAGCGCCGAGGTGATATCCACCCAGTCCAGGGCATGCAGATGGTAGAAGTGGATCACATGATCCTGTACCCCCTGGATACCGATGATGATGTTGCGGATCAGCTGGGCATTGGGTGGGACCTTGATCTTGAGCGCATCCTCAACCGCCCGGATCGAGGCTATGGAATGCACCGTGGTACAGACCCCGCAGAAACGCTGGGTCCAGTACCAGGCATCACGGGGGTCACGCCCTTTCAGGATTTTTTCAATCCCGCGGAACATGGTGCTGGAACTCCAGGCATCCTTGATCTTGCCACCTTCAAGCTCGGCCTCAATCCGCAGATGCCCCTCTATTCTGGTAATCGGATCAACGACTATCTTGGCCATAGTCTATTCCTCCCCGTCTTTCTTGTTCTCGTCAGCACCATCCTTGTCCTTGCGCAGGGCATTCAGGGCACCATGGATGGCAAAGGCGCCACCCACGCCGGCTGCAAAGGCAAGCCCGATCCTGTCGGCACTCTGTTCAATACCAAAGCCCGGCACGTTGGGCAGCCGGCGATAGAGTGGCGAGGTATCCCAGAACTGGGGCTCGGAACAGCCGACACAGCCATGACCGGAGGCTACCGGCCAGCTGACTTTCTCGTTAAAACGCTGGGTAGGACAGTTATGGAAGGTTGCCGGCCCTTTGCAGCCCATCTTGTAGAGGCAGTGCCCCTTACGGTGGGCATCATCCCCCCAATGTTCAACATACTGACCGGCATCAAAGTGGGGACGGCGCTCGCAATTGTCATGAATCCGCTTGCCATAGGCAAACAGGGGACGGCCATGGCTGTCAAGGTTGGGAAGTTTACCAAAGGTGAGGAAATGCACGACAACAGCAGTCAGGTTATCGGCATTACAGGGGCAGCCGGGCAGGTTGATCACGGTTGCACCGGGCACCGCCTCTTTGACTCCAACCGCGCCCGTGGGATTGGGCGCAGCAGCAGCAATGCCGCCGTAACTGGCGCAGGTACCCACGGCAATGGTGGCTGCTGCAGAACCGCAGACCTGTTTTGCTCTTGCCAAGTGGGACTTGCCGCCAACACAGCCATAGGCCCCTCCCTCCTTCATCGGGATGGACCCCTCGACCACGCAGAGGTACTTGCCTTGGAACTCCTTGATGGTCTTTTCGAGGTTGGCCTCAGCCTGATGACCGGCTGCAGCCATGATGGTTTCATGGTAATCAACCGAGAGGATATCCAGTACCAGCTCCCCCACGGTGGGATTGGCTGAGCGCAACAGGGCCTCTGTATCGCCGCAGCAATCCTGAAACTCCAGCCAGACCAGCGGAGGACGCTGCACCTTGTCCAGGGCCTGGGCCACCTTGGGCGCCATGGTGGCAGGTAACGCCATGGCAGCGGTGACAGTAGAACAGAATTTCAGGAAATCACGCCGCGAGACTCCCCGTTCTTCAAGCATCCTGGCAACCGAGAAACCTTCCTGTTTTTTTCCAGCACAATCATCTCTGTCCATAGGCACCCCCTCTGGCCGTAGCTGCACAACAGACCCCTGATCTTTATACTCCTCACGTGCCGCATCAACGGTTAATACAAACGATGTTATTATACTGCTGAAATAGTATTTAGCAAGCATCGAGGCGAATATTTCAATCATCCCTATCACCAGCACCAGGAGAGGCCATTACATGCAATTATGTAAATATCTATTTTCCTGCATAAAATTGACCTTTGCCAAAGGGCGTTGTATACACTCCCCATGGTTTTCCTGAGACAGCATATTTTTCTTACCATGCTTGTTACTGCAGTACTGCTTTTCAGTATGTCGGCCAGCCATTACGCCTGGATTTTCCAGGTAATGGATGGCACCCCTTCATCATCCCTACATTTGAGTTACAACGAACTTGATGTAGACAGTCAGGAAGACACATTCTCTCCAGTCTGTTTACTCCTCCCCCCGGATGTTCTGATTCCCCATTCAGCCACCTCTCATCCCAGGCTGTTTACAACGCAACTGGCACCAGAGAATCAGATCTTTCATTTCCCCCAGATTTACTTTGACATCTTTGTCCCACCTCAAAACCTCAGTTTAAATACGCAAGCCGCATAACCGTAGAAATGTATTTATCCTGACCATCCTTCGCTGTTTCAGACAGCAGGACACTATCGAAAGGAGTTATTCCATGAGTATCCGCACCAGAATTGTAGCCAGTTTCGCCATGCTCCTTACTGTTGCCTTGATGGCCGGTTGCGAAACCGGACCCGAGGTCAAGAGCGAAGCTCCGGCACCGCAAACCGTCGCTGCTGCATCAAAAGCTGCAGAAAGTCCCATGGTCAAAGGCAAGGTCAAGACCGTGGTCGGCAAGAGCAGCACCCTTTCAATCGAGGTTGGCAAGGAACTGAAGGTCTTTAAATTTACCAGCGACACAAAGTTCAAAAATGCTGCCAGCTACAAAGACCTGCATGCAGATGAACTGCTGAAAATTGAATTCAAGAACATTGGATCCGAAAATATTGCCACCGTCATCACCAAGGTCGTAGCCGAGCTTCCCAAAGGCACCAGTCTGATCAAGACTGAAGAGATGCAACAACTGGTGGCCAAAGGTCCTGAAGCAGGCAACTACGTGCTGTTTGACGCCCGGCCTGCCGGACGTTATCATCAGGCTCACATCCCTACCTCGGTTTCCCTGCCCTTTGCAGAAATGGACAAGCTGGCTAAAGAGAACAAAGTTTCCCCTCTGTTGCCGCAGGACAAGAACAAACTGGTGGTCTTCTACTGCGGAGGCCCCACCTGAGTACTTTCACCCAAGGCTGCCGGTCTGGCAGTCAAACAAGGCTACACCAATGTCAAAGTCTACTCCGGTGGTGACCCCGATTGGGCCAAAGCCGACCAACCCTTTGCCTCTTCCGCCAAATTTGTCAAAGACGACAACATCCTGCTGCTTGACCTGCGCACCGCGGACAAATTCGCCACTGGTCATATCCCCCGTGCCTTCAATCTGCCTGTTGCAGAACTGCTCAAATACCAGGAGTCAAACCTCCCTGAATACAAAGGTTCTCTGATCGTTTTCTACAGCGACAATCAGGCCGATGTTGATAAGGCGCTGGAACTGATGCGTGATTATGGTTTTACCAAGGCAACCTACTTCCCCGGCGGCCTGGCCAAGTGGCAAAAGCTGGGTAATGTAGCAGAAGGTGGTCCCAAACCGGCCCCGGCAAAGCTAACCTACGTTCGTAAACTTGCGCCGTATGAAATCAGTATCGCTGATTTCATGAAGGCAGTCACCGGCTCTGGCGTACTTATTGTTGATGCACGTTCAACAGGTGAGTTTGCCGCCGGTAAATTCCGCGGTGCTGTTAACATCCCTTCAGAAGAGATGGAGAAGCGCTTCGCAGAAGTTCCCAAAGACAAGCCGGTGTATATCCATTGTGCCACAGGCTCGCGCGCTGAAATGGCCTACGACATCCTTAAGGGCAAAGGCTATACCAACGTTAAGCTGCTCAAAGCCAACATCAGTTTTGAAGGCGACAAGTATAAAATCACCGAATAACTACAGTTTAATGGTTTAATTTACGCCAAAAGGGACGGAGCAATCCGTCCCTTTTGGTTTCACCCCACCTGCACCGGCCGCAATACCCATGAAAGCTGCCCATCTCACCACCGCCATCAAAACAACCGTAATGAAATGACAACGCCGGAAACAGCATCAGTGGTTGCAGCATCATACTGGACCTGCAACAGCCACTCTAATGCAACACGTAATCCAGCCTCACGCCAACAACAGGTAAAATCAATTCATTACATATAGTTACAAAGCAAACCAGATCAACACATACGGACATACCGCACAAAACCATGTTGCAAAACCAAATGCAACATTACCAGAGTCGCGCAACATCTAAATAAACCTGTATTTAAGCCATGTTACACTTATCAACAAATCAGTGGCGTTGCATATGCAACACTATGTATACAACAAGTTCAATCGCCAGACACCAGCCTAATAAGTAATTTACTATTTGATTTCAGCAACTTAAATGCAACGAAAGATAGACATTCAGATATTGGCATAATACTTGGAATACAACAGATGCAACAAACGCTTGTTGCACAAGAATGAAACGAGGCACACCATGACCACCGGCAAGATTGCCATACCTTATTACGGAACCTTAAGCCACCCCAACAGTGGCTTTGAACGGGTTTTCTTTATCCTCGAGCATGATGAACAGAACCAGGGCAAACAGCATCACGTCAGCATGGGCATCTGGGATGCAACAAAGACCCCTCTACTGCCAGCCTGGTTACACCAAAACGGTATTAAACAAGTTGTCTGCAGCTCTGCACCTGACCGGTCGCTGATGGAAACCATGCTGAAAGCCGGGATCAGGGTGTTTGGCGAAAGCAGTGAAAAAGCCCGTAAAATCCTTAAAAGTCTCTGCCTGATTTAAGGCCGGCACCACTAATTACTTACTGTCTGTTGTTTGTCTGAAAGGAGACAGCCATGAAAGCAAAAAGCAATTTTTCAACCCTGGTGGCAGAAACAACCGCAAAGGGAAGTCTGGCACTATTTGCGGGTATCGGCGTATTTCTGGCGGGATTCATTACATGGTCAGCAGCCGGTGCTGTAAGCGCACTTATTGATCTGTTCAGTTAATTTTCAGATACCACACTCACAAGGAGGAAGCCATGAAGGCAAAACAGAATTTTTCAGACTTGGATGACCGCAAGTATATTGGCCGCGTGCTGGCAGTTGCAGGTGTGTTTTTCACTGGTGCTGCTACCGCTGTCGCCTGGCCAGGCCTGAGCCATATTGCTCAAAAATTGATTGGCTAGTTGTTTAGACCGGGCAGGAGCTATTCCTGCCCATTTTTATGCCTTGTCGCCAACTACCCCATGCAGGTGAACCAATTTTGCAACATGCCGTAATTCATACAACTCTGGAGTGTCCAACCTGCTCAACAACACGCCTGTATCGTTTGGCAGACGGACGTTTCAAATGTTCTCTTTGCAGAAAGGTTTTCAGTGCCGGTGACAATCGCCAAGGCAGACTTTCACCGTTGATTCGTGAGGAGCTGGCAAAGGCATTCTGGAGGATGGACGGAACTGCGGACACGGCGGAAGCACTGAAACTGAATATCAAGACAGTTCAAAAGTATTTCAGCCTGTTACGGGAAAATCTGGCAAAACATGCACGTTTGAATCTGATTCAACAACTGGGGAGTGACACACTGCCAACAAGCTGGTTTGAATCGTTTTCCCAGCGCAGTGCCTGCGGACAGCAGGCTCAACCGCTTGCAGCAGTAACCAAGGCAGGTGACAATCTTAACCTCTTGCTGGCAAGCCCGGATGCAGCACAACCGGCATTTCAGGAATCAGCGTTACTGGGCTGGCTGTATGCCCTGGATAACGAGAGTAAGCAACGCATCAACCTGGACCGGATACATTGCCAATCCCGGGACAGCGACAGCATTACCCTTGCAGTTCCATTCTGGAGATTTATCAAACAAGGATTGATCCGTTACCAAGGCGGCTTCAGACATCATTTTCATCAGTATTTGCGAGAAATGGAATTCCGTTACAACGACCGTCAGAAACAGCGTGGACCAGATATCTGTCTGCATTTTCTAGCTTCCGAGTAACACAATTTATTTTCAGGAGAAAGCACCATGCGCCGAACACCAGTAACACTCGTTGTACTCATTTTTTCAATGCTGTTCATGCTGCCAGGCATGCTCCACGCTGAAGTGGACAAGATGGCCTACGACCCGGAAAACTGCCTTGGCTGCCACAGCAGCAAGATCAGCCTCGACAACTTTGCCGCGTCCCCCCATGGTAAAAACGGGTGTACCAGCTGCCACTTGCAAAGTGCCGACCTGAAAAAACACATGACCGGCAGCACCAAACTGGAAAAGGTCAACTGCTCCCGTTGCCATGGTAATGAAGCCAAGGAATTTGAAAAGAGCGTCCACGCCAAGAGCGGCCTGACCTGTGTATCCTGCCACTCGGACATCCACGCCTTCAGCTCCAAAAAAGGCAACAAGAAAGCTGCCACCCTGGCTTGCATCAAGTGCCACGACAAGCAGAAGGCCCACCTCAACTCAGTACACGGTGTGTCTCTGATGAAGGGCAACCCTGATGCCCCCGGTTGCGCAGACTGCCACGGACTGCACGGAATCAAGAAAGTACAACCGGCCAGTACCATTGAAGGCCGCATGTTCCACGTTGATGCCTGTATCAAGTGCCACGAAGACGAAAAAATGATGCATCGCAACCATGTTAACGGCACTGCTGTAGAGACCTATCTCGAAAGCTATCATGGCAAAGGATATCGTCTCGGCATGTTGCAGAAGGCTGCCGGCTGCTCAGATTGCCACACTGCACACAACGTGCTGAAAAAAGACAATCCTGCATCATCAATCAACCCTGCCAATGCAGCCAAGACCTGTGCCCAGTGCCATACCAAGGCGACCGCACTTTTCGCAAAATTCTATGCCCACGGCAGCCATTCAGATCGTCAGAACTATCCTCTCATGTACTGGACCTTCAAGGCGATGGTAGGCCTGCTGGTCGGTACCTTTGCCGTCTTCTGGGTTCACACCCTGCTCTGGATGTTCCGTGGCTTTGTTGAAAACCGCGAGAAGCAGAAGGCCCTGATTGAAGGCCATGTACACCATGTCGACGAGCCGCACAAACTGTACTATCGCTTCAAAAAACGTCACATCTTCCTGCACTTCACCGTTATCGTCAGCTTCCTGGGGCTTTCTCTGACCGGTCTGCCGCTCAAATTCAGTGACCAGGCCTGGGCTCAGACCATGATGTCCTTCTATGGCGGCGTTGAGTATGCCGGCCTGATCCACCGCGGCTGTGCTGTGCTGACCTTCTATTACTTCATGGGCGCACTCTGGATGAGCATTGACTTCCTGCTGCTCCGCAAGGATGTGAAAGGCAACATCCTGCAGCGGATGTTCGGACCAGACTCCCTGATGCCTAACTTCCGTGACATCAAGGATGTGATCGGCATGGTCAAATGGTTCCTGTTCAAAGGGCCCAAGCCGACCTTTGAGCGCTGGACCTACTGGGAAAAATTTGACTTCATCGCCGTCTTCTGGGGTATGTTTGCCATCGGCGGTTCAGGCCTGATGCTCTGGTTCCCTGAGTTTTTCGGTCAGTTCCTGCCCGGCTGGGCCTTTAACCTGGCAACTATCGTCCACTCTGACGAGGCGCTGCTGGCAACCGGCTTCATCTTCACGGTTCACTTCTTCAACACCCATGGCCGCCCCGAGAAGTTCCCGATGGACTTCGTCATCTTCAACGGCCAGATGAACAAGGAAGAGTTCATTGAAGAGCGTGGTGACCAGTGGAAGCGGTACGAAGAGCAGGGTATTCTGGAGCACTTCGAAGTTGAGAAGCCCAGTGGCGTAGTATACGACTTTGTCTTCAAGACCTTCGGCTTTATCGCAGTATTCACCGGCCTTGCCCTTGTGGTGGCCATGCTGTGGGCCTTCCTGGCCTGACAACCTGATCAGGGGGCGGCAATGCTGCCGCCCCCTGACTCTCCACGAGGAGTTAAAAACGTATGAAAAAGGATCTGTCTCTGATACTTTCCATACTGGCCTTTATCCTGTATATCGTTGGTGGACTTGGTATTTTCAGTGGTCTCTTCATGGTATTGGTACTGAAAAGCAAAGATCTGTTTGGTCTGGGTACTGCAGACACCCTGGGCTATCTGTTCCTCTGTGTCGGTGGCTGTCTTTCCGTGGCAGGTGTACTCACCCTTCGCATCATCCGTAACCGCACCAACCAGAAACTGTACCAGGCAGCGACCTGCTGAATGTAAGATCCGTTCCCGGAGGGAACCGTCATTACCATGGCTGATAAAGACAATTGCGAACAACTTAAATATTTCAGTCATATTATGGACTCTGTGGCAGATGGTGTCTTCACTGTAGACCGTGATATGCGCGTTATCGCCTTTAACCGTGCTGCAGAGCTGATGACCGGCATTAAGAGAGAAGACGCTGTCGGCCGTCCCTGTCATGAGATCTTCCGCACCTCGGTCTGTGACAACGGTTGCCCGGTGCGTGAGGCGATAAAAAAAGGCAAGCCGGTTACCAACCGCGAAGTAACCATCAAAAACTCTGAAGACAAACTGATTCCGGTTTCAGTCAGTGCCTCCATCCTGTACGACGATGAAGGCAATCCGATTGGCGGGGTTGAGACGCTGCGCAGTATGAAGCGTATCTACGCAATCATGGACAGTGTTGCCGATGGCCTCTTTACGGTTGACGAAGGGATGCACATCACCCATTTTAACAAGGCTGCCGAAGAGATTACCGGGGTTTCCGCCCAGGAGGCGATCGGCAGACCCTGCTATGAGATATTTAAATCCGAGGCCTGCACCGGCGCCTGCCCGATGGTTGAAGCCATTGCCACCGGTCAATCCATCCAGCGGGAAGTGGAAATCAGCGACCGCAAGGGCCGCAAGAAGCTGATCTCGGTCAGTGCCTCGACGCTTTATGATGCAGCCGGCAATGTCATGGGCGGGGTGGAAACCGTCCGCGACCTGACGCCGATTACCGCCATCAAGGAAGAAATTCGCGAAAAATACTCATTCCGCAGTCTGGTGAGCCGTAACCCTGCCATGCGACGCCTGTTCGATGTCATGGAAGATATTGCTGCCAGCAATGCAACCGTCTTTCTGAACGGTGAAAGCGGTACAGGAAAAGAACTGTTTGCCAGGGCCATCCACGATTTGAGCCCCCGCCGCGAAGGCCCGATGGTGATTGTCAACTGCGGTGCCCTGCCTGAGACCCTGCTTGAATCAGAGATCTTTGGTGTCCGGAAAGGGGCCTTTACCGGTGCCACCGAGAACCGTCCCGGACGGCTTGAACTGTGTAACGGCGGCACATTCTTTCTGGACGAAATCGGTGACCTGCCGTTACCGTTGCAGGTAAAACTGCTGCGCGTCCTGGAAAACCACGAGTTCCAACCCCTGGGCGCCCGTTCACCCATCAAGGCCGATGTCCGCTTCATTACGGCAACCCACCGTAACCTGGAAGAGATGGTGGCCGAAGGTACCTTCCGGCAGGATCTCTACTTCAGAATCAATATTGTCACCCTTAACATCCCTCCCCTGCGTGACCGCCGCGAGGATATCCCCCTCCTGGTGGATATGGCATTGCAGCGCTTCAACCTCACCTACAACAAAAAGGTCCGTTCCGTTTCTCCAGAAGTATTGAAACTGTTGCTTACCCACTCCTTCCCCGGCAATGTCAGAGAACTCTTGAATCTGATCGAACAGTCAGTCATACTCTGCCGTGGAACAGAGATCACTCTGGATCACCTGCCAACCAACTTTCTGGGTCAATCCCACGAGCAGGCGCAGAACACGCGCCGTTCCGGCAAGATCCCGACCGCCGCAGACCTGAACGCCCTGTTAAGCCGCTACAGCGGTAATCGGGCCGAAGTTGCACGGGAGCTGAACATCGACCGTACAACCCTCTGGCGCTGGATGAAAAGGCTTGGTGTGAAGGAGTTTTAAGAGGGGGTACGCTGATTGACACGCGCAGACCTGCAGCACAAAGCACACGCCATTGATACCCTGTTTGACCTTGGCCGGATTGAAGAAGGAAAAACCGCTATTCTGGAAGCCCTGGAGGCAGCCAAGGATGATCCGGCCTACCATCATTATTTCCAGGCTGAAGCAGCCGGTTACCTTGACCACAACAGCAAGGAACAGGGCCGCCTGTTCACCGAAGCACTCAATCTGGCGCCCGATGACCTGTTTCTGATGCGGGTGGTGGGGGTCTGGCAGCTGATGAACGGCAAAGTCTGGTCAGCTGTGCGGACCTTTGACCGTGTGCTGGCAGTTGAACCCCGCGATGGCGACACCCTGCGCTGCATGGGGATTGCCCACTCCCGACTTGACCGGGATCGCAAGGCCATCAAGTTTTATGAACAGGCTCTCTCAGTTAATGCCTCAGACAGTGATGCAATGCGTCAGATCGGTGTTTCCCTCTCAAAACTGGGGGAGGACAGAGACTCACTGGACTGGTTCCGCAAGGCACTGGCACTGAACGATCAGGATTATGATTCCATGCGGCAGCTGGGGATCTCGCTGGCTATGCTGACAGATTATGAAGGGGCCCTGCAGTGGTTGCGCCTTGCCCAGACCGTGAATCCGCAGGATTATGAGACACGGCTGAACATGGCACTGGTGTTGAAGAAAATGCGGGGAGAAGAGACCTGGCTTGAGCGGGTTTCAATCAAACTGGGGCGCTGGATGAGCCGCGTATGGGGCAAGTTGCTGGATCGGTTTAATCTGCGCTAACTGTTCAGGCAATCTCACAGCCAATTGGCAGAGCCTGATCTGCTGTTTCAGCCTGTGTTGTTGCTCCGGTGCCGTGCACTGCATCAAGACGCTGCAGGGCTATTTTCAGCGCCTCTTTTATCGCAACCCGTGCATCCTGTTCCTGACCGGCGTCAAAAAGGGCATCGGACTGTTTGAGCAGGGCATCACCACCGGCAAACGACACCACATTGGCAACGTCAGTCTGCCCGATGGAAACGATTCCTGTGATTGCGCTGTAATTGGTTTTTGCTTTCATAGCTGCCTCCTGCAACACTACCGTTTGTTAGACGGTTAAAAGCAGGAAATATGCCAACAAACAAAAACAATTAAAAATCAGCAGGTTACAAGAAACACCCTCCCGACAAGCAATGATGCAGTTGCAACACACAAATCCGCAAAAATGGCATTCCCTATAAATATCAATTAATTAGGCGTTGCACGCTCATGCAACGCCTAATTAGTAGCGCAACTGCAACAGACATCAGCTGCTTAACAGTTTGGTCACCCGACGTTTCAGGCGTTGTGCCTCCCGTGCTGACTGACTGGCCTGGCTGATCAGGAGTTGATGCAACCCGCCCTGTTCCTGGCCATCAACCGGCTGACGCTGTTGATAGCTCCCATCCGCCTGCATCTCCCAGGCATAGCGCTGGTCAGCGGCATGGGCATCAAGCAGTTCACGTAACTGCTGTTGCAATACCGGAGACTCAACCGGTACCAGTATCTCAACCCGTGACTCAAGATTCCGCTTCATGGCATCGGCGGAGCCGATAAAATATTCCTCCTGACCACCGTTTCTGAAATAGTACAGACGACTGTGCTCCAGAAAACGCCCGACAATACTGACCACTTTGGCTGTATCGGAAAGTCCCGGCACCCCTGGTCTGAACCGGCACGAATCCCGGACATACAGATCAACCCTGACACCGGCCTGACAGGCCCGATACAGGCTTTTCACAATGTCGCCATCATCAAGGGCATTCATCTTGAATTGAATCAGCCCCCCACCCTTTTCTTGATGGAGCGTAATTTCACGTTCAATCTTATCAAGCAGAGAGCGCTTCAGCAGCTTGGGGGCAGGCAGCAGCTTTTTATAGGTCCGTTTCGGAGAGAGGCCGGTGGTCAGGTAGTTGAACAGTTCGGTCAGATCCTGGCCAATGGCATCATCACTGGTAAACAACCCCAGGTCACTGTACAGCCGGGCCGTATCCGTATGGTAATTGCCGGTGCCGATATGCACGTAACGCCGGATGCCGTTATAGTCACGCCGCACCACCAGAATCACCTTGCAGTGGGTTTTCAGCCCCACCACCCCGTAGGTCACATGGATGCCGGCCTCTTCCATCCGCTCGGCAATCCTCAGGTTGGCTGCTTCATCAAAGCGGGCCTTCAACTCCACCACCACCGCCACCTGTTTGCCGTTCTCAGCCGCCCGCACCAACGACTCTATCAACCTCCCCTCCTTTGAGGTGCGATAGAGGGTCATCTTGATGGCGCAGACCTTGGGATCATCGGCTGCCTCATTCAGAAAACGCTCAACTGAACTGGCAAATGACTGATACGGATGTTTGACCAGAAAATCTCCGCTGTTGCGGATGATATGAAAGATGTTGCGTGATGACATCAACTGGGGATGGTCTTCCGGGTGATGTGGCGGGTCATGCAGCTTGGGATGGTTCAAGCGGGCAATCTCAAACAGGTCACGCATCCCCAGCATCTCTGACACCTCGAACACATCACTGGCCTCATCAAGATCCAGCTCTGCGGCCAGACGGCCTTTATGGACCGGATCCATGCCGGGCACCACCTCAAGCCGCACAATCGGTGCAAAGCGACGTTCCTGCAGTTCTGATTCAATCATCGCCACCAGGTCGTCAGCCTTTTCTTCATCCTTCTCTGTATTGGCATTTCGGGTCACCCGGAAAAGCTCACAGGAAACCACCTTCATGCCCGGAAACAGCATATCCAGATTTGCCGCCATCACCTCTTCCAGCGGCACAAAGCGTTCCCCTTTGCCGACCCGCATGAAACGGGCCACACCGGAGCCAAGCGGCACCTTGACCCGCGCCATTGAAACATCTTTTTCACGGGGATAGCGTACCGTTACCAGCAGGTTCAGCGAAAGATTGGAGACAAAGGGAAAGGGATGGGCCGGGTCAATTGACTGGGGCGTCAGAAGCGGATAGATGTCACGTGCATACAGCTCGCGTAACGCCTTTTGTTCGCGGCTGGAGAGGTTTTTCCACCCCACCACCTCAATGCCTTTCTCGTCAAGCAGTTGCACCAACTGCCGGTACAAGACGGCTTTATCAGTGACCAGCGTGCGGACCTGAACATGGCACTCCTGCAACTGCTGGCGGGGTGTACGCCCGTCAATGGTCAGTTCCTGCACACCTGCTGCAAGCTGTTGCTTCAGACCGCCAATCCGCTTCATGAAAAACTCATCCAGATTGGCACCGACTATGGCCAGAAACTTGACCCGTTCCAGCAACGGCGTGCGGGGGTCTGAGGCCTCACTCATCACCCGCCGGTTAAAGGCCAGCCAGGTCAGCTCACGGTTCAGATACCATTGGCTGTCATCCAGGTCAAAGCTTTGCACTTCAGTCACTTTATCCGTTGGCGGTACCGCTTTAACGGCTCGACGTCGTGGCTGAGCCGCCTTCTTTACAGGGGCTGCTTCACCACCCTGGTGTACCTGATCCATCTTCTTCCCCTTATGTTTGTCAAACTTGCGAGCAGCAGTCACATGCCACCTCCGATGGTTATACTCTGATTGATTCTACACTACAGTTACAATCATGCAACAAACTGACTGACTGCTGAGCCCCGTGCACAAGGCTATAAGAAAGGCCTGATACAGGGCGCACGACGCGCAGCGACTGAGAAAAAACATCCCGTTAGGCGAAGAAACAAGCACCGTGTAACGCAGTAGACGGCTTCTGCAGTAGTTTTACACGAGGCTCAGTTTGTGCAGTTGCTACCAGGCCGGTTCTGTGGTACATCAGCTACCCCATGTCACAGCTCAACCCAGAACAGTTCATTGCCGTACACCATACTGAAGGCCCCCTGTTGGTGCTGGCCGGCGCCGGATCAGGCAAGACCCAGGTCATTACCAGCCGGATCGTCCACCTGCTTGCCACGCTTAAAGTCCCGGCAGATCAGATCCTAGCCGTTACCTTTACCAACAAGGCTGCCAAAGAGATGCAGGAACGGGTCAAACGGGCAGCAGGCGCCAAGGCGGAAGGGATGCTGATCAGCACCTTTCACTCGCTGGGGGTCCGTATCCTGCGCCGCGATATCCGCAGACTGGGCTACAAACCCAACTTCACCATCTACAGCGATAGTGATCAGGCCGGCGTGGTGCGCCAGGCCCTTTCAGACCTGAACATCGACACCAAGCAGTTTCAACCGGATATGGTGCGCTGGCAGATCTCCATGGCCAAGAACCGCCTGATTGCACCTGAGCAGTATCCCAAGCTGTCAACCAACCCGCTTGAACAGGTCACGGCAGCGGCCTATCCCCGCTACCAGCAGTTGTTGCGGGCCTATAATGCCATTGATTTTGACGACATCATCATGCTGACCGTACGGATGCTGGAAGAACTGCCCGAGGTCCGCCAGCACTGGCAACAGCGCTTCAGCTACATCATGGTGGATGAATACCAGGACACCAATGCCGGCCAGTACAAACTGATCTCGCTGTTGGCACAAAGCCACGGCAACCTCTGTGTGGTGGGTGACGATGATCAGGCCATCTATGGCTGGCGCGGTGCAGACATCGCCAATATCCTCAACTTTTCTTCTGAGCGTGACCGGTGCAAGGTGGTCAAGCTGGAACAGAACTACCGCTCCACCGGCACCATCCTGAATGCGGCAAACACCGTGATCCGCAACAATAGCAAACGCAGTGACAAGGCGCTCTGGACCGCTTCCGGCACAGGAGAACTGATCAACCTGCTGGTGGCTGACACCGATGACGAAGAGGCCCGCCAGGTGGTGGAGCAGCTCCAACTGGCGCAATACCGTGACAAGCGTCCCTGGCGCGACTTTGCCATCCTGTACCGTTCCAACGCCCAGAGCCGTGCCTTTGAAGAGGCGTTACGGATGGAAGAGGTTCCGTACGTACTGGTGGGTGGCCAGAAGTTCTTTGAGCGCAAGGAAGTGAAAGACTCACTCTCCTACCTGGCGGTACTGGCCAACCCACGGGACGAGGCCGCCCTGGTCAGGACCATCAACTTTCCCAGACGGGGAATCGGCGGTACCAGCCTGCTACGCCTGCAGCAGTGGTCCCTGGAACACAATCTGTCGCTGTACGACACCCTGGGCATGGCTGATCAGATTGAAGGGCTCAGCGAGGCAACCCGTAAGGCCGTGAATGGCTTTCATGCCATGATCAGACAGGAACTGGCAGACTTTACCAACAGCTCCATGGCGCCCCAAATTACGGCCCTGTTCAAAAGGTTGGGAATCAATCAGGAACTGTATCGTACCATCGACAACCCGCTGCAGGCCCGCAAGCGGATTGAAAACATTGAACAGGTCATCAATGCCCTGGCCAGTTTTGAAGAGCGGAACCCGACGGCAGGGCTGGCGGACTTTCTGGAGCGGATCGCCCTGTTGGAAGACAACCGGAGGGAAACCGATACTGATCAGCCCCAGGACGCCGTCACCCTGATGTCGTTGCATGCCAGCAAAGGCCTTGAGTTTCCCCAGGTCTTTCTGGTTGGCCTGGAGGAAGGGCTGCTGCCCCACCACCGCTCCATTGATGAAGACCCTGAGGTGGCAGAGGAACGGCGGCTTTGTTATGTAGGGATTACCCGTGCCAGAGAGCGCCTGACCATTTCACGGTGCCTGAAACGCCGTAAATACGGAACCTGGGAGGAGCGCCAGCCCAGCAGGTTTCTGGCCGAAATCCCGGCCGAGCTGTTTGAAGGTGGGGATGCGGAACACAAAGAGGCAGAACCGGTTGATATGGGGATGGATTTTTTTGCCAGGATGCAGAACCTGTAATAAGCAACGCCCCTGCGAGATTGGCTCACAGGGGCGTTAGCAGTTTATCCTGAAATTACTTTTGCGTGGAAACGGTTCTACTTTACCGCAGCGTTCAGATCCGCCAGTAACTGCTCCGGGTCAAGGCCATGATTAATAGCCCCCAGGTCAATCGGCTCACTCTGGGCCCCCATACAGCCGGCACAGGCCAGGTTGTACTTCTTCAGAACCTTGGCTGTTTCAGGATAGGTCCGCAACATTTCAAGAAACGTCATATCTTTGGTGATTTTAGCTATTGCCTGTGCCATACCCTACCCCCTACTCGTATTTAATCTCGATAATTTCATATTCTTTAGTGCCAGCCGGCACCTTCACCTTGACGGAATCATCCAGTTTATGTCCGATCAGCGCCTTGCCGACCGGTGAGGTGCAGGAGATCTTGCCCAATTTGATGTCAGCCTCGTCTTCACCAACGATCTTGTAGGTAATCTCCTCTTCAGATGCCGTGTCATACAGGGTAACCGTGGCTCCAAAGACCACTTTATCCGGTTTGAGTCCGGTCAGGTCAACCACATGGGCACGTGCCAGCTTGCCCTGCAGCTCCTGAATCCTGCCCTCAATAAACCCCTGACGGTTTTTGGCAGCATCGTATTCGGCATTCTCAGAAAGGTCACCATGACTGCGTGCCTCAGCAATATCCTGAATCACCTTGGGACGTTCTTCACGAATCAAACGCTTCAGCTCTTCCTGAAGTGCCTCATAACTCTCTTTGGTTAGTGGTATGTTGTTTGACATCGGTTACTTCTGCTCCTGACAAAGATAGTCCTGCAGCGGCTTAACCCGTAGTTCCTGCCCTTTCAGGGCAATAATGGCATCGACAGCGGCATTGGCTCCGGTGGCAGTGGTGTAATAGGCAACGCTGTGCATCAAGGCTTCACGACGGATTGAGAATGAGTCAGCCACGGCCTGGGCTCCCTGGGTGGTATTGATCACCAGTTGCACCTCACCGTTTTTCAAGGCATCTACAATATGAGGGCGGCCTTCCATGACCTTGTTGATCCGACGCACCGGAATACCTTTTTCTTCAAGGAATGATGCCGTACCACCGGTTGCAAGGATGCCGAATCCGGCTTTATACAGTTTTTCAGCAGCAGTGACAACATGTTTCTTATCTCCATCCCGTACGCTGATAAAGGCGTTACCGGAAAGCGGCATCTTGACGTTGGCCCCCAGCTGTGATTTGGCAAAGGCCTCGGCAAAGCTGTCGCCGATCCCCATCACCTCTCCGGTGGACTTCATTTCAGGCCCCAGGATGGTATCCACACCGGGGAACTTGACAAACGGGAAGACCGCTTCCTTGACAGAGAAGTAATCCGGCACAATGTCACCGGAGACTCCCAGCTCTGCCAGGGTTTTGCCCGCCATGATCCGGGCAGCGATCTTGGCCAGCGGACGACCGGTGGCCTTGGAGACAAACGGAGCGGTACGGGAGGCACGGGGGTTAACCTCAAGGATATAGATGGTGCCATCCTTGACTGCATACTGGACGTTCATCAGACCGATAACATTCAGTTCCAGGGCCATAACCTCGGTCTGGCGGCGTACCTCGGCAATCAGCTCCTGGGACAATGAGTACGGTGGCAGGGAACAGGCTGAATCACCGGAATGGATACCAGCCTCTTCAATATGCTCCATGATCCCGCCGATCACCACCTGCTTGCCATCGCAAAGGGCATCAACATCGATCTCAATGGCAGCATCCAGAAATTTATCCACCAGGATGGGATGTTCAGGCGAGGCCTGGACCGCAGTGGTCATATAGCGCCGCAGGTTCTCCACATCGTAGACGATCTCCATGGCCCGACCACCCAGTACATAGGAGGGACGTACCACCACCGGGTAGCCGATCCGGTTGGCCACTTCTTCAGCCTCTTCAAAGGAACGGGCCGTACCGTTGGCAGGCTGCAGCAGGTTCAGCTTGTGCAGCATCTCCTGGAAGCGCTCACGATCCTCAGCCCGGTCAATGGCATCCGGGCTGGTACCGATGATCGGCACGCCGGCCTTTTCAAGGGCCACTGACAACTTGAGCGGGGTCTGACCGCCAAACTGCACGATCACCCCCACCGGATTTTCCTTGGCCACGATCTCCAGCACATCCTCCTGGGTCAGCGGCTCAAAGTAGAGACGGTCAGAGGTGTCGTAGTCGGTGGAGACCGTCTCCGGGTTGCAGTTGACCATGATGGTCTCGTAACCATCCTCTGCCAGGGCAAAGACCCCATGCACACAGCAGTAGTCAAACTCGATCCCCTGGCCGATCCGGTTGGGGCCGCCCCCCAGAATGATGATCTTCTTACGGTCAGTTACCTCTGCCTCGCACTCTTCCTCATAGGTTGAATAAAGATAGGGGGTATAGGCCACAAACTCGGCGGCACAGGTGTCCACCCGTTTGTATACCGGACGTACCTTCAGGCTCCAGCGCAGCTCACGCACCTGGTCTTCGTTGATCTTCCAGAGCTTTGCCAGCATCTTGTCGGAGAAGCCGTACTGTTTGGCCTCATAGAGCTGGTCGCGGGTAACAGCAGTTGGATGCAGTCTTTTCAGCTCTTCTTCCTTTTCAATGATCTGGCGCATGTTATTCACAAACCAGGGATCAAAGGCGGTGTGCTTGTATATCTCATCAACGGTCATACCGCTGCGCAGGGCATCCCCCAGATACCAGAGCCGGTCTGCATTGGGAACGCTCAGTTTCTCCAGCAACAGCTGCTGCTCATGGTCAGTCAGGGATCGGCGGGTCTCACTGCCAAGATCAAACAATTTTGAATCAAAACCGCAGACACCGATCTCAAGGGAGCGGAGTGCCTTCTGGAACGATTCCTTGAAGGTCCGGCCAATGGCCATCACCTCCCCCACCGACTTCATCTGGGTGGTCAGGGTGGCGTCAGCTGCCGGGAATTTTTCAAAGGTAAAGCGCGGGATCTTGGTGACCACGTAGTCGATGGTCGGCTCAAAACAGGCCGGGGTCTCGCGGGTAATATCGTTACGGATCTCATCCAGGGTGTAGCCGACTGCCAGCTTGGCAGCGATCTTGGCGATCGGGAAACCGGTGGCCTTGGAAGCCAGGGCCGAAGAGCGGGAGACCCGCGGGTTCATCTCGATGACCACCAGACGGCCATCACGGGGATTGATACCGAACTGGATATTGGAACCACCGGTATCAACACCGATCTCGCGGATGATCTTCAACGAGGCATCCCGCAGGATCTGGTATTCCTTGTCGGTCAGGGTCTGGGCCGGGGCAACGGTGATGGAGTCACCGGTATGGACCCCCATCGGATCAAAGTTTTCAATGGAGCAGATGATCACTACGTTATCGGCGGTGTCACGCATCACCTCCAGCTCATACTCCTTCCAGCCAATCACCGACTCCTCCACCAGGATCTCGTCGGTTGGTGAGGCGTCAATCCCCACCATAGCCATCCGTTCGTACTCTTCCATGTTGTAGGCGATGCCGCCGCCAGTGCCGCCGAGGGTAAAGGAAGGACGGATAA
This sequence comes from Trichlorobacter lovleyi, assembly GCF_015239775.1. Classification (NCBI taxonomy): domain Bacteria; kingdom Pseudomonadati; phylum Thermodesulfobacteriota; class Desulfuromonadia; order Geobacterales; family Geobacteraceae; genus Trichlorobacter; species Trichlorobacter lovleyi. The sequence continues at coordinate 2,051,993 of NZ_CP058409.1, forward strand.
TGGCCGGGAAGCCAACCTGTTTGATGACCTCCATCACCTCTTCACGGTTATGGGCCAGGCCGGACTTGGGCACCGACAGGCCGATCTTTTCCATGGCCTGTTTAAACAGGGTACGATCTTCAGCCTTTTTGATGGCTGGCAGTTTGGCGCCGATCAGTTCGACCCCGAATTTGTCCAGTATCCCCATCTCAGCCACACTGACCGCTGTGTTGAGGGCGGTCTGCCCCCCCAGGGTGGGCAGTACGGCATCCGGACGTTCTTTTTCAATGATCTTGGCCAGGATCTCAGGGGTGACCGGCTCGACATAGGTGCGGTCGGCAAAATCAGGGTCGGTCATGATAGTGGCCGGGTTGCTGTTCAGCAACACCACCTCGTAGCCTTCCTCTTTCAGCGCCTTGCAGGCCTGAGTACCGGAATAATCGAACTCACAGGCCTGGCCGATCACGATCGGCCCTGCCCCGATAATCAGGATCTTTTTGATATCTGTTCTTTTAGGCATGTACAACTCCTTGCTAAATTAAGAAATACGATTGTTTCGTCAAGACCAAGGCGGCTGTGTGACTATGCAGAGGCAGACAGCGCACCAGATAGTCAGACGGAACAACGCCGAGACGGGCAAAAGAACGTATTTCTCAGCGAAATATGAAATAGACTGCTCCGGCCAGACAGCAGCCGGCCCAAAGGTAATCAAGTTTCAGCGGAACGCCCATATACAGTATAGCAAACGGGACAAACACAGCCAGGGTAATCACTTCCTGGGTAATCTTCAGCTGTGCCAGGCTGAAGGTGCCGTGGTAGCCGATCCGGTTGGCCGGCACCTGCACCAGGTATTCAAAGAACGCGATCCCCCACGAGACCAGAACTGCAATGAACCAGTGCCGGTTGCTCAGATTCCTTAAGTGGGCATACCAGGCAAAGGTCATGAAAATATTTGAGATAAACAGCAGGGCAACGGTTCTCATGCCGGTTCGGTTATTTCACCTGTAGCAAGATATTTTTGCAATGCTGCCACATGTTCATGGTCGGCTGCCATCATGGCCTTAAAAAGACCGTTAACCGATTGGTCATCAAAACAGAGCACTGCCTTAAGGTGTGTTTCAACCAGCTGTTCTTCCAGGCTGATTGACAGTTTCAACGCCTGTTCCGGGCTTGGCGGTGCCTGCAAAACCTTGTCATGCACCCCGCGAACAGCATCAAGGATCTTATTCAAGCGCTCAACACTGACTGAGGCATCAGGTGTCAGTTGAGACGAATAGAGCCGGCTGGCCATCAGGAACTGCTGTTCATGGTTCAGCTCTTCCCGGGCTGTCTTCTGCCACAGCTCTGAAAGTTGTGGGGATTCAGCATAAAATTGCCCGAACTGAAAGTAGAGATCGCTGACCGCTCTTTCAATTTTTGCACAGGTATTGAGTAGTTCTTTCACGAAAACCTCTTCCCGGCAAATCTAAATATGCTCCCGCTCCTGATCCAGTTCCTGCACCCAGCCGTTTTCAAGGCCAGCCTCTTCAAGCGCCGCAACTGCTGCATCATATTCATCGTGGCTTAGGGCACGATTAATCCCGTCTGTACAGGTGGCTTTCCAGGCAGGAAAATACTGGCTCATCAAGGCGATATGGGTTTCCGGTCCCAGCTGTCCGGCTATCCAGGGCAAGGTCTCGGCTGAACCAGCCCTGGCCTGTGGCAGCACCAGGTGGCGAATGATCAGCCCCTGCACCGCGATCCCGTTTTCATCAACCTGTAGCTGTCCCACCTGGCGTAGCATCTCTGTCACAGCAGACCGGTTGATGGCCGTATAGCCTGGTGCGCCGGACAAGGCAATGGCCTGAGCATCATCGGCATACTTCATGTCCGGCAGATAGACACTGACCACCCCATCCAGCAGCTGCAACGCCTCAACGGTCTCATAGCCGCTGGAGTTCCAGACTATCGGCAGGCTAAACCCCTGTGGAACAGCCAGCCAGAGCGCTGCCAGAAACTGAGGCAGCCAATGGGTGGGGGTCACCAGATTCAGGTTGTGAGCCCCACGTTTTTGCAGTCCCAGCATCCGCTTTGCCAGTTCTGCCGTGCTGATGCTCTCGCCGTTGTCCTGCTGGCTGATCGGAAAGTTCTGGCAGAAGAGACAGCGCAGGGTACAGCCTGAAAAAAAGATTGTGCCGGAGCCCCTGCTGCCGCTGATCGGCGGTTCTTCCCCGCGGTGCAGATTGGCTGAAGCGATCCGCGGCTGGAGCCCGCTGCGACACCTGCCCTGCTCACCCTTGATCCGGTTGACGCCACAGCGATGGGGACAGAGATCGCAGGACAGCAACCTGCGGTACCCCTCACGGATGCGATTCAGCAGTTCGCCTGATTGATAAAGAGCGTGGTATTGCATAAATACTTAACTAAGGCCTGCCTAACGATGCTGCACCATCATTTCAACAAACCGTCCAAACAGATACTGGGAATCATGGGGACCGGGTGACGCCTCGGGGTGATGCTGAACCGAGAAGATCGGCAGCGTACAATGACTGATCCCCTCCACGGTCTGATCATTCAGGTTTTCATGTCCCAAGCAGGCAACATCACCCAGCGATGCGAGATCGACCGCAAAGCCATGGTTCTGAGAGGTTATCTCCACAACGCGGGTGGACATATCCATGACCGGCAGGTTTGAGCCATGGTTGCCGAACGGCAGCTTGACGGTCTTACCTCCCAGGGCCAGTCCCAATAGCTGATGTCCCAGGCAGATACCGAAGATCGGCTTTTTGCCGATGAATTTACGAATCTCCTGCTGCACGGCCAGCAGCGGTTCTGGGTCTCCAGGGCCGTTACTCAGGAAGATGCCGTCAGGGTTCATGGCCATCGCCTCTTCAGCCGGGAAGGTTGCAGGAACCACGGTCACATCACAACCGGCATCCACCAGGCAACGCAGGATGTTGTATTTGATGCCAAAGTCATAGGCTACCACCTTGTATTTCAAGGTAGCGGGATCAACCTGGGGGTAGCCTTCGCCCAACTTCCAGGCACCTTCAGTCCAGTGGTACGGCTTGTCACAGGAGACACCCGAGGCCAGATCAAGGCCAGCCATGCTGGGTATGGCCCTGGCCTTGGCCACCAGCGAGGCATGGTCAAAATCCACCGTGGAGATGATCCCGTTCTGCGCCCCCTTATCCCGCAGGTGGCGGGTCAGGGCCCGGGTATCCAGACCATGGATACCAACCACACCATGCTCTTTCAGATAGGCATCCAGAGTCATGGTGGAACGGAAGTTGGAAGGAAAGTCCAGATACTCCCGCACAATAAAACCTGACAGGAACAGGCCGCGGCTCTCGATATCCTCAGGGTTGATGCCGGTGTTGCCGATCTGGGTATAGGTCATGGTGACCATCTGCCCCTTGTAGGAGGGATCCGTCAGCACCTCCTGATAACCGGTCATGGCGGTGTTAAAGACCACTTCACCGGTCACTTCACCACCGGCCCCAAATGATTTGCCTTCAAAGATGCGCCCGTCAGCCAGCGCAAGGATTGCTTTCATGCGTTTGTACTCCTGAATTCTTGATTATCTACCGGAAAATACGACGTTACCACCAACCACAGTACATGCTGCTGCACCGGTCATGGTTTCCCCCAGCCAGGGCGAGTTCTTGGATTTGCTGGCCAGAGCCGACTCCGTCACAGTCCATTGCTTAGCCGGATCAATCACGGTAATGTCAGCCACGCTGCCCGCTTTAAGTGAACCACGACCAAGACCCAACAATTCTGATGGCTTGCAACTCATTTTTTCAACCAGCTGAGCAAGGGTCAGCAGCCCTTCATCCACCAGTTTGAGTGAGAGCGGCAACGAGGTTTCCAACCCCACAATACCGTTCATGGCCTCGTTGAATTCAACATCCTTTTCATCCAGATGATGGGGGGCATGGTCAGTTGCGATGCAATCGATGGTGCCGTCCTTCAGGCCGGCCTTGATGGCTGCCACGTCATCAGCCTCACGCAAGGGCGGGTTCATCTTGGCGTTGGTGTTATAGCCCCGTACCGCATCATCAGTCAGGGTAAAGTAGTGGGGAGCAGTCTCGCAGGTTACCTTGACTCCACGGGCCTTTGCCTCCCGGATAATCCGCACGGCACCTTTGGTGGAGACATGGGCAATATGGATCGGTGCCCCGACATACTCAGCCAGCATGATTTCACGGGCAGTGGCAATATCCTCAGCCACCCGGGGAATCCCCTTCAGACCCAACTCGGTTGAGGTAAAGCCCTCGTTCATCACCCCTTCACCCACCAGCTCCAGCTCTTCTGCATGGGAGATGACCATAATGCCGATACCGGCAGCATACTGCAGGGCACGCCGCATCAGTTCAGAGTTTTTGACCGGCTTGCCATCATCAGACACCGCCACGCAACCGGACTCTTTCAGCTCCCCCATCTCAGCCAGACGGTCACCGTGCATCCCCTGGGTGATGGTTCCAACTGGAAAGACATTGCATGCCCCTTCAGTCTTGGCCTTATTAATGATGTAGGAAGCAATCGCCTTGTTATCAATGGCAGGCTTGGTGTTGGGCATGCAGCAGACAGAGGTAAAACCGCCCGCTACCGCCGCCCTGGTGCCGGAGATGATATCTTCTTTATACTCAAGACCCGGGTCGCGCAGATGCACATGCATGTCAATCAGGCCAGGAACCACGTACTTTCCCGTGGCATCAACGGTCTCAGCAGCGGCTGGTACGGCTAGGCCTTTGCCGATCTCTTTAACCAGACCGTTTTCCACCACAACATCAAGGGTATCATCAATCCCCTGGCTGGGATCAATCACTCTGCCGCCTTTGATCAGAAGATTCATATAAATCACCTCATAAAAGTAAGTTAACAAACGTCGTACTGATGCAGTCATTTTTTCGCAAGGTCAAGGCGTGCAAGGGATTGCGGCGGAGGCGTACCTTACAGTACGTTGAGCACGCAATCACACAGCACAACGCCGAGATTGCAAAAAAAAAGGGCTGCATCATTCCAGTTCGCCGCCACAGACGTGATACAGCATCGCCATGCGGACAGCAACACCGTTCTCCACCTGCTTCAGCACATGGGACTGGCTGCCGTCCACCACATAGGAGGACATCTCAACCCCGCGGTTGATCGGGCCCGGGTGCATCACCATGGCATCCGGCTTGGCCAGTTTCAGGTTCTCAGGATTAAGGCCAAAATATCGGGAATACTCACGGGTATTGGGCATCAGGGTCTTGCCCTGACGTTCCTGCTGAATCCGCAGCATGATCACCACGTCTGCATCCTGGATCGCCTCTTTCATGGTGCCACAAACCGTCACATTACCCAGCCGCTCCACGCCTGGCGGCATCATGGTGGGAGGACCGGCCAGGAAGATGGAGGAGCCCATCTTGGTCAGCCCCTGGATGTCGGAGCGGGCCACCCGGCTGTGGGTGATATCGCCCACCATTGCCACCTTGAGTCCATCCAGCCTGCCAAACTTATCCTTGATGGTCAGCATGTCCAACAGCCCCTGGGAAGGATGCTCGTGGGCACCGTCACCGGCATTGATAATGGAGCAACCAACCTTCTTGGATAAGAAGTAATGTGAGCCCGAGACCGCATGGCGCATCACAATAATATCCGGCTTCATGGCCAGCAGGTTCAGAGCGGTATCAGCCAGGGTCTCCCCCTTGGTGGCAGAGCTGTTGGAGGGGGCGATATTGACCGTATCAGCTGAAAGCCGCTTGCCGGCAATCTCGAACGAGGTACGGGTACGGGTGGATGATTCGTAGAACAGGTTAATGATGGTCTTCCCTCGCAGGGTCGGCACCTTCTTGATATCCCGGCTGTTTACCTCACGCATGTTTTCAGCAGTGGAGATCAGCAGTTCTATCTCTTCCTTGCTCAGGTCACGCAGTGCAATAATATCCTTATGCTTGAATTCCATGGTCCCTCCCCTGTTTATTTTTCAAGAACCACTTCAACCGGCTGCTGTTTATCATCAAAAGTAACTTCAACATTTTCCTTCAGACTGGTGGGGACGTTACGCCCCACAAAATCAGCCCGGATCGGCAGTTCTCGATGGCCGCGATCAATCAGCACTGCCAGTTGAATGCAACAGGGGCGTCCATGGTCCATCAAGGCATCTAGGGCAGCCCGGATGGTTCGGCCGGTAAACAGCACATCGTCCACCAGCACCACCCTCTTCCCTTCCAGGGAAAAGGAGATATCGGTCTTGCCAACTGACTTATGGGGGGCCTGCTGCTTGATATCATCACGGTACAGCGTAATATCAATTGATCCTACCGGTACCCGCTCACCTTCAATGATCTCCATACAAAGCGAAATCTCGCGGGCCAGATAGGCTCCACCGGATTGAATACCGACCAGCACCACATCTGAGAGCCCCTTGTTTTTCTCAAGGATCTCATGGGATATTCTGGTTAAAGCCCGCCGGATACCGCTGTTGTCAAGAATAACCGTCTTGGTCGTCTCACCAGCCATAGCAACCCTCCCTGGAGAATAAAAAAGGGTCCCTCCGCGCATGCACGGAAAGACCCTCTTGAATATGTGGCTGAAACTGTTGCACCTTTGTTAACCTCACGGGGTTAGATTAAAAGGCAGATATGAAAAGAAGTGTGTTACCTTACCATTCTCCAGCGAAAACGGTCAAGGAGAAGTTTTGACCGACGCCATATGAATCGCCCTGATAAAGGTAGCCTCGGTTGCCTGCTTGATCTCCTCAATCACCGCCTGGGAAACAGCGGAGTCAACCGAGAGGATGACCATTGCCTCGCCTTTTTTCTCGCTGCGCCCCAGGTTCATGGAGCCGATATTGATCTCATGTTTGCCCATGATGGTGCCGATTTTGCCGATCATGCCGGGACGATCAGCATAGTGCAGCAGCAGCATATGCTCTTCCGGTGTAAAATCCATGGCATAGTCACGCAACCGGACAATGCGTGGGGCCCCTTCAAAGAGCGCACCGGCAATGGTGCGACGCTTGCCGTCACCCTCTGCAATCAGGGTAATCAGGTTGGAAAAGGCATCAGCCGAGGTAGTTTTGGTCTCTTCCACCACAATCCCCATCTGCTCAGCGATCAGGGAGGCGTTAACCATATTGACATCCTGGTCGACCACCCGCCCTAACAGTGCTGCCAAACCGCAAACCGTCAGTGGCGAACAGTCATAGTGGGCAATGGCACCGGCATAACTGAAGGTGATCTTCTCAGGATGGCCATCCAGCAACTGGATACCAAAATCAGCCATCACATTGACCAGATTCAGGAATGGCCGCATCTGGTCCATCAAGGCCATATCAAAACGGGGAATGTTCACCGCATTTTCCAACGGCTTCTCATCCAGATAGTTCAGGATCTCTTTGGACACATCCACGGCCACATTGATCTGGGCCTCGTGGGTATTGGCCCCCAAGTGAGGAGTCACCGTGACTCTGGGGTGGGCGATCAGCCCTTTGAGGACGTCGGTTCTGGGCGGTTCTTCGCTCCAGACATCCACGCCGGCAATGGCGATCTTGCCACTGTTCATGGCATCCAACAGGGCAGGCTCATCAATTATCCCGCCACGGGCTACGTTCATTACAATCACGCCGTCCTTCATCAGGCCCAGCTCACGGGCACCGATCATCCCCTTGGTCTCATCAGTCAAAGGGGTATGGACGGTAATGATATCGCATTTTTTGTAGATCTCATCATGGGACACCAGCTTAACCCCCAGATCATGGGCCCGCTTGACCGCAATATACGGGTCGCAGGCCAGCACCTCACACTCAAAGGCCTTCAAGCGGGTTGCCACACGACCGCCAACCTTGCCCAGACCGATCACACCGGCGGTCTTGCCTTTCAGCTCCACCCCGGTAAAAGGGGCACGCTTCCACTCGCCGGCCTTCAAGGAGGCGTTGGCCACCGTCACGTTACGGCAGGCCGCCATCAGCAGCGCCATGGTGTGCTCGGCAGCACTGTTGGTATTGCCAAAGGGGGCATTCACCACAATCACCCCTTTTGAGCTGGCATAGTCCACATCCACGTTATCAATGCCAACACCGGCCCGGGCAACCATCTTCAAGTTCCTGGCCGCATCCAGCAGATCTTTATCAACCGTCGTACCGCTACGGGTAATGATCACTTCATAGTCACCGATCAAGGCAAGCAATTCTTCCTTTTTCAATCCCAAACGGACATCCATCTCAATGCGCGGATCCTGCTTGAGCAGTGCCAGTCCTTGGTCAGCAACTTCATCAGTAACAATAATTTTCATGGTCATAATCCCCGTGTTTGTTGTATTCAAGTTTTTGCATCCTAGACCTGACCCGCAAAAAATGCAAGCGGACTGAAACTGTCTTGAGGTATACATTACCCATGAAAACCTTCAACATTGTACTGGTTGAGCCAGAAATACCACCTAACACCGGCAACATAGCACGTCTTTGTGCAGCTACTGCTGCAACTCTGCATTTAGTCGGCAAACTGGGATTTTCAATTGATGATCGCTACCTTAAACGGGCCGGACTTGATTACTGGGACAAAGTGGATTTAAAACAATGGGACAGTTTAGAGCAGTTGCAGCAGCAGTACCCGGATGGGCGCTTCTGGTATCTGAGTACCAAGGTTGCCAGAAATTGCTACGAGCAGGGGATCTATCAACCAGGAGATTTTCTGGTCTTTGGCAAAGAGACCGCCGGTCTGCCGGCTGAGCTGCTAATAGCTAACCAGGAACGTTGCCTGACCATCCCAATGCCGGGCCAAGTACGCAGCCTGAACCTATCCAACGCTGCGGCAGTGGTATTGTACGAGGCACTGCGCCAGTCAGGACAACTACAGTAGCCTACGCCCCATGCACCAATGAAAGAAAGAAGTCTTCCAGATTTTTACGACGTGGTTCAACCAGGACTATTTCTCGACCAGTTGCAACCTGTTCAGCAAGAAAGCGGTCAAGCAGCTCTTTAGGCACCTCTTCATCCAACACCGTACCGTCTGTATCCTGCAGGCGGACCTGATAGCCAATTATGCCGCGTGACATAATGGCATCCACCCGGTCCACCATCTTTAGCTCACCATGCAACAGAACCCCCACACGGTCACAGACCTTTTCAACATCATCAGTAATATGGGTGCTGAAGAAAACAGACTTCCCGCGCTTCTTCAGTTCAAGGATAATCTCTTTTACCAGTGCCCGGCCAATCGGGTCCAGACCACTCATCGGCTCATCCAGAATATAGACATCAGGATCATGAATCAGCACCTGTGCCAACCCCACCCGCTGCACCATCCCCTTGCTGTAGCCCCGGATAGGACGCTTACGCGCTTCCCACAACTCGAGTTGCTTCAAGACCTCTGCAGAGCGACGGGTTAACAGTGCGTCGGGTATTTTAAATGTTTTACCCACAAACTGCAGATACTCTTCCGCTGTCAGATAATCATAAAAAGCCGGATTCTCAGGCAAATACCCGACCTTACGACGGGAAGCCTCTGACCCGATCGCCTCTCCCACAATAGAAGCAGTGCCGGATGTTGGCCGGATCAGCCCCATCAAACATTTGATGGTCGTACTTTTACCGGCACCGTTGGGGCCCAGAAAGCCGAACACCTCACCCTGCTCTATTGCAAGCGACAGCCCCTTTAACGCCTCAACGGTCTGGCGCTTCTTGCCTTTAAACGTTTTACTCAGTACCTGCATATCAAGAGCGAACATTCCCACTCCTCACTTATTCTTTGTTGCAAATGCAAACTTGCTGGTTGTTGCAACCTTGCCTGACGTTTCAAGATAGAACCTGCCACCGTAAGGGTCAATCGGCGCCGGAGCAAGCAAACCGAGCTGCACCAATTGTTCAACAGAGACAGGTAAACCGCCATGTTCTGCCACAAATCTATCCCGTGCGGTTTCAATACGTTTTACTTCATGAAACGCTGCCAAACGAATCTGGTAATTCTTCTTCAATGCCTGATTTTTCTCGCCCTTTTCCATGGCAGTAAGATAGGCAATCGCCAAATCTGTCTGACCTGACTCCTGCATATACCGTCCAGCCAGACTCTTGTGCAGATCCTGTCCACTCAAATCGGCAGCCCGTTTGTAATATGCAGCAGCCTTAGGGTAGTCCTTTAAAAAATAGGCACTGTTAAACCCGGCAAAAAATGGCAGATACCAATCCCAGGTACGATACTGCATGCCGTAATCAAGCAACGCATTTGCCACCTTAAACTGTTTAGCATCCCACGTTAGAAACCCTTGTGCAAAGTAATAGGCATCCATATTATAGGGGTCTAGTTGCACTGCACCATGCAGAAGGCGGGACATTCCCTGCAGATCAGGCGGCTCGCTGATCACCTTGCCCTCTTGGGCCTTGCCTATAATGCCGCCAAAATACATCAACACCTTCATAACCAAAGATGCGCCTACCAACTCCTTCTGGTCAGCACTCAGCGGCTTTAGCAGCTTCACACTGGGGACATACCCAAGCTTTTCCTCAATCGGTTTATTGGACATATACGAGGAAAAAGGAACAATCAGCAATCCATAGCAAAGCAGACCACTAACCAGCAAGGCAACCGGAATACGCAGGCTGTTCACTTCATTTCCCTCCGGTTGAACAGCAGAGCTGCGCCCCCCAGCAAAATGGCGGTATAGGCAATAAAGTAGCCCACTGTCATCGCAAGTCCTTGTAGATTGGGGGCGATACTGTAAATAGCGTTCACCTTCAGGTCAAACCCAGCCAGATTTGGTAACAGATAATAAACAACTGATGCAACAGCCTTTAAAAACGGAGAAACAGCCTGCGCCGATGCAGGAGAGTGTACAAATTCGTAGACTTGTTGAGTAATGCCACTGGCCAAAAATGTACAGATGGTGCCAAAAACTGGCAGAAAGAAGGAAGTACTAACCGTAGAAAGCAGCATTGCCACTGCCACCAGCAGAATATACTTTAGGGTGATGAACAGTAAGGTCAGCAGCAGATAACTCCAGACAACGGGGCGAGCAGGAGGATACATTCCTGACGCAACCTTGATCACCAGTAACGAGACCGCTCCAAGTACGGCTGAAGTCAGTACCAAGAACAGAGCCAAGCCAAAGAAACGACCTAGCAGGTAAGAACTACGGCTAAGAGGCAGGCTAAGTACGCTAAAGGAATAACGTCGTTCCATATCCCTCCAGATCGAAGTGGCACCTAAAAACACTGAAAGAAGTAGCAGAATAAACGAGATCAGTGAAAGCGAGAGGGTAATCGAAAGCTCGGTCACCTGACGCATGGAAAGAGAGGCTATTGATGGGATAAAGAGAAACAACACTGCCAGAGCTATAATTCCCTGAAAGACCCGATCACGAAAAACACCTTTGAGAGTGATTTTAATTATTGTAGTCACTATATACACACTCCTTTATTGCAAACAACAAATCATATACCTACATTATTTATTTTATTCAGCATATTTTTTGCTTTATATTTTAGTGGCTCATCATCGCGTGACTGTTTAATTACCTTCTCAAAAACATCTTTAGATTTAGCTATTTCTCCTGCTTCGAAGTATTCTTGCCCTAGTCTATAACCTGTAGCAGGCAACTTATTTAATATATATAGTTTATTTAACGCTTCAAGTTTTTTACGAGTAAGCACTTTTTTCATACAAATATCGGACTCTGAAGATTCTCTATTTCTATAAAAAGTAGACATTTCTTCATAAAGCAATACTGACTTACCCTTTGTATTATATTCTATGTCATTATATAATTTTTCTGCAGTATCGTATTTTTTGTTAATACATAATATTTTTGCATATATTATATCATATTTCTCATCATATCTCATACTGTAAAGCTTTTTTGCAATAAAATATTGACGCTCAGCCTCATCATACATTTTTTTATCATACAAGGCAGATATATATATACCTCTAACATTTATAAAGTCAGGTGACTTTTCAACAGCGTCCTTAAAAAGCGTCACATTATTTTGCCAAGTGATGTTTCTTTTTAAGGTAATTGTCGCAAAGAATATCACCACCAGCATGGCTATAATTTTCAGATAGGGGCGCCATAACTCTCCCGTTGCAGAGCGAATGAAACCAATACCGCCAAGTATCCAAAAAGCTGATGGAATATAAACATAACGTTCAGCGTATCCCGTCCAAGCAATAGTTCCAAAGGCAAGAGGCAATGTTGGCACTACCATAAAAAAACCAGTGATGATAAAAGCTGCCTCTATACTCCTTAGCTGTACGAAATATATACAGCCAAGAAAACAGATAACGCCCAAAAGGGAATAGAGTGGATCAATTTCACGAATTGCTATATTAAGTGGCAGAGGGAAAAAAAACTTTTTCATATAAAACCCAGCAGCTCCCATGAACAGCTCTATGGTATAATTCATATCCGTCATCATGACCTTAACGGTGCTCGCTATCTTTGAAACATCTGAAGCAAAAACAACTTTTCTGACTCCCTGATAAATAGCCATAAGTAGAACACATGATCCGGCAACCATTAAGAATGATCGTATCTTGTGAAAAAGTAACCGCGTTAATTGAGCATGGTGAAGAACAATTAGTGAGTGCCCCCAATAGATAACACCAATGAAAACAACAACAAAATAATTCACAAACACGAGTGCTACAAGTAAGGCGGCAACTGTGTAGCACGCAAGCCGGACCAAATCGCTCCTCCTGCTATCAGAAGAGTCAAAATCGGGACGTTCCACTACCTGCAAGCTACGCGGCAACGCAAGGAGGATAAAGACCGAGCCAGGAATAAAACCGAGTGCTGTTTCCTTTGCCAGTATACCAAGTAAAGCAACCGCATATGCACAAAGAAGCAGAAGTTTACTACCGTTTTCTCGATATTTAAGGAGCAATAATAATGAGGAGAGGACGAACATACAGGCCATAGCATCCGTTCTCCCTGAAATCCAGTTAATTGATTCGGTATTGATCGGATGTAAAGCAAAGAGCACCGCTGTAAAAAGTGGCAGTGTCGAAGCGCTGTCCTTTTCGGTTTTGTACAGACTGATAGCAGTAAAGAACACCATGATGGTATTGAATAAGTGCATCAAAATATTTTCAAAATGCATTATTTTTGAATCCAGAAACCACCAAAAACGGTCTATCATGTAACTTATCCCTATGAATGGGCGATAATACCCGCCTTCCTTCCCTCCTGGAAGGAAGATTGATTTTAGACTGAATGATTCTATATTCAACAGACTGGTAATTGCATCCAGATCATCTAAGAGGCTTATCTCAGCAAAGATTGCCGGATAGTAAACAGCAAGCACAATAATGCACAGGAGACAAATCTGGTAAGATCTACCAATTTTAAAGAAATCATTTCTAACGATTATAATTTCATTCATCGGTTGTGGCACCTTGTTGACCTTGATAACTAGCAATCATACTGAGATATGCTGTTTCCAGCCTTTTAACAAACGACGCTCCGTCACACAACGTTGACATAAGCAACCTTGGCCTTAGTAGTGAACGCAAAGATTGTAATTTGGCCCGGTCGTTTACCAAACTAACCACGGTTGCACAAAATTCTTCTGGGGAGCTGGCAATCAAGCCAGGTTCACCAAGGTGTGACAGAATACTTGCTCCGACACGGGACGCATGTCTGTCTCCCGACAAGGTCACCACAGGCACTCCCATAAGGAGCGCCTCAAAGGTTGTTGTCGTACCGTTATAGGGATACGTATCAAGGGCTATATCGGTAAGACAATATGCATTAAGGTGCGCGTACAGAGTGTCCGTCGTCTTAAGAATTGTAATTCTCTCCGGGTTCACGGCAGCACTTTCGAACGATCTTAGAATATTGCGATGTAACAGGTTTTCTGTGCATTTGTTGCTACTTTTTAGGATGAGTCTCGAGTCAGGTACCTGTTTCAATATTTTTGACCAGACAACAATCGTCTCTTCAGTCAGCTTGGCAACATTATTAAATGAGCAGAACGTTATGTAGTTATTGGCTTCGCTTGGTAGAGGCACTATCTCAGGAATGACTTCCGGGGGCTGATAGCAAAGAAAGCCGTTAGGTATCCGGTACAATGACTCTGTATATCCCCGATCCGACGATGCCGGGTCGGCAACAATATCTGTCAAACGATACCCGATTTCTGTAAGCCCTGTAGTATTGGGATAGCCTAACCAACTGACCTGTATTGGAGCCGGCTGCACGAAAAAGACTCCGAGACGGTTGCCTGCCGTATGGCCAGACAGGTCCACCAGTATGTCGATACCGGCATCCCCAATACATTGAGCACTCTGAACATCGGTCATATCAGAAATATCAACCCAACTATCAACGTACTGCTGCAGCTCATAGGTTACCGCATCAGGTCTAGCTACGTTGGAAAAGCAAAACAACTCGAACTGATTGCGATCATGATGCTCGAACAGAGGTCTAATAAAGAAGCTTACCGAATGGAAACGAAAATCAGCCGAAACGTATCCGATGCGGCACTTACCGCTCTTACAGATTGTTGCCGGCACACCTGTCAAGCGTTTCTCAGACAAACGCAGAACTTCCGGCAACGTACTGCGCCATTTGATTGACATATCAAAAATGTCCTGCTGAGAAAATTCAGGCAGATAATTCATGCAAAAAAGAATATTTGAGTACGCCGAGGACAACAAAGGGTTAAGTTCCAGTGTCTGGCGAAAACAGGAAAGGGCCTCACGCTGCCGACCTAGAGCAAGACAAACATTTCCAAGATTATTATGCACTTCAAATAGAGTAGAGTTGCGTTCGAGAATCCTCCGAAGAACTGACTCCGCTTCAGAAGTCCTCCCCATCTTAGATATCGTCATGGCCAGATTATTATGTGCAGGGAAAAAATCCGGGGCTTTCTTAATTACTTCCCTGAATACCTCTTCAGCAACAGCCAAACGCCCTCTTTCCATACTATCAATACCCTCGTTATAGCGAGCAATGATTGTATCGTTTGGAACAAACAACTCCAACGAACTTTTCGTTTTAAGGGAATCACAAACAAGCTCAAACTTTGATCCGAACTTGTCAGAGTAATTTTTCCACATGAAACGGAAAGCATCCTGCAGTTTCTCGGTAAAACCAAGCCCATCGCATAATGGTGACTCTGCCATCATTAAGCGCAGTTTGGTGCGCAGACCTGCGAGATAGTCAAGGTCATTGGCAAGGGCACACGCAATTGAGATAAAATCGCTTGGAGTCGATGCAACGCATTCAGCCAGTCCAACATTAGTTAGATGCGTAAGAGAATGTCGAGATGAAAACAACTTTCCGGGGAGGGTCACAACAGGAACCCCCATCCAAAGCGACTCCAGAGTGGTTAGCCCTCCACTGTAGGGTAGTGTATCCAACTGGATATCAACAATATGATATCGCTCAAATATTTCAGCATGTGGTGATGGCCCTTCCAGCAACAACCGATCACCTCGTATGCCACGCTCCTGGAAAAAAAGTTTGATTTTCAGCGCCTCAGCCGGGTCGGCCAAGGTTGGGTTCTTCATAAACAGACGGGCTCCCTCTACCCTCCTCAACACCTCCAACCAGAGTTCAAGCGCTTCCTCAGAAATCTTGGCCATCCTGTTGAAGGAGCAAAACGTTACATATCCATTAGTAAGGGCTGGAAGAGGTGAAATATCAGGGGCAAACTCAGGCGGACAATAGGAAATATAGTCACCCGGCAAACGGACAATCTCCTCCGTGGTCCAATCATCAGCACTGTCCGGCGATTGATAACGGTCGGAAATCAAATAATCGATAGCTGTAAGTCCTGTTGTCCCTACATATCCTGCCCAGGTAACCTGAACAGGAGAAGGTTTTTGTGCAAAAACGAGCAACCGGTTGGCATTCGAGTGACCAGCTAAATCAATCAAGATGTCAATTTCATCGTGCCTTATCAGGTGATAGAGTTCTTCATCCGGCATACCGTGGACCCAGCGCCATTCGGTCGCAACAGAACGCAAAATTTCAGTCTTATCATCCTCAATGGTAGCATCAGAATAACAATAAATCTCAAACTCACCTCTGTCATGCAGCATGAAGAACGATTGGATAAAATATCCAACTGGATGTTGGTAGAAGTCTGGCGAGACGAATCCTAGGCGAAGCGGCAAGGCATTTTTTCGAGTCCGCATATGAATTTCGTTATTGAGGAGAGGGACGGCAAACCTTTTGTCCCATTGTTGACTTTCAAGAAAAATATCACGCTCAGTAATTCCGGGAAGAAAATGCATGACATAGAGAATATTGGAGTACGCTTGGACATATTCAGGTCGAATATCCACCGCCTTCCGAAATGCCTGAAGAGCCTCTTGAGGGCGGGCACGATTAAGGCTGGCAGTACCAATATTATTATATATTTCAGGAAAATCTGGTTTAATTTGCAGCGCCTTTTCGCAAATAATCAACGCTTCGTCGTTACGCCCGAGATGGATCAGGACTGTAGAGATGTTCAGATAAGCATCGACAAAATCAGGATCAAGACGAATTGCCCGTTTGAACAGCTTTAAGGCTTCGTCTAATGCACCCAACTTAAAATACACGAGTCCTAGATTGTATGACGCCTCCATGTAGCTTGGCTTTATCTCCAGTGCCGCTTGGTAGTATGCGATAGCATTGTCAAAGTCACCATTGTCCGCATAAAGGTTACCCCGGTCGTTAAAATCAATATGATCCCCCTGGAAATGCGAGGCCAGTTCTGTAGTTTTTTCTTCTTGCCTGGAGTATTCTTTCTGTTTTTCACACCAAGTTACCCACATTTTTCTAAAAGCTTGCTGAATATTCTCAGTAAACCCAAGACCATCACAGACAGGTGATGTCATCATCCGCTGTCGTAACGTAAGCCGCAGTTCTGACAAGTGGGAAAGGTCTTCTGCCAGTGTGCATGCTATGGCGATGAACTCATCACGGTTCGAGGCCACACATTCTTCAAGCCCAACATTCATAAGATGTGTCAGAGAATGGCGCGAAGAAAAAAGTTCGCCCGGCAGTGTCACAACAGGAACCCCCATCCAGAGAGACTCCAAAGTTGTGAGCCCCCCGCTGTAAGGCTGTGTGTCCAACTGAATATCAACCAGGGAATAACGTGCAATCATCTCAGGATGAGGACTTTTACCCTCAACAATAATCATCTTTTCGTCAATTCCATATGATTTGAAGAGATCAAGGTAACGTCTGACAGTCCCCTGATCACTAAAGGAAGGATTCTTTATAAAAAAACGGGAACCAGGAACAAGCTGTAATATTTCGCTCCATAGTGCAACCGCCTCCTCTGTTACCTTAGCCAGATTGTTAAAACTGCAGAAAGTAATATAGCCGTTTGATAGTGCTGGGAGCTGTGTAACTTCAGGCGCATAATCAGGAGGACAATAGCAAATGTAGTCATCCGGCAGACGAACAATCTGCTCAACCGTGTATTGCTCAGATCCTTCAGGGGACTGAAATCGGTCTGAAATAAGGTAATCGATTGTTGAAAGGCCAGTAGTGCCCATGTAACCAGCCCAAGTCACCTGCACCGGAGCCGGCTTCATCATAAACACGCTGAGCCGATTTTTATCGGTATGGCCGGCAAGGTCTACAAGTATATCAATCCGATCACGCTGGATCATTTTTGACAACTGCTCATCCGTAATCCCCAATATCCGTCGCCAGGAGTCGGCTGATTCCCGGAAAACAGGGGTTAGATCATCCTCTCCCTCCACATCGGAATAACAGACAACGTGAAATTCATCAGGGTCATGAAGCAGAAGAAAGGCCTGTACAAAATATCCTACAGGATGACGCCGGAAATCAGGCGATACCAGCCCGATGCGGAGCTGACGGTCTGGTTCAGCGGTAACATCCCACGCCGATAATGATTGAATGTTTGTGTTCTGCTTAACCATTAATTCATAGCGAATACTCTCTCGGTAGATCGTCTCCGCAGTTGTTCCGCACTGGTAGTTTAACCAAAACAAATATAATGATTGGGCATTAAAAGAATTCGGTTTTAAATGCAGTACGTTATTCATCAAAAGAATGGCATCAGCATGGCGCCCCTGGTCTAAGCGTATTTTGGCCAGATGAGCAAATCCATAGATAAAATTCGGTTTCAACTCCAACATCCTGTTTAGTGATACAATTGCTTCGTCGAAACAAAGAAATATCTTCCTGTATAACCCCAGCCAATAATGGGCATTCCAGTTGTCTTGATCACAAGACACGGCCTGAATAAGACACGCCTTAGCGTCGTCATACTGTTTTAGGTCAAGAAGAAGTGAGCCAAGTTCTCCCAGAACCTCACTTGATGCCTCACCGCGTGTAATGATCTCCCTGTAGGCATTGACGGCAGCCTTTTTGCAATCAATAGCTTTCAGTATCACACCTTGACTTGTCAATATTTCTATATTACCAGGATTAAGGCTAATCGCGTGTTCAAGACAGTCAAGCGCTTCTTCACTCCTCCCGAGACAATGCAGGACCATCCCAACAGCTCGCAACACACGGGGGCTGTTGGGGGTTAGATTCAAAACATGCAAATAGCGGGCTAACGCCTCTTCATACTTGCCCTGCTGAAATAGAATATTTGTTTCATCAAGAAACGCATCAATATCTACAGATGATGCGAAAGAAGGTGTAAAGCTAAACATAGACGCCCCTTAAATAACAGGTAAAAGATAAGACCTGATAGCAATAAAAAAAGCCTGACATTAATGCCAAGCTTTTTTTATTACAACTCATAAAAGGGAATATTACAGTGTTGTATAACCACTTCCGGTAAAAGAATCAGTAGCATTATTAACTGTCTGAGGATCAGAACCAACCGTCTTAGCAGTCCAGTAAAGCTTGGGATCCTGATTATTGGAACATATGGACCGGTCACCACTGGTATGACCTGAACATGCTGCATAGTTGGTTGTCGTTGCTATCACGTTGATCTTTACTTTATTGGATGGAGAGAAGGTACCACCTCCGAGACTTGTAGCGCCACTAATGGTGCCAGCAAAAGCAGAAGTGTACGACATACTTAAAGCTGCAACAAAACTAAGTATAAAAAAATGTTTTTTGTTCATATACAATTCACTCCTTTCCTAAATATTATAGATTAGCTAATTGTTGTGTACTCTTGCTTGTCTGCAAAATCAGACTCCATCTGGGTTTTGAAGTTTCTCAAGTCACTTGTTGCAGCTGAGTTAAACCCCTTGATGCGGTAAGCCGAGAATTGTGGAATAGCCACAGCCGCCAGAATACCGATGATCGCAACAACGATCAGCAGCTCAATCAGGGTAAAACCTTTTCTGTTCCGAATCTTGTTAAGCATAGTCTGCTTCTCCTTTCATGGTGTTGTGTGGACTGCAATCAAATTGCAGAAGCTGAGCAATAATTTTTCACATCTATTCACATGCAACATATACGCCAACAGCAAAAGCAAACCTCAACCTACTAATTTTTCATATAATACCTTTATCTAGCTCCACAAAACAGCCTTGTTTGTCACAACTAACAGACAAAAATTGTCATCAATCAAAACAATGGGTACGCATGACTGTCAGAAAACTCAGCCTCCATAGTAGTTTTAAAATAACGCAAATCAGCTGTTGCCGCCGAGTTAAATCCTCTAACAGTATAATCTCTAAAAATTGGAATGGAGACTGCCGCAAGTATCCCGATAATGGCCACAACGATGAGGAGTTCTATCAACGTAAAACCAGCTATTGCTACAGCCCGTTTCTCCATGATACGACTCCTTTCACACAATCTAAACACTATGCATTTTCAAGGCCAATTCACAACTTTACATCAATATTTTTGCTCCATCCTGGGCACATACCACCTGATCAGGTTATGTCCAATTCCAGCCGGGGCAGGTTCTATGCCGCGAATACGAGACGAGACTACCGGCAGCGCATCTGGCACATAGAGGAAGGTATAGGGCTGTTCCTCGGCCAGGATGTCCTGAATCCGGTAGTAGGCCTTTTTACGCTTTTCCATATCAAAGGTGCTGCGTCCCTCTTCCAGCAGGCGGTCCACCTCAGGGTTGTTGTAACCGATAAAGTTCAACTCCCCGGGTTTTGTCTTGCTGGAGTGCCAGATATCGTACATATCCGGGTCCTGTGAGGTAAGCCAGGCCAGCAGCACTACCTCAAAATTACCTTTGTCAATAAACTCTTTCAGGAAAGCAGCCCACTCCACAACCCTGATGCGTACATCAATCCCGACCTGTTTCAGACGTTGCTGAATAATCTGGGCCGTCATCAAACGCTGCTGATTACCTTGGTTAGTAAGAATGGTAAAACGCAGCTGTTTGCCTTCTTTTTGTAAAAAACCGTCCGGGCCGTTCTTCCATCCGGCTTCTGCCAACAGCTGACGGGCATAGGCCGGGTCATAGGCAATATCCTTCACATGTGGGTTATGCGCCCATCTGCCTGGTATCATCGGACCATTGGCCTTCTGTCCCATGCCAAACAGCACCCCCTGAATCAGTTCCTGTTTGTTGATGGCAGCGGTTATGGCACGACGGACACGTGTGTCCTTGAACGTTGGGTGACGCAGATTGTAGCCAAGGTAGAGGTAGCCATTTGATGGGTAACGATATTTGTTAAAGGCAGATTTGAAACGCGGCGAGTCGGTCTGCCGGGCAAACTGAACCGGGGTAAGCCCCATCTGATCTATCCCGCCTGCCTTCAATTCCATGTACATGGTTGAAGTATCAGGAATCAACCGAAAAACGTAGCGATCAAGATAGGGACGTCCTTCAAAGTAGTCCTTGTTGGCCTCCAGCACGATTTTCTGTCCAGCCACCCATTCTGTAAAACGGAACGGCCCGGTGCCGACAGGTTTACGGGCCAGTGGACTCCTGGTGATATCCTGTCCTTCCAGTAGATGACTGGGCAGGATCGCCACCCCCCATGAGGCAAGGGATGGCGCATAGGGTCTTGCATAACGCACCACCACAGTATGTTCATCCGGAGCGGTAACCGCAGCGACCTGTTTAAAGTCTTCTGAATAGGCAGTGGGAGTCTTGGGATCAATAATGACCCGGTAGGTATAGAGCACATCACGCGACGTAAATGGTTTACCATCATGCCAGACAACGTTGTGACGCAGCTTGAAGGTAATGATCAGACCATCGGGTGAGACCAGGTAGGACTCTGCAAGATCACCGACAATCTTGAGATTTTTATCATATTTGATCAGGCCGTTGTAGATCAGACCTGCCACGCTGTGGGAGGCACTGTCAGAGGCAAGAATGGGGATCAGGGTGGATGCTTCACCAATCGTACCCTCAACCAGCGTGTCGCCGTAGGCCGGTGATGCTGTGGATACTTCCCGTTTGGTGGATGGAGTTTCACTGCCTGTACAGGCTGCGCACAGTAGCCAGAGGACAGCCGGCATGATGACGCGCAGACAGATGTTTCGAAACCCGCCCCTTACGGTCATTTTTCTTCCAGTTCTCCGCGCAGAATCCGTCTGATTTTTTCATCCAGCCCTTTTTTACGAGGGTCCAGGGCCCGGGCCTTTTTGTAATATTTAAGGGCATGCTTCGGCTCCTTGCGGGCAAGGTGGGCATCCCCCAGATGCTCAAGAATGGTCGGGTCATCAGTCACCAGCTCAACCGATTTTTCCAAATACCGGACAGCGTCATCGTAGCGCTTCATCTGGTAATAGACCCACCCCAGACTGTCAATGAAGAAGCCGTCATCAGGTCTGATTTCCAGGGCCCGCTTGACATGGGCCAGCGCTTCTTCAAGGTTGATTCCCATCTCGGCGTAGGTGTAGCCAAGAAAGTTGTGGGCCTGGGCATCCTTGGGATTCAACTCGACAACCTTCTTCATCCGCTCGATGGACTCCGCACGCTTGCCAAGCTTGTCGTATAATATTCCCATTCTAAACTGGAATTTGGGGTCACCGGAAAAGCGCGTCTCAACGCCCAGCAGCAGTTTCAACCCTTCTGCAGGATGCTGCAGGGAATCATGGAGTGTTGCCAGAGAGAGATACAGATCAAGCTTATCCTGGTTGGTTGCAATCGTTTGCTCCAACAGCTTGACAGCCTCATCCCCCCTGCCCAGTTCCTTGTAGATAAACGCCAGATGCCCAACTGCTTCAGTATAGACCGGTGCATCGGCCGGAATTTTATGGAACTCTGCAACAGCGCGCTCAAGCTCGTTTTTTTCTTCAAAGGCACTGCCCAGATAGAGCCGTATCTGGTAAGCATCCGGGTCCGCCTCCAGCATCTGGGAAAACACCTTGATTGCATTGTCGTACTGCTCAAGCTCCAGATAGATCAAACCGATTTTTCGATTGGTCTCGGCTGTTGCCAGCCCCATCTGGTCCAGCTTTTTAAGATAAGTCAAGGCCTCCTCATACCGCCGGTTCTGTATAAACAGCTGTATCAGGTGCTGGATCAGGGGAGCCCGGTTTTCCGCATCCTCCAGGGCATCTTTGTAAGCGGCAATCGCCTTGTCGTACTCTCCGAGTGCCTCATACGAAATAGCCATATCAATTGTTGCCTGAATAAATTCCGGCCGCAGCTCAAGCGCTTTCTGATAGTAGCCGATCGATTCCCGGTACAACTTCATCTGGCTGTAAACTTTTGCCAGGTAGTAATTTCCTACAGCCGATTCCGGCTTGGCCTTGATCAAGGACTTCAGCACCGTAACCGACTCTTCATACTCAAAAAGCTGCATCAGGGCCGTTACCAGATGCAATACGGCATCTTCCTTGCCCGGCTCAAGTCTGACCGCATTCCGCAGGTAGGATGCAGCCTCCTTGGTCTTACCCATTGTCGACATGATACTGCCACCCAGCAGATAGGAAGGGCGATAATCCGGCGCCACCTTAATGGCACGATCAACAGCCGCCAGAGAGTCTTGCACACGGCCTGATTTCAGCATAATTTCAGCTTCCAGCAGAATCGGATAGGGCGTATCAGGATCGGCAGTCTGGGCCTGACGCGTCAGTATCAGGGCCTGTTCAGCGTTTCCTTCATTCCAGAAAAGACGGGCCTGAGCGTAGGCACCCAACCCGCTGTGGAGATAAGAAGAGGCTGCATCGTCATCCGGAGAATCGGCAGGACGTACAGAACCGCAGGCTGTAAGCAGACAGAGACCAACACAACAAAACAGATATCGTAACATGGGACACCACCCAGAATTCAGCAGGTTGCAGAAATAATAAGTGTTAAACGCTACCATACAACCAGACTAGCGTCAAACGATTCCGTTGAGAGAAGATTTCAACGGCCTTCGGTTGCGTGCAGTATGGTTCAATGGTAAGATTTCACGCGTCCGACCTGAACTCGAAAGGAACAGCATGCCCCATGTGGCACTCAACCAGACATAGAATTCTCAGGCGGCTGCATTTGCGGGAATCATGGGTGATCTTCTTTGTACTGGGAAACGTCATGCTCAACTTCCCGTTCCTTAAAATATTCAACCAGCCCAGCACATTATTCGGCTTCCCGCTCCTGTATCTCTACTTTACGGTTGGCTGGGCCATCTCAATCGGTGTCATATATCTGTTTGCCAGTTCGGTTGAACCGGAACCCGGCGATCAACAGACTGAAGAGCAGGCTCCTCCGTGACGCTGAATATCCTTCATGTTACTGCTACTGCAGCCGCCTATACCGGACTGCTGTTTCTGGTTGCCTGGTATGCACGCAAGCGTTTTGAGCAAGGCCGCAGTCTGGTCAACAACCCCTATGTGTACAGCCTCTCCATAGCGGTCTATTGTACTTCCTGGACGTTCTACGGCAGCGTGGGCAAAGCAGCCACCAGTGGAATCGACTTTTTGATGATCTACCTTGGACCATCGCTGGTCGCCTTTTCCTGGTTCTTTATCCTTCGACGCATCATCAGGATCAGCAAAGAAAATAATGTCTCCTCCATTGCCGACTTCATCAGCCTGCGTTACGGTAACTCCCAGCTGTTGGGCTCCCTGATTACACTGATAGCAGTTCTTGGGATCATGCCGTATATTGCCCTGCAAATAAAGGCGGTGGTCACCTCTTTTGCCCTGGTCAGCGGAGTTACCGAGCGAACCATCACCCTGCCCGGCGCGGATTCATCCGTGATACTCCCCACCGGCTTGACCCTGGCAATCATGCTCTCGATTTTCGGCGTGATCTTTGGCGCCCGGCGCCTCCCCTCAACGGAGCGGCATGAAGGATTGATTGCCGCCGTAGCATTTGAATCGGTGGTTAAGCTGGTCAGCCTGATTGGAGTGGGAGTCTTTGTCACCTGGTATCTGTTTGATGGTTTTGAAGATATTCTATTCCGCTTCCACACCCAGTATCCGCTTTTGTTTGAACGTTTATTTACCCTCAATACGACACAGGGCAATGATGTCATCCCTTCTTCAACCATGCTGTTTCTGTCCATGGGGGCGATCATCCTGCTGCCGCGCCAGTTCCATGTCCTTGTCATAGAAAACGCTGATTTACGGCATATCAGCAAGGCGATGTGGCTCTTTCCCACCTACCTGTTTCTGATCAACCTCTTCATCATGCCGATCGCCCTGGGTGGTATCCTGCAAAGCGGCAGCGCTACAGGTGCTGACTATTTTGTGATCAGCGTGCCCCTGGCGGCCGGGAATGAATCAATGGCTCTGCTGGCCTTTTTGGGAGGCCTGTCCGCTGCTGCCGGTATGGTCATGGTTGAATCAGTCGCTATTTCCACCATGCTGCTTAACAACCTGTTCATGCCGGTCATTGTCAGAATCACTCCCAAGCAATGGTTTCCTCTGCTGTTGATCAACCTGAAACGGGTGGCGATCTTTCTGGTGGTCTTTTTAGGTTATTTCTACTACCGGGCAGTTGGTGACTCTTTCATGCTGGTTAATATGGGGTTGATCTCCTTTTTGGCGGCAATGCAGTTTTTACCAGCCTTGCTGGGTGGACTGTACTGGTCTAAAGGGAACAAAATCGGTGCCATTTCCGGCATGGCACTGGGCTTTATCATCTGGTGTTACACCCTGTTGATCCCCTCACTCTACGCCGGCGCACCGGACAGTCCGATTATGCAGGATGGCCTGTTCGGCCAGGCGCTGCTGAAACCCACGGCCCTGTTTGGCCTGACCGGCATGGATATGTGGAGCCATGCGCTGTTCTGGAGCATGTTGTTTAATGTTGGCGCCTACCTGGTCTGCTCTCTGCTTATCTCCCAAAGCGACCTTGAAAAGGAACAGGTACGCCGCTTCATCGGCAAGTTTGAAACTGAACGGCGTCAGGTCAAAAGTGCTGCCAAACGCCTTTCAAAACCGGTGACCATCCCGCAGTTCATCGGCCTGATGGGCAAATTTATCGGCCCCGAAGAGGCCTCACAGGCCATGACCACCTACCTGAAGGGACGGATGATCGACGAGGAGGTCATGGTTCCCGAGTTTGAGCTGCCAGCCATGAAACGCTTTGTTGAACGGACCCTGGCCGCTTCAGTGGGAGCGGCAGCAGCAGGCGCCATCATGGACAGCTATCTGTCCGATATGGGTAGCCGGATGGAGTCGGTCTACGATATTTTCAGCACCGTCAGGGCCTCCCTTGACCAGAGCCGTGAAGCGCTGTACGTCCGTCTCAAGGCCTCTGAGATCATCAACCGCACCCTTGACCTGCAGACTATTATGGATGAACTGCTGCAGTTGCTGCTCAAGGAGTTCAGACTTGATGTGGCCCTGATCCAGATCCGCACCAGCAGTGACGTACCATTATCTGTGCAGAGCTACCAGGGCTGCGACCGCCGCCCCATCAATCCTGAACACTGGTATCTGGAGAGTGATCCCTACATCAAGATGGCGATGATCGACCAGACCACCCACTTCGTCAATGACATCACAAACCTGCAAGCGATCATCGACCTCTCCAAGACATCATCTGAGGGTTTCGTCTCCTTTGCGCATATCCCGATCTATCGCGAAGGTGAAGAGAGCCTGGGGGTACTGTCGGTATACTCAAAATCCATTATCGGCCTTTTTACTGAAGAATTTGTCGGACTGCTGACCAGTCTGACCGGGCAGCTTGCCCAGGCGGCCCGTCTGGCCAGTGAAATGCAGGCCAAAGAACGGGAACGCCGGGAAAAGGAACAGGCCTTGCTGGCCAATGCTCGGGTCAAACGCGATATGGAGATCGCGGAACAGATCCAGCTTTCACTGTTGCCAGCCGCCCCACCGCTCCTGTTCGGGATTGAGCTTGCCGGACGCTGTTATCCAGCCGCCCATGTCGGTGGTGATTACTATGACTTTTTCAAACGTGACGATCACACCATTGATCTTCTGATCGCCGACGTCTCCGGCCATAGCGTCGGAGCGGCGCTGATTATGGCTGAGGTGCGTACCCTGTTGCGCGCCCATTCCAGCCGGGCCGTCAGTCCCAGCAGCATCCTGGGCGTTCTTAACAGCCAACTCTACGAAGACCTGACAAGGGCAGAACTGTTCATCACCATGTTCTATGCCCGCTACAGTGCTGCCACCGGCCGCCTGTCCTATGCCAATGCGGGACACAACAAACCGCTGATACACCGCCAGGGTGAACAGAGCTGTATAGAGCTGGATGCAGAGGGGTTGATTCTCGGCATCAAGCCCTCCATGATCTTTGAAGAACGCTCCATAAATCTGCAGCAAGGCGACACCCTGCTCTTTTATACCGACGGTATTCCC
The DNA here is from genome assembly GCF_015239775.1 of Trichlorobacter lovleyi. Classification (NCBI taxonomy): domain Bacteria; kingdom Pseudomonadati; phylum Thermodesulfobacteriota; class Desulfuromonadia; order Geobacterales; family Geobacteraceae; genus Trichlorobacter; species Trichlorobacter lovleyi. The sequence continues at coordinate 2,078,564 of NZ_CP058409.1, forward strand.
GAGGCGACCAACCGCACCGGAGAACTGCTGGGAACCGGTCAGGTCTGTCAACACCTCACGCTGCAGAGCACCTTACCGGTGGACGCAATTGCCGACTCGTTCTTTGAGCTGGTAAAGGAGTACAGTCAAAGCACAACACTGCAGGATGATGTCTCGATGGTGGTTATGAAAATTGTTGCCTAATTAAAAGGAGGAACGCAATGAATCTGAAACTTGAAGACAACGGACAGGTAGTGCTGCTGATCGTCAAGGAGGAGCGGCTTGATGCCCATAATTCCGAACATCTTAAACAGGAGCTGGGCAGATTGTTCGGGGAAGGTAAGACCAAGATAGTGGTTGATCTGAAAGAAGTACGTTTCATCGACAGCTCAGGCCTGGGCGCGTTGGTATCCGGCTTCAAGAATGCTTCGGCCCGTCAGGCCGCCTTGAAGCTTTCAAGCCTGCAGAGCCAGGTAAAATCAATGTTTGAACTTACCAGACTGCACCGGGTTTTTGATATCTACACCACCGTTGATGAGGCCATTGAAGCGTTCTGAGCAGGACGTGCGGAGAGCAGCGATGAAAAACCAGATCCAGCTGCAGATCAAAGTACCCAATCAGACCCGTTATCTGAGCCTGATCGGACGGATCAGTGAAGAGCTGGCTGCCCAGTTACAAAACTACAGCGGTGATCGGGAGGCCTTGGCCAACCACATTAACGTGGTGCTGACCGAGGCCCTGGTCAACGCTATTCGTCATGCCAATGCCGATAATCCTGATGAAGAAGTGGAGATCAGGATTATCGGCACAGATGAAGAGCTGTTGTTACAGGTAGTTGATCATGGCAGCGGGTTTGATCTGGCCGGTATTGCACATTCCCCTGCAACCGCAGGGGATGACCTTGAAGATCATGGCAGGGGGCTGTACATCATGCGGTCACTGATGGACTCAGTGGAATACCGTCAGGTTGAGGGCGGCAACATACTTGAAATGCGCAAACGTTTTCACTGAATCACTCACGCGGGATCGAAATAGCTGACAAATTCACCGGAATTTGTCTGTACCTGCCAGCCATCCCCCACTCTGTTCAAACTATCCGGCAGAACAGGCACCTTGCCCTTCCCCCCCGGCAGATCGATCACAAAGTGGGGGATTGCCATGCCTGAAATTTTCCCCCTGAGTGACCCGATCAGCTGTCTACCCTGTTCAAGCGGTGTCCGAAAGTGGGCAGTGCCGCGCACCAGATCCATCTGATGCAGGTAGTAGGGCCGGACCTGCAGCCGCAACAGTCCACTCATCAGCGTTTGCAGAGTCAGACTGTCGTCATTCACCCCTTTCAGCAGCACCGTCTGATTGCCCAGCTGCACCCCTGCCGAGGCCAGCAATCTACAGGCATGTGCAGCCTCCGGAGTCAGCTCAAGCGGATGATTGAAATGGGTATTCAGATAGAGGGGATGATGCTCTGCCAGCATTCGACAGAGTGCGGGGGTTACCCGGGCAGGCGCGGTAACCGGCATGCGGCTGCCGATCCGGATAACTTCAACATGCGGAATCCTGCGCAATGCCAGCAGGATCTCATGCAGCTCATCATCCGACAACATCAGCGGATCACCCCCTGACAGGATAATATCCCGCAACTGGGGGGTCGCCGCAATATATTCCAGTGCCGACGAAAGTGCCGTTTGTCCGCCGGCACACCCTACCCTGCGTTTGCGCATGCAAAAACGGCAATAGGTGGCACAGCGGTTGGATACCAGCAGGACCGCCCGATCCGGGTAGCGGTGAATCAGACCCGGCACAGGGCTTAAACGCTCCTCGTCCAGCGGGTCGGGATGCTGGTTTGTGTCAACAAGTTCCAGCAGTGATGGCACGCACTGTTGCCAGATCGGATCGAAGGGGGCGGTTATCAAACCGGCGTAATAGCTGCTGATACGGTAGGGGTAGAGCTCAGCAACCGGTTTAAGCGGTGTTTCGTCAAATTTAAAGCGGTGGGCCAGCTCAGCAAGGGATACGGTTTGAAACGGCATCAACGGGCGATCACCTTGACAAACTTTGCAAGATAGTCAACACCTGACCAAACAGTCAGAACAAAGGCGATCCAGAAGAAAAACATGCCGGCATTGTGCATATTGACCGTCAACAACGGATGGGCAATACCGAAAAGCCAGTTATAATCATAGTGTAACAAAAGCCCAATGATCGCGGTCAACTGAAAGATCGTCTTATACTTGCCCAGGTCAGAGGCCTGGATCACAATACCTTCCGAGGAGGCGATACTACGCAGGCCGGTAATCACAATTTCCCGCGCCAACACCACAAATACCATCCAGGCCGGTACCCTGCCAAAAGGCAGGATCATGATCAGCGCTGCAGTCACAATCAGCTTGTCTGCTATCGGATCAAGAAACTTGCCGAATACGGTCTCAATGCCCATTCTGCGGGCAAGATGCCCATCAAACCAGTCCGTGGCGGAAGCGAGGGCAAACACCCAGGCGGCCCAGAAACAGGCCTCCCGCGAAGGTGAAAACAACAGGACCACCATCAGAGGGATGCAGGCGACCCTGAAGAGGGTCAAAATATTGGGAGGATTCAGAATGGGATGGTGCTGGGACATTGCATTATCTCATGTATGACAGAACCCTGCTGACATAGGTTCGGGTTTCTTCGTAGGGTGGAATGCCACCGTATTTGGCAACTTTGGAAAGTCCGGCATTGTAGGCGGCAAGGGCCAGAGAGACATCGCCTTTAAAGGTATCAAGCAAAAACTTCAGGTACCGTACACCACCATCAACATTCTGGTGAGGATCAAAACGGTCAGCCACCTTCAGGTGCTTGGCGGTACCGGGCATCAACTGCATCAAGCCACCGGCACCTGCCCGGGAAACCGCCTGAGGGTTGTAACCGGATTCGGCCTGAATAACCGCCCTGATCAGCGAGGCGCTGACACCGTACTTGGCCGAAGCAGATGTAATCAGGTGCTCGAACTCCTGGGGGTTACCTGAGGCGATGCGAAAGCGGGTCCGCAGTTGACGGTCCTTGCGCAGATCACGCATGAAAATCTTGAACTTTTTGTCTGTTGGCGCATCGGTAAAGTGCAGTACCCCTTCTTCATCTTCATAGCGATAAATATCGGCGCTGGAAGGGGCGGGAAATAGTGTAACAGACAGAAACAGCATCCCCAGTAGAAACAACATGCCGGGACAGCAAAGATCTCTGGTACGGCTATGGGCGGCAAGGCGGCTCATGTTAGTAACATAACGGCAAAAGTGCCCGATTTGTCAAGTTTAAAGTACCCGTATACCGGATTAAAATGTACAGTTGATTGACTTTTACCGCCCGATTGGCTAGAAGAAATATCTTCACCAATCAGCCTGCTGAAGATGACTTTTTTGCCTGATAAGGAGCAGTAACCCGTGAGCAAACCTCGTGCGACCTACAAAGAAGCTGGCGTTGATATTGAGGCTGGTAACAGCTTTGTCCAGAAAATAAAGCCCTTGGTCAAATCGACCTTCCGTCCGGAAGTGATGACAGAGATCGGTGGCTTTGGCGGACTCTTTTCGCTGAATGCAGCCAAGTACAAAAACCCAGTCCTGGTATCAGGTACCGATGGTGTCGGCACCAAGCTGAAACTGGCCTTTCTGGCTGACCGTCACGACACGGTAGGTATTGACCTGGTGGCGATGTGCGTCAATGACATTGTAGTCCAGGGCGCTGAGCCGCTCTTCTTTCTGGACTACCTGGCCACCGGCAAGCTTGACCCTGACAAGGCAGCCCAGATTGTAGCAGGTATTGCCGAGGGATGCCGTCAGGCCGGCTGCGCCCTGATCGGGGGAGAAACGGCTGAAATGCCCGGTTTTTATGCTGATGGAGAATACGATATTGCCGGTTTCACGGTCGGCGTGGTCGAAAAGGACCAGATTATTGACGGTTCTTCCATCACAGTCGGCAACAAACTGATCGGTATCGGCTCAAGCGGCCTGCACAGCAATGGCTATTCACTGGCACGCCGGATAATCTTTGACCGGATGGGCCTTGCCATCAACAGTCCGCTGCCGGACAGCACTAAAACCGTTGACGAGGAACTGCTGACACCTACCCGGATTTATGTCCGTTCCGTCCTGAACCTGCTCAAGGATTTCAGGATTAACGGGATTGCCCATATCACTGGCGGTGGACTGCTTGAAAACGTCCCCCGTGTACTTCCCAAGGGCTGTTCAGCCAGTTTCAAACTCGGTTCATGGGAGATGCCGTCCATCTTCACAACCCTGCAGGAAGCCGGAAATGTCGAGCAGAATGAGATGTACCGTACTTTCAACATGGGTATCGGCATGGTGCTGGCTGTAGCGGCAGCCGATGTGGATGATATTCTTTCACGCCTGAACGGACTGGGCGAGCAGGCCTGGCTGATCGGCGAGGTAAAGAGCATGAACAAAAACCAGACAGAACAGGTGGTGCTGGTCTGATGGGCACAGCACCGATCAAGCTGGCGGTACTGGTATCCGGCAATGGCTCCAACTTCCAGGCTATTATCGACGCCATAGAGGCTGGCCGGATCCCCAACAGCCAGGTTGTCTGCCTGATCAGCAACAAGAGCGATGCCTTTGCCCTCGAGCGGGCCAGGAAACACAACATCAAGATCGTTGTACTTGACCACAAAGCCTATCCTGATCGGCAGGCCTATGACACCGCCCTGGTTGAGCTGCTGCGCCAACACGAAGTTGACCTGGTCATCCTGGCGGGATTCATGCGGCTGCTGTCACCAATCATGATTGACGCCTTCCCGAACGCCATCATGAACATTCACCCTGCCCTGCTGCCTGCCTTCCCCGGCCTTGATGCCCAGCAGCAGGCCTTTGACTATGGGGTGCGTTACACCGGTTGCACCGTACACTTTGTTGATAAGGGGACCGATACCGGCCCGATCATCCTGCAATCCGTTGTCCCGGTGCTTGGCAGTGACACCATTGAGAGCCTGACCCAGCGCATACATGGAGAAGAGCATCGCACCTATGTCGAGGCGGTACGCCTTTTCTGTGCAGGACGCCTGAAGGTCGAAGGCCGCAAGGTCATAATCAGCGAATAAAAGCACTTTCCCCTTGACAGTATCAAGACAGCATGCTAAAAATTTCGCTTCAATTAGATTACAATCAGCATATGACTGCTGTACAACATTCGGAGGTAGCACGTGGCTCATCACAAATCGGCAATCAAGCGTATCAAGCAGAACGAAAAGCGCAATGCCCGTAACCGTCATCAAAAATCAACGCTCAAGACCTATATCAAGCGGGTCCGTGAAGCGGTTGAAAGCAAAGATAAAGAGGCAGCAGTAGCTGCCCTGCAGGTTGCAATTCCGGTTATTGACAAGACTGCCACCAAAGGGGTCATTCACAAGGCCAATGCCTCACGCAGCGTATCCCGTCTGACCAAACTGGTTAATACACTGGGCTAAACCTCCGCAACAGACCAGCCCGGTACCATTTAGATAAAACCCCTACCTGTTTTCAGGTAGGGTTTTTTTGTTCCCTCCAGCTATCCCGCTTGCAATCCCCACCCCCATGGCATAATTTATATCAACTTAATTAAGTACCCATCTAAAATTCGTACAAAAGGCTTGGTTATGCGCAGACTACTTCCGGCAAAGCATGTGCTGATTTCCCTTGTAACGGCATCTATCGCTCTGTTTCAGCAGGCCAGCGCTGCAGCCGCCACAGCCCAACTCATGGTTACGGTCAACGGCCAGGGTGCTGTCAGCGGCACTCCGGCCACCATTGCATGCTCGACCGGTTCCTGTAGCTACTCCTTCGCAACCGGAACCTCAATCACTCTGGTTGCGGTCCCTGCTGCCGGTTCTTCGTTTGCCGGATGGCTGGGAGGGTCATGCACAGGGGCAAACAGCTGTTCCCTGACGCTCACAGGTGATACCACCATGAGTGCAACCTTTGTTGAAGGACCGGCAAAGGTACGGATTCAAGGAACACCATCGCGTTATTATCCAACACTTCAGACGGCGCTTGACCATGCCGCTAACGGCGAGGTTTTACGCGCTGCAGGAGGCGTGTTCCACGAGGATATCCTGCTGACAAACCCGGCACTGCTCAGCTTTCAGGGCGGGTATAACAGCAGTTTTGAAAACCAGGACAGTGTCTCACTGCTGGATGGTACCCTGACCATTGCCGGCGGCAGTCTTGCGGTGAGCGGTTTGACCATTGCATCCGGCACATCCACAACCCAGCCGGTGGCCAATGCCGGCTCAGACCGTTTAAGTTTCCCCAACTGGCCGGTCCAGCTGGATGGCACCGGCAGCAGGGACACAGGCAGCAATCCACTCTCATTCAGCTGGGATCTGGCAGTCAAGCCGCAAGGCAGTTCAGCAGTCCTCTCCGGAGCAACCACGGCGACCCCGGCCTTTACACCTGACCTCCCCGGCCTTTACGTGGCCCGGCTGATTGTCAACAACGGCCAGCTGGACAGCACGGCAGACACGGCAACAGTCACGGTGCAGCAGGTTACTGCGCCCTACTCCGCCAGCTCCCTCTTCAGCCAGCCGGAAGCAGCAGCAGTAACGGACTCGCCAAACGCATTCTATACAGCTGAGCAGCAGGCAGCTGTGCTGCAGGCTGCCATAAAGACCTTTGATACTGCTTATACTGGTGGTGTCTACACCTTTGATCTGGTCAATCAGGATACCGACCCCAATGACACCTGGGAACCTGAAGTCAGCGCTCATTTCCTGGCCGATGACTACCCTGATGACGGTGTAGCAACCAATGCCACACTGCGGCTGCGCGGCAACAGCTCACGCCTTGCCGTCCAGAAATCATACCGGGTAAAACTTTCAAAAGATGCCAGCAGCGTCCAGCGCTACTGGCGTAATGAGACGACCCTGCAACTCAACAAACACCCCTGGGATTTGACCAGGGTCCGCAACAAGCTTGCCTTTGACCTGTTCCGTGACATTCCGCACCTTCCCAGCCTGCGGACCCAGTTCATGCAGATCACTATCGATGACGAAAACAACAGCAACGATGGCGATTACGGGCTTTTTACCCATGTGGAAAAGGTGGGCAAGGACTACCTCTCAAACCGGGGGCTGGCAACGGACGGCAACATCTACAAGGCCAACAATTTTACGTTTCGCATGGAGGATGGTCTGACGCTCGGCAGCGATGGCAAAAAACCGTTAGACAAGGCTGCCTTCGAGCTGATTCTGGAGATTGAAAACGTGAATACTGATCACCGGCCGCTTATTGCCATGATCAACGCCGTCAATAACGACAGCAGCAGCATCAATGACACGATCGCAACCTATTTTGACCGCAACAACTATATCACCTGGCTGGCAACCAATATCCTGGCCGGCAACCGTGACACCATCACCCAGAATTTTGAACTGTACCAACCGTCTGCAGGGAACAGATTCTATTTCATACCTTGGGATTACGACGGTGCATTCGGCTTTGAAAACCAGCCGGATATCCAGGTTGCTGGCAACCTGTACGCCCCCTGGCAGATGGGGATCGGCAACTGGTGGGGAGTCCCGCTTCATAACCGCTTTCTCATGGATGCCGCCAACAGGGCTGATCTTACCCGGACCGTGCTGGATATCTACAGCACCTACCTGACACCGGAAAGAATCAAGGCGTTACTGGACAGCTACAGGCCACTGGTTCAACCGCTTATCACCAGGAGCCCTGATCTTGATCACCTGCCCACCGTTGCAGGGGCAGATTCAGAAGAGCAGTGGGCACATGAGTATGCCCGCCTTGTGACGGTGACAAAAATCAATCTTGATCGTTATCTGGCGTCATTGAATCAACCAATGCCGTTTTGGCAGAGTGCAGCCGTGGAGGGATCAACTCTGGTGCTGGCCTGGGATCCTGCCGTGGACTTACAAGGCGGGGCTGTTACCTATGACATTCAGATTGCAAGTGACCCTGCGTTCAGTACCGTTATCCATAGCACCTCAACCTATTCGGACACCAGTCTGACCATAGCCAAACCAGCTGCCGGAACCTACTATCTGCGGGTAATTGCCAGAAATGCGGCAGGGCTGACGACCACCGGGTTTGATCGCCATGACACGGAAGGAGCAACCTACTGGGGGGTTTTACAGTTCACGGTATCCTGAGAATATGAAAGTATGGCTCAACGAGCCAAACCGGCTACTGTCCCGGCACAGGCGTCATAGACCAGTCCCTGCAGAACCGTTGCTGCTGAGGAGCCGGTCTTGACCCCGACATCCCCCCGGTACAACCGCTCAAACAGGGCTTCCAGTTCAGAAACCGGGTATTTTTTGGCCTGGGTGACCTGTTCCCCCAGAAAGAACTGGTGGATCTTGAGTTGCTTACCGATATCAGCAGGGGTCATCTTCTGATCCAGCAGCTCCCGGATCCGCCAGATCCTGCGAAAATGACTGGCCAGGGCGCCCAGGATCATGACCGCCTCTTCACCATTCTGCAGCATGGATTGCAAGGTGGCCAAGGCCTTTGCCAGATTCTTTTCACCCATGAACCTGGCCAGCTCAAAGGCGGTAAAAGACTTGCTCTGACTGACGATTGCCTTGACATCCTCAACCCCGATCACCGGGCGGTTACCAACATACAGGGCCGCCTTCTCAATCTGTGAAACCAGCTCCTGTAGATTGTTACCAACCATGAAGCCCAGCATCTCGGTTCCTGCCCCATCGATCTTCTTGCCATGTACTGCGGCTTCAGCATTGATAAACGGCCCCAGCTTGTTGTCATACAGCTTCTTAAACTCCAGCGTGCCAGGCTGTTTCTTCAGCTCGGAAAAAAATTTACGGCGCAGGTCAGGTTTGGCAGCCAGGAACAGCAGGCAGGTTTCCGGACAGGGATTGGCCAGATAGGGCAACAGCCCTTCCTGGGTTGCGGCTGGCAGCTTGTCGGCCTGCCTGACCACCACCACCCGGCGTTCTGCAAACATCGGCAACGTCTGGGAGGTATCAAGAATCTCGGTCCCTTTGCAATCCGCTCCATAGTAGATGTTCAGGTTAAAGTCTTTCATGGCAGGATCAACCGCCTTTTCCATGACACGACGACCAGCCCGTTCAACCAGAAACGGCTCTTCACCATAAAAGAAATAGACCGCTGAAAAACAGCCGGTCTGAAGTTGTTTTTCAAGTTCCTGTTCAGTCATCAGGTTACCTGTTTCCGTGTACAGGCCTTCACGACCCTGTCCCGCCCCGCATTTTTCGCTTCATAGAGAGCGTTATCAACCTGCTGGATAAATTCATCGATGCTGCACCCGGCGCAAAAAGCCCCCACCCCGAAACTCATGGTCAAATGAATAGGCTGATTATCCCAGACGATCTCTTTCCCGCGCACTGCAGCAGCAAGCTTTTCAGCCACAATCACAGCCTGTTCAAGCGAGGTCTCAGGCAACAGAACCATGAATTCTTCTCCGCCCCAACGGGCGCACACATCCTCTGAACGCAGGCAGTCTCTCAGTTGGGCTCCGATCTGCCGCAGCACCCGGTCACCGGCCAGGTGGCCGAAGGTATCGTTTACCTGCTTGAAGAGATCCAGGTCGCCCAGAATCAGTGAAAAGGTCTTGTTATGGCGTTCAGAACGTTTTTGTTCAATCTCAAGCTGGTTCAGCATCTCCATCCGGTTGGCAAGTCCGGTCAGGATATCGGTCCTGACCATCACCTCAAGCCGCATATTCAGGTCCTGCAACTGAAACTGATAGGAATCACTAATAGTGACGATCTTGTTAAAACGCCTCAACAGCTTGGCATAACGGCTGACAATCTTTTCCAGTTCTAGGCTCAACGGATCGCCGGCAGTTGAAATCCTTTCCAGCAGTTCTTTCATTTCACGTAGCGGTTCGTCTTCAGGTACCTCGGCCTTCTGTCGCTTACTCTGCAATTGCGGCAGAACAACAGCAGACTGTCCCTTTTCCTCCAGCTTGCTGTAGGTGGTCTTGACGCAGTCCGGACAGATGCCGTGACTGAACATGATATCCACATGGCTGCTGAAATAGGTCTCCAAACGCTGCCAGTAATTATCATCAGTCCGTATCTTGTGGCAGTACATACAGATCGGTAATGCCACTTCACTCAACTGACGCAGCTTGATATCGGATTGTTCCAGTTTCCTGGACAACTCCTTCAGTTGCTGCTGGTACGAGTCGCTGATGGCAATGGTTTTATACAACTGGTGATGGAGTTTGTTAAAGCTGTCAGACAGCACAAAATATTCAGCAAGCAGTTCCGTCCTGTCTTCCGGGGGATTGGCCAGAACCTGTACCGTGCGCTGCAGTACAGGATCAGATTGTTCTGGTTTTTGAGATGTTTTTTTTCTGGCCCTAATCATTTGCTAAGTGCCGTTATTTCAAAGGGAAAGCTGACCTCTTCGCAAAATTCCTCCGCCAGCTCAAAAGAACGGGGATTCTCAAGGTCATAATGCCAGATGATCGAGACATTGACACTCCGCCCATAGGCCTCTTCCATGATATCCAGCAGATCCAGCATACATTTGGTGCTGCTGCTGTTCATATAAGTAATGGTAATGGCAATGGTCAGCTGCCGGTTGTCCAGCAGATACTGTTTCAGCCACGCCAGCACCGGTGCATAAAAGGCAAAGGAGTTCTCAGGGTAGGACTCCCCGGAAATACGCAGGGTTTTTGCCTCACAATCAAAACTGATCAACGGCGTCGAAGTGGTCTGGGGAATGTCAAGATGTGCCATAATGTTCTCCACTGCTAAACAAAAGCGCTAAGACTGAAAAATACATAGGTTTCATCAATAGTGCGTACAGAACAGTTCATCGGCGCTGAAGAATGGCGGGCAATTTCAAGCAGCCCCAGCCCCGCCCCCAAGGCTCCGGGCTGGACCTCGCGTCGCATCTGCTCCTTGTAGCTGCGCTTCAGCTCTTCAGGCGTCATGGTGTTAATCTCGTTGATCCGGGCACAGAGCAACGCTGCATCTTCCTGCAGGACCATGTTGCCGGAAGAGACCATGTAGCCCTCGTTCCAACGGGCAATGGTAATGATCGAGGCGGCCGTATCACCTTGGCCAAGTTCTCGTAGCGCCAGGTAATTACGCACATTCTGGGCAAGTTCGATATAGACCGCAAAGACATCCAGTACCGCAGCCTTTGCGATATTTTCGGCTGCCAGGTGATTGCGCAGCGCGGTTCCGATCTCCTCAATGATGCTGTGGGAAAAAGGACCGTTAAAACACATCATCATGCCGGACTCATCAAACTGCTTTCTCAGGTTGTACAGATCCATGGCAACTCCTCTCCAGGATTACAGACGGAAGGCCAACACGGTAATATCATCACGCTGTTTTTTCGTACCACGCCAGGCATCGATCCGCTGCGCAAAAACAGTAAACTGACGCTGCAGATCAAGGCCATGGTTTTCAGACAGCAGCTGACGGAAACGGGCAGTTCCAAACCCATAGCCTTTGGGACCACCACCTTCATCCAGAAAACCGTCAGTGGTCATGTAACAGGTTACTGCACTGTTCAATGTCAGATGATGGTTCTGATAGACAAACTGCAGATCGCTGCCGCTGTACCCCACCCGCTGCCGGTCGCCCTTGATTTCAGACACCTGCTGTTGGTCGGCATAATACAAGGAGATTCCTGCCCCGGCAAAGGTCAAAGACTGCTGCTTAAGATCGATGCAACACAGACCGATATCAAGCCCGGCATCCACCAAACTCTCTCCATCCTGACGCAATCGCAGGGTTTCCTGCAGCAACCGGTTTGCCTCCTGCAAGATCCGCCCCGGATCATCAGCACAGAGGGTATCCGCAATATGGTTCAGCACAGAGTTGACGGTCATGGTCATAAAGGCCCCCGGCACCCCGTGGCCGGTACAATCCAGTACAGCCAGCAAGACCTTGCCCTTGTCAGACTCATGCAGCCAATACAGATCTCCACCAACCAGGTCGCACGGCTGATACAGAACCGACCAGTCGGCAAAGATCCGGCCAAACCGCTGCGGATCCGGCAGGATGGCGGTCTGCAGTATCCTGGCATACTGAAGACTCTCCATGATTCTGGATTGGGACGCCTCAAGCTTTTGATTGGCGTCGGTCAACTCCCGGGTCCGCTGCAGCACCCGCTCCTCCAGATGCGCGGTATGTTCCCGTACCGTGGCAGCCATACTGTTGAAGCTTTGGGTCAGCATGCCGATTTCATCCCTGTACAACACCGGCAGCGCTCTGTCATAACGCCCCTCTGCCACCTCTCCGGCTGCTCCGGTCAAGAGGTTCAGCGGCCTGAGGACCATACGGTTTATTGCATAGCCGATTACCGTAATAACAGCCAGAAGTGCAAGCAGGCTGGCCAGGATAATCGGCAGAAAAGTGGTTGTCTGCATCACGTGGGAAAAATCAACCAACGCAATGGTGTACCAGCCGATCTGAGGCATGTAGGAAACTGCTGCAAACGATTGGCGCCCATTAATCCTGATTGGAAAGGCTGACACCTTTTTTTGGGGATGACTGGCAAGGCTCTCCAGCTCCTGTTTCAACTGTTCTGCCTCTGCAGAGAGTTCAAGTTGCTGGAAGATCGTGACCCTTTTGTCATAATCCTGTTCCAGGGCATTGCGTTCAACCAGCGCCTTGTCGTGATGGGCCTGAATAATGCCGCGACGATCAATCAGGATTGCCGCAGTCCCCGGCTCATCGGTCAGTACGATCTCTTGCAGGAACTCGGTCAGGTCAATGCCGGTACCGCCAATGCCGATCTTAGTGCCCTTGTTGTCACGGATAATGGCATTAATCCAGACCTTGGTTTGATGAATCAGGGCGTCATAATTCAGATGGACCTCAAAGGTATCCACCCTGCGCAACGTATCAAAAAACCAGGAGTCTGAAGGATTATCACGACTGAGCTGACTGCTTTTGGGCTGTTCCGGCGGCGTGGAGCGGTCTGCAGTGTAATAGCTTGCGTCTGCGGCCCGGGCAATGAAATAGCTCTTGTTACGAAAAAAACGGCGATAACTTTCCAACTGATGCAAAGCAGCCTTTTTTACGGCAGGGCTCTGGCCCGGAGCAACCCAGGCCCTGATCAGATCATCATCAACCAGCTTGAGCGATAGTGCCACCTCGCGGTCAATGATTGAAAGGATCTTGTTTTTATCATGCAGGGCCTTACTGGTGGCAGACTGCAAGGCAAACGCAGTGATAATACGGGAGGTCACCCCGGAAAAAAAAGAGAAGACCGCAACTGCGGCAATCAGAAAAACTGCCGAAGTAATCAGGATAAATTTTGTTCTGAGCGTCAGTTGCTGCATATCCGCACGTTGTTGCCCCGGTTGGTCAGTACTGTTGTTCCAGGCTCCAGATCAGCTGTTGTGCCAGTTTGCGGCTGGCAGCGGTCAAAGCGGCATCCTCATTGCTGCGCTGCAACTCAATGGTGGCAGCCACCGGATAGTCCTGCCAGGCCGAGAGGGTTCCACGCCAGAGCGGAGTACTCTCTTTGGCAGCACCACGTTGACGCACGGTAATATCAGCCGTAATGGTCAGACGGTATTCCCGGGCCTTGTCAGCTGCTGAGTAACTGACCACACCGGCGCTATAACCGGTCAGAGTACCCTCCAGAATCAGATCGGCCTGTTCCGCGCTTGCAGCGGGCAGGATAGTGCGCTGTTCGGCAAACTGATCAAAGACAGCCCTTTTCAGGGCAACCGATCCATTGGCACAGGACGTAGAATTCTTAAAAAACGGCACCCAGACCCGCTGTCCGGCCGGCAGTCTGGTGCCGCTGTCTGCGGTAAAATGGTAGCCGCAACCTGCTGCCGACAATACCAGCAGCAGGAGCATCAAGGCCTTACCCAGCTTCAACCTAGCCGACAACGATGTTCACCAGCTTTCCTGGCACATAGATCACCTTGCGGATCTGCATGCCGTCAGTAAAGACCTTGACCTTGTCATCAGCAAGGGCCAGCTGCTTGATCGCCTCCTCATCAATGCCGACTGCCACCGAGAGCTTGGAACGCAGCTTGCCGTTGACCTGCACCACCACCAGCAGTTCTTCATCCACCACCGCCTCACTGTCCCAGGCAGGCCAGACGGTTGCCGAGAGGGGCGTGGCATGGCCAAGCGACTGCCAGAGTTCCTCGGTGATATGGGGGACAAACGGAGCCAGCATGGTCACCACCAGTTCCAGTGCCTCTTTCATGACCGCAGCGGCCTGTGGTGTTGCAAGACGGGCCCCCTGCAGGGTGTTCATCAGCTCCATCACCGCGGCAATGGCGGTGTTGAAGTGGAAACGTTCATCAATATCCTCGGTGACCTTCTTGAGGGTCTTATGGACGGCGCGACGCAGGCTGCGTTCCTCATCGGTCAGCGCTGCAGGGTCAAGGGCAGGAGCAGACAACACCGTCTCGATGTTCTCATGAACCAGTTTCCAGACGCGGTTCAGGAAGCGGTAACAGCCGTCAACCCCCTGCTCGTTCCAATCCAGATCTTTTTCAGGCGGTGCCGCAAACAGCGAGAACAGGCGGGCCGTGTCAGCGCCGTAGCGTTTGATCAGGGCATCCGGGTCAACCACGTTGCCCTTGGATTTGCTCATCTTGGCGCCATCCTTGATCACCATCCCCTGGGTCAGCAGATTGGTGAACGGCTCATCCACATCCACGTAGCCAAGATCGCGCATGACCTTGGTAAAGAAGCGGGCATAGAGCAGGTGCAGCACCGCATGTTCGATGCCGCCGATATACTGGTCAACCGACATCCAGTACTGGGCGCGGGCCTTGTCCAGCATGCCCCCTTCAAAATCCGGGCAGCAGTAGCGCAGAAAATACCAGGAAGACTCTACAAAGGTGTCCATGGTATCGGTTTCACGGCGGGCCGGCTTGCCGCAGAGCGGGCAATCCACCTTGGTAAAGCTTTCCAGGGTCGCCAATGGCGAGCCGCCTTCCCCGGTAAACTGCACATCATGGGGCAGCACCACCGGCAGATCCTTGTCCGGTACCGGCACTGCGCCACAACAGTCGCAATAGATGATCGGAATCGGAGAACCCCAGTATCTCTGACGGGATACCCCCCAATCCCGCAAGCGGAAGTTCACGGTTTTCTTACCCTTGCCCTGCTGCTCCAGCCAGGCGGCAATGGCCTCCTTGGCACTGTCGCTCTTCTGGCCGTCAAACTGGCCCGAATTGGTCATGACACCGACGTCAGTAAAGGCTGCCGTCATCCTGGCCGGGTCAAGCTGTTCAGCTTCAGGCTGGATCACCACCACCAACGGCAGCTCATACTTTTGGGCAAACTCAAAGTCACGCTGATCATGGGTCGGCACCGCCATGACCGCACCGGTGCCGTACTCCACCAGCACGAAATTGGCCAGATAGATCGGCATCTTGCAACCGGTAGCCGGGTTAATGCAGTAGGAACCGGTAAAGACGCCTTCCTTTTCCAGGTCATCAGCTGTGCGGGCAATCCGGTCGGTCTTTTTGACCTTGTCAATGAAGGCCTCAATCTCAGCACGACGATCAGCCGTGGTCAACTCCAGTGCCTTGGGGTGCTCGGGGGCCAGCGACATGAAGGTGGCACCAAACAGGGTGTCGGGCCGGGTGGTAAAGACCCTGATCTCCCCTTCCCGGCCATCCAGCTGAAAGTCGATCTCACAACCGATACTCTTGCCGATCCAGTTGCGCTGCATGGTCAGCACCCGCTCAGGCCAGCCAGGCAGCTTGTTGGTAAACTCAAGCAGCTCCTCAGCATAATCGGTGATCTTGAAGAACCACTGCTCCAACTCCTTCTGCACCACCTCGGTATCACAACGCCAGCAACCACCGTCCTCCACCTGCTCGTTGGCCAGCACGGTTTCGCAGGAAGGGCACCAGTTCACAAAGGACTGTTTCTTGTACGCCAGCCCCCGCTTATACATCTCCAGGAACAGCTTCTGTTCCCAGCGGTAATAGCTGACATCGCAGGTGGCCAGTTCACGATCCCAATCATAGGAAAGCCCCATCTGCTTCAACTGATCCCGCATATAGGCCATGTTTTCATAGGTCCAGGCAGCCGGGTGACAGTTGTTCTTGATGGCGGCGTTCTCGGCAGGCATGCCAAAGGCATCCCACCCCATGGGATGCAGCACATTAAAACCGCGCATCCGCTTGAAACGGCCAACCACATCACCGATGGAATAGTTACGGACATGGCCCATATGGATACGGCCGGAGGGATAGGGAAACATCTCCAGCAGGTAATATTTCTTCCGGGAAGGATCCTCTGTTACCTTGAAGGTCTTCTGAGCCTCCCATTGTTGCTGCCATTTGGCCTCAACCTCGGCCGGTGTATACTTCTGATCTGCTGACATCGGTTACTCCTCTTCTCAAAGTATCAATTTCGGACTGCCAAATCCGCCACATGCAAGTATTGCCTGACTGATGCCCGGTAACGGCACGATGCGGTCAACGCATCCGGTTGCCACGGCCTCGCGGGGCATGCCGTAGACCACCGCACTGTCCTCTGATTCCGCCAGCACCTGGCCGCCCCGTTCCTTGACTGCAACCACCCCTTTGCTGCCGTCATTGCCCATACCGGTCAGTACCACCGCCAGCATCCGGCTGCCGTACAGCGGGGCGCAGGATGTAAACAGCACGTCAGCAGAGGGGACATAACGATCACTGGCTTCCGGCGGTTTTACCCTGGCGCGGATGCCGGCACCAACCTCTTCAAGCAGCAGATTACAGCCACCAGGGGCGATCAGTGCCAGACCCGGCTCAACCGGATCCCCATCATGGGCCTCACGTACCGTAAAGGGCGAGGTACGGTTCAGGCGGTCAGCAAAGGCCCGGGTAAATCCGTGGGGCATATGCTGGGCAACCACCACGGCAAAAGGGTAGCTTTGGTCAAAAGAACTGAAAATCGATTGCAGGGCCGGTGGTCCGCCGGTTGATGAGGCAATAGCCACCAGTTCAACGGCACGTTTGCCGGCAGACCGCAACGGTTTGCGCGGCTTATCCAGCTCCGGCAGCGGTGCTGTCTGGCGAGCCTTTTTACTGAGCAGGCTCACCATGATCTGCTTTACCTTCCACTTCAGATCCAGCTCAATGCTGTTCAGTTCGAGGGCATTACCCTGAATCGGCTTGGCCACAAAATCAAGCGCCCCCATTTCAAGGGCGCGAAAGACCTTGTCTGCGTCAGACAGGGCACTGATGACCAGTACCGGCAGACTGAAGCGGCTGGTCAGAATCCGCAGCAGGGTAAAACCGTCCATGCGCGGCATCTCCAGGTCAAGGGTCACCAGATCAGGCTTGAGTGAAATAACCTGGCGGATCCCCTCCTCGCCGTCCACCGCATAGCCGACCACCTCAACCCCGGGCATTCCCTCCAGCATCTTGCTGATACTGCGACGGCTATAGGCCGAATCATCCACCACCAGTACCCGGATCGGTTTCATCAGACACCTCCTGCTGGTGAGCTGACCGGTTTCTGGTACACCATGTCGTTCTTGAAGTGGCGCAGATTAAACAAGGTTGTGATATTCATCAGTGATTCAGAGTGCCCCAGCAGCAGGTAGCCGGAATCGCGCAGGACCTGATAGAACGACTCAACCACCTTCTTTTTGGCCGGTTGATCAAAATAAATGATGACATTGCGGCAAAAAATCAGGTCAAAGCTGCCCAGCATCTTCATCCTGGTACTGTCCAACAGGTTCAGGTGACTGATGGTAACCAGTTTTCTGACATTGTCCAGAACCCGGAAGCCCCCTTCGGGTTGCTGGGCAAAATACTTGTTTTTATAGTAGTCATCGGTTGAGCGGAATGCCGATGCTCCATAGATACCGCGGCGGGCATGCTGCAGCACACGCTGGCTGATATCAGTGCCGACAATCTCGATCGACCAGTCACGCAGGCAGTCCATCTCAAGCAGCAGCATGGCAATGGTATACGGTTCTTCACCGGTTGAGCAGCCGGCAGACCAGACCCGGATACGATGATTGTGCTCCCGTGCCCCTCTGGCAGCACAGATCTCCGGAACAATCTCATCGGAAAAGGCCTTGAGCTGGTATTCCTCACGAAAGAAATAGGTTTCGTTGGTGGTGAGCAGATCCATGATCTCTTCCAGTTCCTGATCACGCTTGCGGTTAAAACGCAGCAACTGATAGTACTCACGGAATGATTTCAGCTGATGGACAACCAGCCGGCGACTGAGCCTTTTTTCCAGCAGGTAGGAATTCTGGTCGTCAAACCAGAGGCCGCAGTGACTGTAGACCAGATCACGCAGCAGCCGGAATTCCTCCTCAGACATCAGTATTTCCGGTTCAAAAGGACACATCTTCAGTCTGCGCCCAGCTGAGACCTGATCTCGGCCCTGACCAGATCATTATCTTCGCGATCCAGAGCCATCTGCAGCAATGTCGTACGGTCTTCAGCAGGCAGAGCGCTGCTGGCCCTGACAGCGGTTATTCGCACATCCCAATCCTGGTGACAGATGATATGATTAAACCAGGGCAGCAGCAGCGACAGGTCGTAACGGTGCAACAGCTCGACCGCTCCCTTCAGCACCTCACCGTCACGCCGTCCCAGATCCCTTGAAACCGCCTCCAACGCTGCGACTGAGCCGATCTGCTCAAACGCTTCGAGACAGGCCAGCTGCACCACTTCATCTCCCTCTTCCCAGAGTTGCAACAGATCAGGCAGTGCGGCCTCGCCAGCCAGCTGTACCAGGCTACGCAGGGCAGCGGCCTGGACCCAGGCGTCATTGTCATGCAGAGACAAACGAAGCGGTGCAATGGCGGCATCGTCCCGGCAGTCTCCCAGTGCCTCGGCAGCAGCAATCCGGACATCAGGTTCCTCATCAACCAGTGCCATCATCAGATGGGAACAGCCCTCGGCAGGTCTCAGTTTTCCGGCAGCTCGGGCAGCAGATTCACGCACCGAGGCATTTTCATCTTTCAACAGCCGGGCAAGCTGTTCACCATCCTGAACGGCAGCAAAGAGCAAGGCGGCCCCTCTGCGCTGTTCAGGATCCGGCGCAGATGCCAGCTGCTTTGCAGCAGTTCCGATCACCTGGAGGTCACTATCAGCGTAATGAAGCAATGCTGCCAGTGCTGCTGCCCGCACCAGGGCGTCCTCATCATTCAAAAGCTCTGCAACCTGTGCAGGCAGTTCCGGATCGGTCAGTTTGGCAGAGGCATAGACTGCAGCGATGCGTACCTGGGCTGCCGTATCCGCGAGGGCACAGCGGATAGTTTCCACCCCTTCCGGTGCCCCGCAATTCCCGATAAATCTGCACAGGGCAGACCGTTCATCAACCGATGCTGTTATAGCAAAACGTGCATTGGCAGCTCTGACCGCAGTGAGCCCCAGCTGTCGTAATGCCGATTCTGCTGCCGCTGCCAGACGTTCATCCGCCAATGCGGAAAACAGTACCTCAAGACCACGCGGATCTGCCAGCAGCCCCAGAATTGCTACAACCGCCTCGTTCACCCCGAGGCTGGCGGGGGTACATGCA
Organism: Trichlorobacter lovleyi; assembly: GCF_015239775.1. NCBI lineage: Bacteria > Pseudomonadati > Thermodesulfobacteriota > Desulfuromonadia > Geobacterales > Geobacteraceae > Trichlorobacter > Trichlorobacter lovleyi. Next base: position 2,097,987 of record NZ_CP058409.1, read on the forward strand.
GCAATCAACTGTTCGATCAGCCCTTTATCAGCCAAAAGCTGCAGGCGTGCCTTGGCCTCTGACAACCCGGCAGCATCGAGGCGTTGCAGCACCTGTGCCAGCGAGCTGACAGCAGCCTGGCGGACACTGGGCAGGTGTGACAGCACCCCCTCCAGCAGTAACTCAACAGCATCATGATCGCTACCGATTTTGCCGAGGCACTCAAACACGGCCCGTCGCAGGAGATCCTGCCCGGCAAGCTGCTTGACAACCGCCGGCAATGGCCCGGCAACCCCGATCCGCCCCAGTGCAGCCAGGGCATTGAAGCGGAAAAATGGTTCCTGATTATGTTCAAGATGCCGTAACAATTCGGGAACGGATTCCGCGTTACCTGCAACCCCCAACCCTTCAGCTGCTGCTGCAGCCACGTTGCTGTCCGGGTCTGACAGGGCACGGGTCAAACCGGCCAACGCCTCTTCACCGCCCAGGGCACCCAGGGCATCCACCACCAGCTTGCGCAGGTCATGATCCGCATCGTTCAGATAATCCAACAGAATCGGCACAACCCTGACGCCGCATCTGACCAGCAGCTCGGCAGTTGCATTGCGCAGCCCTGCATTTTCCTCATCCCGCAACAGGTCGATCAGCTGATGGATATCATCCTGGTCAGGCCGTGCTGCCAGCACAACCTCCACAGCCTGCTTACGCACACGCCAGCTTTCGTCACCAAGAGCAGCAAAGAGAACGGCTCTACTTTTCCGCAGGGGCAGATGGCGCTGTTCCTGCACAGCCCGGTAGCGTACTTCTTCGTCATGGTCTGCAGCCATCTGGCGGCTATCAGGCATCGCCATGCAGCATTCCCTCCTGAATCTGTCCCTGGGGGTGTCGTGCTGAAGGGGTAAAGAGGAAATCGATATCAAGCACCAGATAGAGCCGCTCATTGCAGAGGCACACTGCAATCAGAAATTCAGCCCCTACCCCTTCGATCATATCGGGTGGCGGTGTCAGATCCCGCACCGGCACCGTCACCACTTCATCAAGGTCATCCACCGCAAGGGCCACCAGACGTCCTGCCACCGATACGATCATCAGTTTGCCCGGTCCGCCGGGCCGGGGTGGCATCCCGAAACGGGCACGCAGGTTCATGACCGGGATCACCTGTCCACGCAGATTGATCATGCCGTCAAGGCTGCTGTTCTGCAGCGGAAATCCCGCAAGCTTCTGCGGAATGACGATCTCCTTGATCCGCATGATATCAATGGCGAACAGGTTGTCCCCCATCAGAAAACCTGCCAGTTGCAGCTCCTGAACACCTGATTCCATGCTAGGCAACCTCACCAAGGGCAGTATCAACCACCTTGCAGATATCCAGAATGATCAGCATCCGTTTTCCGGTCCTGCCGATACCCGACACAAATTCACGGGCCACCCCTTCAAGCATCGACGGTGTGACTTCGCGGTCGGTTGTGGCGATCTTGACCACATCGGTCACCCGGTCAACCCGTAAGCCATGCAGGCTGTCGCCACAGCGGACAATAATGATCCGTTCCTGACCGGCATCGTACTCAAGAGACATACCGAGCCGCTTGCGCATGGTAAAAACCGGCACAATCACCCCGCGCAGGGAAAGCACGCCATCCACAAAGCCGGGTGTTCTGGGCACCTCGGTCAGTTCCCGGGACTTGATGATCTCTTTGATCTCCATGATGTTGATGCCGTACTCCTCATCACCCAGCCGGAAACAGAGAAACTCTTCAAACAGCTCTTCAGGTACAGCTGTCTGGTGCTCCTGCTCAGTCTCCGGCAGCACCGTACCGCTCGTGGAACGGTCAGACTCCCTGCCGGCAAGAATCACAGACAGCGGGTCAAAATGGGCTGCGACAGGGACGGCACGAACCATGGCCGGCCCGGGGAAGGAAACCGGCGCAGCTTGCTGAGCAACGGAGTCATCGGATAACGTCAAGGCGGGCGGCACGACATGATCGGGCTGCAGGACGACCGGTTCCGGCAATGGAGCACTGAGCTCCTCGGTTGCCCCTGGTGCCCCCTCCTGCCGCGCCTTGTTGCGAATCTTGGCCAGTTCCATCAGAGCGTTACCTCATCACGAACTTCCTGAATAATTGATGCATCTATGACAGCAGCATCACTGCCGTACGCCACCAGCAATGCATTGGTGGCCACAGCATTGATCCTGCGCGGAACCCCGGCTGACAACTCGTAGATTGCCTGTACGGCATCCGGTGTAAAGATCCCCGGAACGCCACCACTTGCCACTATTCTGAAATCGAGGTATTCCATGGTTTCCTCAAGGGAAAGCGGCTGCAGATGAAAATGCAGGGAGATACGCTGCCTGAGCGGTTCCATCGGCTGATATCTGAGCAGGCTGCGCAGTTCGGGCTGCCCCATGATCAGGACACTGATCAGGTTATGATCATCCATCTGGTAGTTGGTCAACAGGCGGATCTCATCAAAGACTTCAAGCTCGGTTATGGTCTGGGCCTCGTCAATCACCAGCACCGGGCAGAGATTGTCCCGGTACAGATCGTAAAGCCTGCCGGTAATCTGGCGCAACAGATCATCCTTGCTGCGGGCAGGTTGCTCAATGTCCAGTCCGTGGGCCATGGTACGCAGAAACTCAAGCGCCCCCATGCGGGGATTAAAGATCAGGACAAAGCGATAGCCCGTGCCGCAACGATCCATCAATGCCCTGGACAGGGTGGTCTTGCCGCAGCCGACATCACCGGTCAAAAGGGCAATTTCACGTTCTTCCACCGCATATTCCAGCCTGGCCAATGCCTCTTCATGCCCTTTGGAGAGGAACAGAAAACGCGGGTCCGGCGTCTTGCCAAACGGCTTTTCCTTCAGGCCGAAATACTCCTTGTACACGGCCTACGCCCCGCTGCCACGCATGGTTTCAGCAATAATGCCGCCAGCGTCCAGCACCAGGATGGTGCGCTGATCCCCAAGGTCCGCTGCACCCGAGATACCGCGCAACGCCCTGAAAGCCGGTCCCAGAGGTTTGATGACAATATCCTGCTGTCCCAACAGGTCATCCACCACAATACCCAGCCGTTTTTCCGCTGAACCGACCACCACGACATACTGTTCTCCGGGATTAATCCCGACCCGCTCAACCCTGAAGAGCCGTTCCAGCCGCAGCAGCGGCAGGGTCTGCTCGCGCAGATTGATCACTTCCTTGCCTTCAACGGTCTTGATATCAGCAGGTTCAAGTATCAGGGATTCAACCACCGAGGTGATCGGTATTGCGTAGGTGCGCCCGGCGCAGAAGATAATCAGAGCCTTGATGATGGCCAGGGTGATCGGCAATATGATTGTAAAGCGGGAACCCTGCCCCAACCTGGTTTCAATATCAACCATGCCGGATACAGCAGCAATATTGTTGCGCACCACATCCATGCCGACACCGCGGCCGGAGATGTCGGTGATCGCATCTGCCGTAGAAAAACCGGGCATAAAGATCAGGTCAAGTGCCTCGCGGTCTGACATGCCGCTAATATCCTGCACCAACCCCTTGGACAGGGCCTTTTGCTTGACCTTTTCAAGGTCAATGCCGGCGCCATCGTCCTCCACTTCAATCACAACATGGTTGCCCTTCTGAAAAGAGGAAAGACGGACCGTACCCCGCTCATCCTTGCCGCTAGCCAGCCGCCGTTCCGGCGACTCGATGCCATGATCAATGGCATTCCGGATGATATGCATCAGCGGGTCGGCAATATCCTCCACAATCAGCTTGTCAAGCTCCGTCTCGGCGCCATACAGCTTCAGCTCGATCTTCTTGCCCTGCTCACGGGAGATCTTGCGCACAATCCGGGACATCTTTTCATACAGCTGCCCCACCGGGATCATGCGGATATCCATGACCCCCTTTTGCAGGTCGGTCAGGCGCCGTTCAAGACCCTTGGCCGCCTTGCCCAGATCAATGGCCATCCGGGAAAACCCTTCGGTCCGCATCCGGTTGGCAATGGATGAAATGGAGGAGTGGGCCAGCACCAGTTCTCCCACAATATTCATCAGTTCATCCAGCTTACCGATATCCACCCGCACGGTTCGGCTCATGCTCTTGGCAGAAAAGGCCTCATCCGGGCTGGCGCTGGGCAGCTCCGAAGCAGGCAGCACCACGGGAGTATCTGCTGTTTCCGATGCAGAGGCAGTGACAGCAACCGGCTGGAAATCGGCCCGGTCCGGTAGCGCTGCTGCCTTTGCATCTCCCTTCGCAGCTCCCGCCAGCAGGATGGATACGTCAAGATGCTTCAGGAGCGCTGAAAGTTCCTGTTCATTGCGATCCGTTCCCACCAGCAGATCAAAATCGATATGGGTTTCGATACGTTCGCCAACGCTTGGCAGGGTACTGATGACCTCGCCACACCCTTTCAGGATATCGGTCAGCTCAGCCAGTCCCTGATCAAAGGTCGTCAGTTCAAAGGAGGCATGCACCACATAGATATGGCGCCCCTTGCTGCAGTTTTCTTTCAGGCGGTGTTCTTCGTACTCGGTCAGCGCCCCCATCAATGAGTCTGAAAGGCCAAGTTGTTCAAGCAAGGGAGGGGCAGAGACCGGTTCAACAGGATTGAGACAGGCTGCAATGGCAGATGCATGGGCGGAGGCGGCAGCCTGATGCTGATCAAGGGTACCGTCAACACAGGCGCGCAGCAGTGTCGTAAGCAGTGCAGCAGAGGAAAACAGCAGTTCCAGCACCGCAGGGGTAAGTGAAATCTTCCCCATCCGTAACCAGTCAAGCAGGTTCTCGGCATGATGGGCGGTCTCAGCGATCATGCCAAAGCCAAACATGCCTGCCAGTCCCTTCAGGGAATGGGCACCACGAAAAATGGCGTTCAGCAGATCAGGCTCCCAGGCCCCCTTCTCAGCCATGTCAGCCAGGTCGGCCAGTTGCGTCCCGAGCTCTTCGACAATTTCCTCGGCTTCTGCCAGAAAATCACGCGCTGCGTCAGATGATGGGGGGGAGGACGAACTCATAGAAACCTTTTAACTATCTCAAGAAGTTGTTCCGGCTGGAATGGTTTTACCAGATACTCATTGGCCCCCAGGGAAAGCCCCTTTTCAATATCTTTACGGCTTCCTTCGGTGGAGATGACAACGACCGGGACATCCTTATACATAGGGTTGTTTCGAATGAAGCTGAGCAGTTCAAGCCCATTGATATCCGGCATATTGATATCGGTCAGAACCAGGTCAACCTGCTCACGGGGCAGCATACGCAACGCTTCAAAACCATTTGGAGCCTGCACAGTAGCAATGGTTCCCAATGTTTCCAGAGTGGAAACCAGCAGTGAACGCATGGCCGCCGAATCATCAACAATAAGAATGGTGAAGGTCTTCATGAATACAGGTTCCTCCAAACCTCTGACCCGTGAAAGTCGCTAGCCCTGCAATGGTAAAATATCTTTGAGGTTGTTCAGCAAAGCAGTGAACTGTTCTCCCTTGGTGTCACCGCGGCGTGGTTTGATCAGAAATGGACAGCCCAGGCCGGCAAGCTCAGAGACAGCCTCGGCATGATGAAAATCGGAAACCGCCACAAGCCTGATACCGGCAAAGTTTCGCTGTAACAGCTGGATCAGTTCCAGTCCTCCCAGCACACCGGTACCATCCATCTTTGGCATGATCAGGTCCACCAGCACCACCGGACAGGAACCGGAACGGAACAGCGCATCCACCTTCACCAGCGCCTCTTCACTTCTGGTGAATACCGATACGGTAAACCAACGTTGCAGTTCATCAGCCAGCGCCTCTGCCATGCTGCTGTCATCGTCAACAACCACCATGGCTGGCAGTGCTGTTTCAGGTTCCAGGGCAGGAGGTTCCAGAATCTCTTCAAGCGGTTCCCGGCCCTCATCAGCCCCAAGCTGTTGCTGGACACGCACGGCCTCGGCAACCAGCTGGTCCGGAGATTTCTCGCCCAGCTCCAGGATCAGTTGCACCGGGTCAAGATAGGCGGCATCCACTGTTTCAACATCAAGAGAAGCACAGTCGAAGCTCCCCTCTGTCCAGGCAAACAGGGTCATCAAGACGTTGCTGATCTGTTCCCGCACGGTCTGCTCAATCAGCTGCAGGTCAACATGGAAACGATGGTGCAGGATCGTGCCGATCCGCTCACGGAACTGCTCCTGCTGCTGGATAGCCAGGGCCTGCTGCACCATCTCGGGAGTGGCGGCACCATTACGGATCAGCAGTTCTCCAAGGCTCTGCTGGAAGCCGGTAGAGGTGACTCTGACCAGCAGGCCGTCACGGAACTGCAGCACCGCCTCACGCCCTCTGCTTTTCAGGGTCAGAATACCGGTACGCCGGCTCACTCCGACAATCTGAAGGATTTCGTCAAGTCCCAGTTCTTCCAGTTTTCCATGCAGTCCGCTCTGCATCTGCACGACAGTTCTCCTTACCGGTAATACCACGACAAACAAGGCGATAATGATAAACCACAGAATAGTTTGAGTAAAGCCATATCACTGTTTAGAGGGTTTTCTTTCCCTGCCGTCAGCCTGCTTTCGCTCCCTGCCACGGAACAGTAACCTGAACGGCGTCCCCTTGAAACCAAAGGCATCCCGGAAGCGGTTGCCCAGGTACCGTTGGTACGGCGTCAGCACTCCGTCGGGCTGGTTGGTGAAGATGGCAAAGGTGGGCGGCTTGACCGCCACCTGGGTGGCAAAATAGAATTTGACCCGCCGGGCGTGGTGCAACGGGGCATGGTGGGCCTCCACCGCTTCCTTGAAGACACGGTTCAATTCAGATGTTGTAACCCTGCGGGAGTACTGTTCTGCCACCTCTGCTGCCTCTTCCATCACCTTATGAATCCGCTGACCGGTCTTGGCCGAAACGAACACGATCGGAGCAAAGGCCAGAAACTTGAATTCATACTGGATTTGTTCCACAAACTTGCCGATGGTCTTGTTATCCTTCTCCAGGGTATCCCACTTGTTGACCACAAACAGACAGGCACGGCCTGCCTCGTAGACATACCCGGCAATATGCTTGTCCTGCTCCGTGATACCGTCTTCGGCATTCAGCACGATCAGGGCCACATCAGCCCGTTCAATACTCTTCAAGGCATCAACAACGCTGTATTTTTCAAGCTTCTGGCTGGTCTTGCCCTTACGCCGGATACCGGCCGTATCGATCAGGCAGTACCGTTTCTTGTTACAGGTAAAAAAGGTATCCACCGAATCGCGGGTCGTGCCGGCAACGGGATTGGCCACTACCCGCTCAAAACCGAGCAGCCGGTTAACCAGCGATGATTTGCCCACATTGGGCCGCCCCACCACCGCGATCCTGGTCACTTCATCTTCGCCCGGCAACGGTTCATCAGGCAGCAGGGCCTGAACCTCATCCAGGAGGTCTCTGATGCCACGATTGTGCGCCGCCGAGATGGTATGCATGTTGTCGATACCCAGGGCATAGAACTCGGCTGCCTCGTTCTCGATCTTCTCACCATCCACCTTGTTGACCACATAGAAGACCGGCTTGTCCACCCGCCGCAGCATGGTGGCAACTTCATTATCTGCCGGGGTCAGTCCCTGCTTGGCATCCATCAGAAACAGGATCACGTCAGCCTCTTCCATGGCCAAAAGCGACTGTTCGCGCATCTGCTGCAGCATCCGGTCTTCAGTGACCGGCTCAAACCCGCCGGTATCCACCAGGATAAACGGCTTGTCGTAACGCTCCACCAC